>JAFABO010000050.1 GCA_023426005.1 Bacillota bacterium | reverse complement strand
GTAGATTTGAAGGAACAAACAGTTTTACTGCCATTATAATCAATAGTTTTGAAATTTGTTCCTGATAAAATATCTCATTTTAAAATATATGTGAGTATTGGAAAAATATTATTGAATAAGTACTTTTCTGTATTTTAGTTTTAACTGATTTTGCAGAAGAGAAAGGTTACACTTTTATGATAATATTTTTGTATTTTCCATTTACCGCATTCTTTTGAGTATAATCAAAAATAAGGATATCCTGTGGATTTGTTATTAAATCAAGTGAAACAAAAAATACTTTCTTTAAAATGTTCTTTGCAGGAGTATACAGAAATTTTGGAAGATGTTCCTTAATAAAGTCCTCGCTCCTGAGCATTTCATGAATCCTGCCGGCAGGCAGAAAATCCCTGCCGTCCCTGATGGTATCCGGAATAGCACCGGAACTATCGGAGCTTAGAAAGTCAAACACCATAGCCTGACGGAACTCTTCCATATTAACCCTTCCTGCCAATCCGTCCTTTACAAAAGCAGATAGAATGGCTATGTTCTCACGGTAAGCTATGGGCCTGTCCAGATATGCATTTTTCCTGCAATAGACAGACAATACTTTGTATAATTCAAAATAATCCCCGGAATAAGTTTTCTCCAACAGGGTCAAGGACTTCTGAAACCTGCCTGAATTGTAATACCTTTCAACGACTTCCTCCACATCTTTTAAAGCCAGAATATCCTGATATTTTATATATTTGTTTTCAAGAATCTCATAAGGAGCAAAATCTCTATAACTGTAACCGTGCTTTTCAGCCTCATTTCTCACCCGTGCCCCCTTTAGCATTTTGAGGAAACCGAGCTGAAGCTGATGCGGCTTCATGGCATATACATCGTTGAAAGACCCTCTGAAGGAAATAATATCTTCAAAGGGCAAGCCTGCAATAAGATCCAGATGAACATGAATATTGGAATTGCCGAGAATTCTTTCAACATTGTTTTTCAACTTACCCAGATCGGTCACCCGGTCAATTTCTGCAAGTGTTCCGGTATTTGTGGTCTGCAGCCCGATTTCAAGCTGAATTCTTCCTGCAGGAGCATGGCTCAGCAATTCCAGCATTTCTTCATCAAACAGGTCTGCTGCCGCTTCGAAATGAAACACTGTACCGCACTCCAGGGAAATGATATATTCAAATATTTCCTTTGCCCTCTTTTTATTACAGTTAAAGGTCCTGTCAACAAATTTAATCAGTTTTGGTTCAAACTTTAAAAGTTTCTCCAATTCGGTTTTTACTCTTTCAAAAGAAAAAAATCTGACACCGTTAAAAGTTGAGGAAATACAGTAGGAACAGTTAAACGGACAGCCTCTTGAAGATTCATAATATATAATTCTATTTTCAGCCGACTCCAGCAGGGCATCAGTATAGGGAGAATTAAGCCTGTCCAATTGTGAAATAAGATTAAATCCCTCTCTGTATATGATTTCCCCGTTTTCTCTGTATGCAATGCCTTTTAGCATTTTATACTCCTCAGACCCGTTTTGAATTGCTTCGGTCAGAACAGGAAAGACCTCCTCCCCCTCTCCGCACAATACAAAATCAGCGGGATCATTTTCTTTTATTGCCGAGGCCGCAGTATATGAGACCTCCGGTCCTCCAAGAATTATAAAGCACTTTGGCATAAGCTTCCTGATTTCGCGCATAAGCAGCTTTACTATTTCATAATTCCAAATATAACAGGAAAAGGCCAGGATATCAGGCTTTTCCTTATAAATTTCAGCCAGTATGCTGTCTTTGTTATCATTGATGGTAAATTCTCTGACCACTGTTTCCTCGGTGTTTTTTAAGCTGGCTCTCAAATACCATACCGCCAGGCAGGTATGTATATATTTTGAATTAATACCGACCAGTACTGTTTTCATTTCAGTTTATATAGCCTTTCCTGCATATAATTTTTAAAATCAAGAAGTAAAGCCGCCCTTCCACTGCCGGGCTGGGGCAGATACGCACTATCCTAATATTATGCCATCTTTATCAGTTATGTACAAGTCTGGCCCAGGTTTTGAAAATTGAGTCAAAATAATAGTAAAAATCCTTTCTCCCCACTGTCTCACTGTTTTTCAGATCAGTTGTGGCCAAAAGCTTGCCGTCCAGAAGGTAATCGGCAGTTCCGATTTTCGTGCCGCTTTTTAAAGGCGCTTCTATAACGTCGGGAAGATTGTAAATAACTTTAACCTTATCCACTTCCTCCTGCTTAAGAGGTATGGTTATGTCAGAATCAGAATATATGGGGACTTTGTCCAGTATCCCCTTATGTACATCCAACTGCTGCAGCGGCTGCCCTTTTTTAAGATACTCATAGTTTTTAAAATTTCCAAAGGTATAATCCAGGAGTATTTTGCTGCTTTGCGCCCTGACAGTTCTTGTTGAGCAGCCAAGGACTATGGATATAATTCTCCAGTTATCTTTTGTAACCGAGGTAACCAGACATCTTCCGGCCTGCCCCGTATATCCCGTTTTAACTCCGTCGGCCCCCGGATATAATCCCAGCATCTCATTTGTATTGGAAATATTGCTGCCCTCAAAAACAGAACTTTTAGTACCGACGATTTTACAGAACTCTTCATTTTTTAAGGCATATTGAGTTATGAGCGCCAAATCGTATGGGGTTGAGTAATGCTGCGGATCATCAAGTCCGTGGGGAGTGACGAAATTGGTATTTGTGGCCCCGATTTCAGCCGCCTTTCTGTTCATCATTTCCGCAAAAAGTTCAACAGAGCCTCCTATGTGTTCTGCGATAGCTATGGCAGCATCATTTCCGGATCTCAGCATCATTGCATACATCAGATCCCTGAACTTATAGGTCTTCCCTTCCTTTAGATTGACCGTTGACCCGCCGATTGCCGCCGCTCTTTTGCTTATTACCACATCCTCTTCATCCTTGCCGTTTTCAAGAGCAACTATGGCCGTCATTATTTTAGTGGTACTGGCTATGGAATGTCTGGTATAGGCATTTTTTTCATACAATACCCTTCCAGTGGCCATATCCAGGACAATTGCCTCTTTTGCAGATACCCTGGGCAGCCTGTTGCCTGTCGTCTCAATACTGCCATTACCGGTAAAATCTCTTATGGGTTCATCTTCATTGGTATCATCGGCCCAAACCTCAAAAGTACATAATAAACAGGATAAAATAATCATAATACTCAATACGCTTCTTAAAGTTTTTCTCAACAGCCTCACATCCCCAGCTTTCCAATATAAATTAAACATTCCGGTACAAAACACAAGCGTTATAATATATGAAAACAAAAATTGGTTTATAACGATTAAACAATATTAAAATTATAAAAAATAAAATCAAACATTTAATCTTATTACTCGTAAAATATACAGAATCAAAAATAAAAAAATTTTAGAATTAACACTTTAATCCCTATCATTTAACCCAAATGTTGTATTATTATATAGTTGTATTATTATATATATGGAATGATAGTGCTGTTAAATTAGTAAACAATCTTGGAGGCTAAGGAAAAAACATGAAAAATGTTGTAATAATTTCATCAGATTACACTGGTCATGGGCATAAGAGTATTAGTGAATCGCTGTTGGAGCAATTCAATCTGCATGACGATGTTAATGTTAATATTATAGATGGATTTGATCTGGGCGGAAATATGTGGGTTAAAGTAGGTAAATCCTATGGTTTGGTTACAAGAAACGCAAAAGAACTCTGGAAATTAGCCTGGAAAATATCCAAAAGGAATCCAACGTTTATACATGAATTTACAGAATTGACCATCCGTGAAAATTTGATAAAAATGCTCAGGAAACTTAAACCCGACTTAATTCTTTCAGTTCATCCGGTTTTTAATTCACCGATCCTGAATATTCTTAGAGATTATAAAATAAATATCCCTTTTGCAATTTTTGTTGCCGATCTCGTAAGCATCTCCCCCCTCTGGGCCGATAAACGTGCAGACTGCATAATCTGCCCTACTGCCGAGGCAAAGGAAAGATGTATTGGCTTTGGAGTACCTGAGTCCTCAATAAAAGTAATCGGATTCCCTGTGAGGTCAAGATTTACACAGCATATCTCCCAGGGAGTTCAAAAGCCCGATTACAGCCTTGACAGACCTCTTGACTGCCTGATTATGAGCGGTGGTGAAGGTTCCGGAGATATGAGTGCGGTATCAAAACTCTTACTTGATAATTTCAACTGTAATATACAAATTATTGCCGGAAGAAATGAAACCATGAAGGAAAAACTGGAAAGGACTCTTTCACTTCAGTATCCCGGGAGAGTTGAAATCCATGGATATGTAACGAACATTCAGGATTATATGTTAAAATCCGATATAGCCTTTACCCGGGGCAGCCCTAATGTAATGATGGAAGCTATTGCCTGCAACGTCCCGCTGATAATAACAGGTGCCCTGCCCGGACAGGAACAGGAAAATCCCGATTTTGCCGTTAGCAATAAACTGGGAATCTTCTGTGAAGAGCTGTCAAACCTCTCATCTGTAGTCTCTGATCTTCTGGCAGATAATGCAAAAGGCTTAAATGAAATTAAGCAGGCCCAGCGTGAATACTTCGACCATGATTCTGCCAAAAAGATCGTTGAGACCTGTCTTGGGATTATCAGAAATGAAGTTTTTATTTTCCCCTCTGAAATGCGCCGCAGAAGACGCTTCCTGAGATTGAAGCTGCAATCCCGCAGGAGCTCATAGCATTCTTAATTTAATAAAGCCATTAACCCCATTCCGGTTGGAATGGGGTTTTTTACACTTCTGACCCAATAATATATTACCCAAATTATGTAAAATTTTAATTAAATTGTTGTAATTTTACATAATTCCTATTATAATCTAATAATACAATTACAAAAAGGGGTGTTTAGATGTATCAAAACATAGTTTTTAAAGGTGTAGGAACATATCATCCGGCTAAAAAGACAAGCAATTCCTATTATATCAATCACTTTAAAAGCATGGGAATCGATGTATCCGGTCTTGTAAAACATCTTGGCCGAAATACCAGATGCGTAGCTGAGACAAAAAGCGAAAACGCGGTAACAATGGCCTACCAGGCATCTTTAAAAGCACTTCTGGCATCGGATGTTCAACCTGAAGAAATTGACATAATCATTTTTGGAACCGATAGTCCCGAAAAATTAGTACCCTCCAATGCATTGCTCCTCCACGACAAATTAAATACAGTTAATGCCCACCAGATATTTGATTTAAATTCAAATTGTATAGGCATGCTGTCTGCAATTGATGTGGCAAGCCGCCTGCTGGAAAGTAATACAAGGATTAATAAGGCTCTTGTGGTGGGTAGTTTTTTAGGCAGCTTCATTTCAAGTAAAACCGATCCCGTATGTTATTCAAATATGGCCGATGCCGCAGCGGCAGTCATACTTGAAAGAGTTGAGGAGTCATATAAAAGGGGCTTTATCGATACAAATTTTAAAACCGATCCTGTAGTAAAAAATGCATTTCAATTTCCGGCATGCGGTTTTTCAAACATTTATAACAATGAAATAGACCCGGAAGATAAGAAATTAAAGCTGGACCCATTCGATACAAGTTTTATTTGTAAAGAGTGGGTTGATTTGATGCAGGTACTTTTTGAGAGATATAATATAAGTAAATATAATATAAAACAGTTTTTTTTCTCTCAATTTTCCAGGCCGGATGCAGAGACCACCTTAGATTTGATGTCTGTGGGTCTGGACAAGTATACATTCATAGGAAACAAGTACGGCTATACCGGCCTTACAAGCCCATTCATAGCATACAATGAAGCACTTAACAATAAATCAATTGATAACGGAGATTATGTAATGTTCTGTACGGTCGGTGCAGGCTATAACATATGTGCCCTCTTGTACAGACTGTGATCTGTTCAAAATGAAACGATTTTGATTCAAGAATTACCAATAAGCGCAGCATGCCGGTACAACTTCAATAAATGGAAAGCTCTGTTAGAAGTATATATCTGAAAATTGCAGCTTACAACCCGTGATGAGCTGTATAAATTTCAGGCATGTATTTTGTAGGCAATCCATTTATTGAAGTTTGAAAGGGATATGTATTTCAGTTACTTTATTTATTAAAATACCCGTTATATTTTTAACCTGGCTTCCTCAACCGTTTCGGCAAAAATAATGGTATCACCTCCCGGTATATCTCTTGTAAGACGTTTTGTCTGTCCGGCTGCAACTGCTGACTGCTGCTGAATGATAATTCTCTTTTTAAAAGGAATGCTCATATATAATAAAATCATGTTTTTCAATTGTTCAGCCACATCCTGAGCTGAAGCCTTGACTTCTCTTCCGTCAACAATAAGAGTATACTCCTTTGGATCAAACGTGGAGGTCTTGGACTGATACTCCACCATAAAGTCCATCCCCTCCTGCATGGAAAAAAATCCGACAGCTGTAATAAAAAAAACCTTTTTCAACCTGTCAATTTCCATTTTAAACATCTGTACCGCCTCCTTGTAAATTGTTGTAATATCAGTAAATTATTTATTACTATAATATATAAAAAATAGAAATACAAGTAATTTTATGTATAATTATGTAATTTCATTAATCTTTCTTAAAGAATATTAACTTTATATAATAATAGCCATCCACATAATCACATATTCCTGATAGGCCATTATTAAAGCAGCAAAATTTATGAGCTTAAAAGTAAAAATTAAAAGCTCCTCGTATGAAAAGCGGCTTTATAACACTTTTCTGTGAGGAGCTTTAATTTAAAAATGATATTTATTTCTTACTTTATCAGCTTATCAAGCCTCTTCTGTGTCATTGGTCAGCTTCAGTTTTTCAAGCAGGAAGAATATGAGGCTCAGCACCATACCTGCCAATGTGGCAAGAACCATTCCCTTAAGCTGAACATCTTCCCCAAGATTTATGGATATTCCGCTGATACCTATAACAAAAACCAATGCCGTGAGAACCAGATTTTTTGCTTTACTGTAGTCGATCTTGGCTTCAACGATCATTCTTATACCTGATGCAGCAATAGTTCCGAAAAGCAGTAAGCTTACTCCGCCCATTACAGGCCCTGGTATACTTGAAATAACGCCTGAAAGCTTGCCGAAGAAAGCAATTATTATCGAGATGACTCCTGCACCTCCAATGACCCATACACTGTAGACCCTGGTAATAGCCATAACTCCCATATTTTCGCCATACGTGGTCGTAGGACATGATCCGCAGAAACCTGACAGCATGGTTGAAATACCATCACCCATCAAAGATCTGTGAAGTCCCGGATTTTTTGTTAAATCCCTGCCTACTATATTGCTTGTTACAAACAGATGCCCTATATGCTCGGATAGAACAACCAGCGCTGCCGGAGCAAGTATCAGCATGGCTTTTACATCAAAGGCCGGCAGGACAAATTGAGGAATATTAAACCAGCTTTTTGTTCCAATTACAGAATAATCTACATACCCTATTATTGCAGACAGTCCATAACCTGCAATTACGGCCAGTAATATGGGTATAACCGACAGGAAGCCCCTGAAGCAAAGGTTGCCTATTATTAATATTGCCAATGTAGTCAACGATATGATAATACCTTTTGTATCAAAGTTGCCGTCCGCATTCGGGAATAACTTGGCCATATCGGCAGCCGTACCTGACAGTTCAAGTCCGATCAGTGCCACTATAGGTCCCATTGCAGCGGGAGGAAGAACTATGTCCAGCCAGCGTGTACCAACTTTTCCTATTATAAATGCCACTATTATAAAAATTGCTCCGCAAATAATGTATCCGCCCAACGCCTTTGCGAAATTGTCCGCATAACTTGAGGAAGCTTGTATTATTGAAGCGGTGGGTGAAAGAAAAGCAAAACTTGACCCAAGAAACGCCGGAGCTTTTCCCTTACAGATTAAAAGGTAGATCAAGGTACCTATACCGTTCAGCAAAAGGACCAGTGCCGGGTCAATAACCTGAATACTGTGGTACTGGGCCAGCTGGTCGGCATTTAATTGTTCAACTGTTAACTTTAATGAATTGAGAAAATGATCTTTTGCATAATTGTTAAATAAGAACGGAACCAGAACCGATGCGCTGAACATTGCAAACAAATGCTGGAAACTGAGTGGAAGCGCCTTTAGAAAAGGAACTTTTTCTTCAACCTGGATTATGGGTCTTGAATACTTCATAGTTAAATCCCCCTATTATTTTTTTATAGAACAAAGGTGGAAATAAAAAAACCTCACTGCCTCTCAGGCGCAGCAAGGTTGGGTTTCATCCAATCACGGCATACTTATCCCTGTACTTCGTACTTGCGTACTTGTACTATGTACCTTACTAGCCTCTCTGGACTAATTTAAAAGTTTTTTTATCCGCTGACAAGTATATCATAAGTGTTCAACAAATGTCTACAAAATATCTAAATATTTTTAGTTTTTTATTTATGTAAACTTCAGTAGCTTTGCTTATCAAAATATTTATAAATGCTATTTGATTATTTTTTCCACCAGGGCATATATCTGCTCAACTGAGTCTGTGATCCGGTTTTTCGTAGCATCAGCCGCCATTTTGCTCAATATGTCCCTGTTTGATATGAGGCTGCAAATCTTATTGTATAAAAGGTCTGCGTTCAGTTCGCTTTCAAGAATCACAACAGCGCCGCCGTCCCTCTCCAGCGAGCGGGCATTATGCTCCTGATGGTTGGCCGTCACATAGGGTGACGGAACAAGTATTGAAGGGATTCCCATGGTCTGCAGCTCGCTGATTGTTATGGCTCCGGCGCGGCATATCATAAGGTCGCTGGCGGTATATACCCCGGCAACATCATATATATAAGGAACCACCTTTACCATCTTCTTGTACTTTTCATCAAGACATATGGAAAGATTAATATCATTGAACTGAGCCTCACCGGTGGCAAAAATAAGATTAAACTCACCTTTAAAATGAGTATTGAGCATCTCCGCAATGGTTTCATTTATCTTCCTGGCGCCTCTGCTGCCGCCCATGGCTACAATCAAAGGCTTGCCCTCAACTATGTCCAGCTGTTTTAATACAGCCTGCCGGCTGGAGTTCAAAAGCTCCTGTCTTATGGGGTTTCCGGTATGGACAAGCTTACTTTTATTTTTGAAGAATTTTTCCGCATCTTTAAAACTTACAGCTACATAGTTGACATGCTTTTCCAAAAGCCTGTTTGTAATTCCCGGAAATGCATTTGATTCATGTATCAGTGTCGGTATCCCCTTTTTAGCGGCAACATAAAGAACAGGTCCGCAGACATAACCTCCGGTACCTATTACAACATCAGGTTTTATTTTTTTTATAAGGCCTGAAGCCTGGAAAAAGCTCTGGGCAAGTTCCTTTACAGCCAGTACCGTATCAAAGGACAGTTTTCTTCTGAAGCCTCTTACCGTTATAGTTTCAAGAGTAAAGCCCTCCCTTGGCACAAGTTTGGTTTCAAGACCCTTTTTGGTTCCGACAAAAGTAATTTCCGCAGTGGGATTTTTTTTAAGGATATACTTTGCAATTGCAAGTCCGGGATTTATATGTCCTCCTGTCCCACCGCCCGCTATTAATACCTTCACTTTAACCTCCATGTCCCCATAATGTGCAGGGTCACTTACTTGACCCGGTCAATTATATTGCTTTCAATGAATTGACCCGAAGCGCCCTTGAGCGCTTTGGGCACTAAAAAAGTATTTCCAAATACTTTTTTATGGGTTAAATTTATTTCTCCATCCCCTGTCATACTTTGATTATACAGCGGCCTGTAAACTCAGAAACGCTCATAATTCGAATACCTGGATATATTAAGTAAAATACCCACACCAAACATCAGAAACAGCAGGGACGTTCCTCCATAACTGAAGAAGGGAAGCGAAATACCTGTGGATGGTATGGAATTTGTTACAACTGCCACATTAAACAGGAACTGCAATCCAATCAGCGAAGTAATGCCTGTGGCCGTCAGACTTCCGAAAGTATCGGGGGCATTCATGGCTACCTTTATTCCCCTCCATATAAAGACCAGGAACAGCAGCATTACCACCAACGAACCTACTAATCCAAGCTCTTCTGCCAGAACAGCGAAAATGTAATCATTGTATGGTTCAGGGATATAGAGGTATTTCTGCATGCTCTGGCCCAATCCCTTTCCGAATATCCCTCCCGAGCCTATTGCAAGCAAAGATTGGACTATCTGCCAGCTTTCATCCCTTTTGTAAAGTTCATTAAAGGGATCCAGCCAGGCTTTTACCCTGTCAAATCTATATGGTGCAACCAGCACTGCCGCTACAGCTGCAAGCACTACAGGTACGGCCATAGCCACAAAATGCGATATTTTTGCGCCGGCGCAGAACAGCACTATAAAAGCAGTTAATACAATGATGATAGTTCCACTCAAATGAGGTTCAATAATGACCAGTCCGGCTATTAATCCGATTAATGCCAGGTAAGGGAGCAGTCCCCTTGTAAAAGTCTTCAGAACATCTTTCCTCTTGGACAGGCTGAATGCCAGAAACATTATTAAGGCCAGTTTGGCAAGCTCTGAAGGCTGTATTGTTTTAGTGCCCACACCAAGCCACCTTTGGGCACCATTTCTTATTACTCCCACTCCGGGAATCAGCACCAAAATGAGTAAACCAATACTTACCATTAGCAGAACAGGTGAAATTTTACCCCATTTTCTGTAATCAAAGTTCATTGTAACCACCAGTACTACAATACTCAAAGCCATATATTGCAACTGCGGCACCAGAAGAAGAAAAGAATTTCCTACCTCCTTCACCGAAAAATAATAGCTTGAACTGAATACCATTATGGTACCCAATGAAAGTAATAATATCACTGCTGCGAATATCCAAAAGTCAAAAGGCTTTTTGTTTTTGTTCTTCATTAAGTCCTCCAGCCTCATCCATATTTCATAGTCCTGCATATACCGGAATCAACCATATTTTGATTATATGAAATTTTACGTCAATTAATTCCAGTCAGCAGCTTCAGTATGTCCCTACCCCCACTACCATGAGTGATATAACAGCGAGTAAAACTGTTATGATGATAAATACGGTCACAACTTTTGTTTCCTTCCATCCCATCAACTCAAAGTGATGGTGAATGGGAGCCATCTTGAATATCCTTTTTCCGGTCAGTTTAAAAGAGCCGACCTGAAGTATTACCGAGATATTTTCAATAAGATATATTCCTCCGATGATAAAGAAGATGAGGGGCATTCTCATCATAATTACTATAGAAGTTAAAGCTCCTCCCAGTGCCAGGCTCCCCGTATCACCCATAAAAACCTTTGCAGGATGTATATTAAAGGCGAGAAAACCCAGGCACCCGCCGGCAATAGCTGCTGAAAATATCTTTATATAACCCCATTCACTATTGGTCAGGGATACGATTGTAAAGAATATTGCTACTACAAGTGTCACTCCGGCGCAAAGGCCGTCAAGTCCATCGGTAATATTGACACCATTGGCAAAGAAGTACATAAATACTACTATAAATAAAAAATACAGCCAGGGTTGAACAACAAAATCCGTGAAAGGAATAACTATTGAGCTTCCTGCTTCGGTAAACCTGATAACATAAAAAGCAAAGGAAACACATACCAACAACTCCAGAAAGGTTTTTTGTCCCGCATACAGTCCATCCTTACGCTTTTTTACCACTTTGATAAAGTCATCTATAAAGCCAACCGCTCCAAATCCCAATGTAGCAAGCAATATCGGTATTATTTCAGGATACTCCTGAGAGTAATAAAGCGCAACAGCAGTTACAGGTACCAAGAATATCAAAGCACCGATGGTTGGTGTTCCGGTTTTTTTTAAATGCGATTGCGGTCCATCATCTCTTACCGTCTGTCCGAACTTCAGCCTTCTAAGGAAGGGAATCAGTATGGGACCTGCAATGATAGATAGAACAAAGGTAGCCGCAAAGGCTATAATATGTTCGGATGTTAACGAAAAAGTAAGCAATAGAACTTCCCCCTGTTTATTATTCCGGAACTGCCTGCATTTGCATTAAGCCTTCGGCAATC
>JAFABO010000117.1 GCA_023426005.1 Bacillota bacterium | reverse complement strand
TGGCAAACCTGTTTGAGGTTACGGCAGATGTATTGAGAACGGCAATAATAATACTCAATATCAATGCCTTCATTATCCCCATACGTCTGACGAATATAGTATCAATTGTGGGAATATTAAGAGGCGGAGGGGACGCAGGTTTTGCATTTAAGGCAGAAGGCCTGACCATGTGGCTTATAGGGGTTCCCCTGGCGTTTATCGGGGCGTTTGTCCTGAAACTGGATGTCCAGTGGGTGGTACTGCTGGTAATGGCGGAGGAGCTGGCCAAGATGGCTGCCTCCGTAATAAGGCTTAAATCAGACAAATGGATAAAAAATGTAGTAATAGAGGTATAATTATATTATTAAATATTTGAGCAATAGGAGATTATATATGATAGTTAAAAAGGCAGAACATGTAATAACGGCTGTAAAGCCCAACCAATACCCGGCTACCGGCTATCCCGAAATAGCTTTTGTAGGCAGGTCGAATGTGGGAAAATCATCAATTATAAATACTCTGGTAAACAGGAAAAGTCTTGCGCGTGTTGGCTCAACACCGGGAAAAACCAGACAGATCAACTTTTATAATGTAAACGATACTTTTTACCTGGTGGATTTGCCCGGATATGGTTTCGCCAATGTTTCAAAGGAAATGAAAGCCTCATGGGAGAATATTATAGAAACATATTTGTATTCAAGAAAGGAGAACAACCTTAAACTGATTGTACTTCTTGTGGATATCAGGCATTCTCCAAGCAGGGATGATATTACCATGAATCAGTGGCTCAGAGGTTTTGGACTGAATACTTTGATAATTGCCACCAAGGCCGACAAAATATCCAGATCGCAAATCAATATAAGAATCAGTGAAATAAAGAAAGTATTGCAGTTGAGCAGTTCCGATAAAGTAATACCCTTTTCCTCTGAAAAGCGCATTGGAATTGAAGCCGTATGGAGCGAAATAGATGAAAACCTGAAAAGAACAGCGGGTGACGGCGTGAAGCTGAACGGTGCTGAAGCTGAAATGGGCGAATAGTTATTTGGAGCTGTGAATATGGAAAAATATAATTATAAAAATGAAGAAATAAAACTTAGAAAAAAGCTTAAAAATATGAGAATTATTTCGACTTCCCTGCTGGTATTTATGACAATTACTTTTCTGGTGATGAAACGGTATGAGGACAGGGGTCTTTTGTTCTCGTCCATCACTGCTTTTGCAGAAGCGTCAATGGTTGGAGCTCTTGCCGACTGGTTTGCGGTGGTTGCTCTTTTCAGGCACCCGCTTGGTCTAAGGATAATACCGCATACCGCCATTATTCAGAACAATAAACAGAGGATTGCAAAGGCATTGTCCAATTTTGTAGTTTCAAATTTTTTTACTCCCGAGCTTATCAGATCAAAACTTGATAAAGTTGGATTATCTTCAAAGGTATCGGAATATATTACTTCCAACAGGGAAAAATTATCCCGGGGGATAGCGGCCAGGCTTCCCGGTGTTATTAACCCGGTTGTGGATGACTCGAAACTTAAACTGTATTTGACTGCTATGGTCAGCAAAAAGTTGGAGGAAACCAGGTTATACCCTGCCCTGGCTGCCATTATAGGCCCGGTAGCCGAAGGAGGCTATCATAAGCCGCTGGTAAAGGCACTGCTCAAGGTTACATATAAATATATTGAGGACAATAAGGAAAAAACACTGCTTGTGCTGGGCGGAATTAACAAGACACTTGCCATGCCCATCATAGGAGATATTATATACAAAAAGATACTTGACTATCTGGTAGAACAAATTGATGCGCTTGATAACGACGAGGATGCCGCCATAAACAAGCTCATAATTTCCGCACTTCCAAAGCTGCTGGAGGATATGCGCAATGATGAGGAACTGATAGAAAAAGGGGAGCAGCTGAAAAACCGGCTGATCGGATCAACGGTTTTCAGCGGTCTGCTTGAAAGAACAGTTGAAGTTTTGGCCGAGCTTAAAAATTCGTTTTTACAGGATGAGGAGCGGTTGGTTAAAAAAATCGGCACCGTCCTGGATATGGCCGTTAACGGCATAGAGTCAAATTCCGGCCTGAGAGAGAACATCAATACTGCTGTTATAGAACTTGCCGGAGGAATGGTAGAGCTTTACGGCGATAAAGTGGGGACACTTATATATGATACCATGGACAGCTGGGAAACCAGGGACATGGTTGACAAACTTGAGGTTCAGGTAGGAGCCGATCTCCAGTATATAAGAATAAACGGAACGGTTATAGGTGGATTGGCAGGTCTCGCCATCCATTTACTGACACAATTTTTATATTGACTCCAGTATTAATCTGATACCTGTGCGGTTTTTTAAAATAAATTTCCTTGTATATAAAAAGGAGGGACAGGAGGAGTGATGGACAGATTTAAAACAACCAAAAAGGTTGCAGTGCTGGGTATTGCGGCAAATTTATTCCTGCTTTCGATCAAGCTGACTGCCGGTTTTCTAAGCCGGAGCCAGGCTATGATAGCCGACGGCTTCAACAGTGCGGGAGATGTTTTTGCGTCGGTTATGACTCTGGTTGGAAACAGTATTGCAAGCAGGCCGGAAGACAATGACCATCCCTATGGGCATGGCAAAGCCGAATATATTTTCTCCATGATAATAAGCCTGTCCCTGATGTTTATATCCCTTACCATATTCAGAAGCGCCCTGTCTTCGATAATCAATAAGGCCGCTTTTGTAACCTCATGGTTTCTTATTACTGTGGCCATTGTTACCATAGCGGTAAAACTCTCACTTTTTCTTTATACTAACCGTGTGGGAAAGGTGCTGGACAATTTATTGGTACTGGCAAACTCGGAAGACCACCGGAATGATGTATTTGTGACAGCGGGAACACTGCTTGGCATTGTCATGGGATATTTCGGATTTAAGTGGGTGGATGGTGCTGTGGGTATAGGCATTTCTCTCTGGATATTTTATACCGGTATAAAAATATTCATCAGTTCCTTCAAGGTTTTAATGGATACCGACATTGACCCTGCTTTTAAAGCAAATACCTATGCGCTTGTGAAAGGGATCAGCGGTGTGGATCACATCGACAGTATAAATGCAAAGCCTGTAGGCGCAGGTTATATATTGCTTATAAAGGTGTCTGTAGACGGTGAAATGTCTGTAAACGAAAGTCACAAAATTGCCTCCGAGATCAAATTCAGGGTCAAGGATATCAAAGGTGTCAAGGATGCGGTAGTTCATATCAATCCCTGCTGATATCACTTTTTTTAAAATCATGCCATATCACAGGTTTTTATATCATAGTCCATCAGCCGGCTATATTTTAATCCATTATGTTAAATGCGGAAAAAATTTTATTGTTTAGCTTCCTTGAGCGGGGGGTACATATATAAACGTTGCCGAAAGGCAGAAAGAAGCTTAAGCTCAAATAAAATTTTAAATAATATTTACTTAATGGAGGATTTGTGACTATGAAGAAATTTGTCTGTTCAATTTGTGGTTATGTTCATACAGGAGATGCGGCACCGGATAACTGTCCCCAGTGTAAGGCCCCAAAGGAAAAGTTCATTGAGCAAACAGGAGCTTCCGCAGCATGGGCTGATGAACACAGAATAGGTGTTGCTGCCGGAGTGGATGCTGAAATTCTGGAAGGCCTGAGAGCCAATTTTATGGGTGAATGTACCGAAGTGGGCATGTATCTTGCCATGGCGAGACAGGCCGAGCGTGAAGGTTATCCTGAAATCGGCGCATTCTACAAGCTGGCTGCCTGGGAAGAGGCTGAACATGCTGCAAAGTTTGCAGAGCTGCTGGGTGAAGTAGTTCATGCCGATACAAAGAAGAACCTTCAGCTCAGGGCAGAAGCTGAAGCCGGGGCTTGCCAGGGTAAGAAGGAGCTTGCTACAAGGGCAAAACAGCTGAATCTGGATGCCATACATGACACAGTGCACGAAATGTGCAAGGATGAGGCAAGACACGGGGCGGCTTTTAAAGGCTTGTTAGACCGTTACTTTGGAAACAAATAATCCTAAAAATCGCCTTTGTGGTTGTGTACGGCGGAAGAAACTAAATTTGCAGTTGGTTGGTATCTATTAGCAGGCACTTCTTCAGGTCTAAAGAAAGACTCGCTACTACAGACAATTATAGATAATAAGGAGCTGTTTAAGATGCAATACATGTTATTAAATAATTAATAAACAAAATGTATTGAAGAGAGTGAATGAAATGAGCACAACATTTGATGTCTTCCCATCAACAAAATATATGCCTACTTTTGGGGAGTTACTTGAATTAGCGAACACAAAACTTAAAGGGTACCTTAACAGTATATCTATATTTCATGATGTAAAAATAATGGTTCAACTTCATAAAAATGATGAAAGTATAATTCTTAATTCTGTTTTGGATTATTGCTTAAATTGGAATGATGATTTTTATGCTTGGTTTTTTGTGGAGGGTATACCTGGGGGAACAGATGCCTACTTTTGGTATAATGATGAGTTACACAAAGAAATTTTGGCAGAAGAATTAAAAACAAACACAAATATGCAAATCAATAAAGATAAAATTAATAGACATATTGATATAGGATATAGATGGAACTTTAGAAGAAGTGCAGGTCAGCCTGGTATTATAGTTCTTTCTTACGGTTTGTTATCAGCATGTTTAGGTAAACTAACTGACGGACTTATATATTCAGATGATGAGGCTTGGGATTATTCTCGGTTTCCAGCCACTCCAGATGATTTTTTAAAATGGTATTTCAAACCAGAATTATCGAATAATCATGACGATAAAATATGGGCTGAAGAATGTATAAGTTCAATATATAAAGAGATAGAAAATAGGAACGTTTATGGTGATAATAGGTAATAATTTCTACCAATCCGTAACACATACTTGGAGGGTAATTTCTTATTAACAATAATAATCCAGTTGAGAAATATAAAATAAAGGGAATTGAATCCCTAAACTACATAGATAAATCAAAATTGGACATTAACCCATGGATAGTTATTGATGCTAACGGTAAAATCCCCGAGGATTTCATAGGTAAGATCTTTGGCAGCCGAAAATATTGTGAATAAAATACCCAATAAAAAAGGCGACAACATTATCCATATTATGGATAATGTTGTTTTTATTGATAACTTGGTTTATGAGAGGTGTGAAAATGTGGAGATTATTCAATGATGGCTTATCTTTAGATACACTTGGTAGTGAAAAGGGAAAATAGTGAAAGACGAGGGATACAATATTAATGCTCGAATAACAATGGAAAAGGATGGGATTACCGCATCATATTCTATTACATGTGGAATCTATGGATTATTCTGTCACACTGCTTTCTATTCAAGTTTCGAGTCTGCACTAAAACATTTTGATGGTATGAAATAAGATATTGAAAGAATACTCAAAGAGCTAAACGATGAGGCCCAACACGGCGCAGGCTTTAAGGGCCTTTTGGAGAGATACTTCAAGTAAAAATTAAAACAAAATGATTCAATAAAATACAATTCTCAATTTCAGGCAAGCGTTGAATATTAAGGCTTAAAGCTGCGTTCACGAAACTGATATTGGGCGTTGTATTTTTTATATTTTCATGGTGGAAGAGGTTTAAAAGTACAAAACTTAAGACCGCTACAATATCAACTCATTATACCTTCCCAGCATTTTTTCGAATTCCTTCCTTCCAATCACAATGCTTCCTCTTTCCAGGGATAAAAAACCATCTTCATTTAATTGTTTGATATAGCGGTATAATGTTCTCAAATTTATATGCAGTTCTTCTGCAAGCTCTGCTCTGGTCTTGGGGAAGGTATAAGGAAGACCGGAAGCACGGGCCAAATGGAACAGGTGGTTACCTAATATATCCCTTGGAGGTACCATTGTTTTTAATTCACAATTATTCATATTTGCCTGAGTGACTTCGCCTAAAGCAACCAGGGTCTGATAGCATAGGGCCGGGTCTTTTTTTATTGTCTGGATGAAATCTTCCGCAGGCAGTTTTAAAAAGGTACATTTACTTTCTGCTACGATAAAAGCAGTATAAGTATTGATATTGTTAAGATACTCTACCAGACCAAGAATGTGGATCGGCTCAAGGTAATCAATAACTAAATCGTAGCCCCAGGAAACACTATTCACAACGGAGACCTTTCCACTAAGCAGAATATAAAAATAGTCAATCACATCTTCCTGAAAAATAATAGTCTTATTCTTTGTAACGGTAACCAGGGAATCTGCTGCCAGCTGCTGCAAGCTTTTCACGGGATTATTCACGTTGTATTCTTTATTAAAGACTATTTTAAGAGCTTTTTTAATATCATTCTCCATTTAGTAAAATTGAACAACCCTTTTCTGATTTTTTATCCATAAAAAACTGACAAATGTCATTTTTATTATTATAGCTTGATGATAAAGTAAAGTCAAAGGAAGTTGTTAGATTTGTGGTAAATAAGGAGGTCGAAGAATGGATTTATTGGTTGATTTGCACAAAGCGAAAAAAGCTATTTTGGAAATAATAAAAAATCCTGTATTAACTCATGACCAGACCATGATGCAATTGGCAAAGACAGCAGAAAACATTTTGCCATATCCTGAGGGTATTCCGGAAGAATTTTATGACTATTATGATGAAGGTCTCATTTGTGATGTAAGCGAAGGACATGCCCCTTATGCACCGAGGTATATTTTACCGGATTACCGGATGCTCTTTGAGAAGGGATGTAAGCATTTGCGTCTGGAACCGCCTAAGAATTTGTATGAAGCGATCAATACACTGCTTATTTTTTATAGATGTGTTCCGTCTGTTACCCATTTTCCCGTATATCTCGGGGAAATCGATTCCCTGCTGGAACCATTTATTGAGGATGAGGAAGAAGCGAAGAAATTAATACAGGGTTTCCTAATAAATTGCGACCGTACTATGGGAAGCAGCTTTTGCCATATGAATTTAAGCTCCAGGGCAACAAAAGCGGGAAAGCTTATTCTTCAATTACAGAAGGAATTAAAAAATGCCGTACCCAATATGACAATACTGTACGATCCTGAAGAAACGGAGGATTCCTATGCACAGCTTGCAGTCCGGTCTGCATTGGCATCGGCGAATCCCGCCTTTGCTTTCAAACCAAAATATGCGGAGGATTTTAAAGGAAAACCTTTTGGAATTGTAAGCTGTTATAATGGATTACCGGTGGGCGGCGGTGCATTTTCCTTATCCAGAATCCGTTTGAATAAAATTGCAGACAGATCAAATTCCCTGGAAAATTTTTTAAAGCATCAGTTGCCAAAAACCGTAGATATATTTTGCAGATTCATGGAAGCCAAGATCGACTTTCTGGTGGAAGAGACCCCGTTTTTTAAAAATAATTTCCTGGTGAAGGAAGGATTTATCCGGTTGGAGGATTTTATCGGACTTTTCGGCCTGGTAGGCATGGCAGAGTGTGTCAATAAACTGATGGAGCTCGAAGGAAAGCATGGCCGGTATGGAAAGGATGATGAAGCGAATCAGATGGGAGTGCGGATCCTGGATACCCTGCAGAAATATGTAAACGAATTTGAAAGTAAATATTCGCCCAACTGGGAGCATCATTTCATGCTTCACTCCCAGGTAGGAGCAGAAGGGGATGAAGGAACCAGCCCGGGTGTCCGAATACCGGTCGGGGAAGAAATTGCATTATATGACCATATCCGGCAGGCCGGTTTATACCACAAATACTTTCCGACAGGGGTAGGTGACATTTTTCCCTTTGACCATACTTCAGCGCAAAATCCCGGTGCGATTTTAGATGTGATCAAGGGCGCTTTTCATGTGGGTATGAGATACTTTTCTGTTTATGAAGAAGATGGGGCAGTAGTCCGTGTAACAGGCTATCTGGTTAAGAAATCGGAAATAGAGCGCTATAGGAATGGGGAGCAGGTAGTTAATGAAACCACGAGAGGCTCTTATAACTCCGGAGAGTTTAAGGCAGCGCTTCATCGAAAGGTGAGGAGTCTGACATGATAGCTCCCATCAATAAAATTATTGATTCCTCTTTGGTAGATGGACCGGGTAACAGAACTGCAGTATTTTTTCAGGGATGTAATTTTAATTGCAGGTATTGTCATAATCCGGAGACCATAAATTTGTGCGTTTCCTGTAAAAAATGTGTGGAGAATTGTCCTGGTGGAGCATTATGGGAACAAGGAGATAAGATCCTCTGGGAGGAAAGTAAATGCCTGCAGTGTGACAGGTGCATCACCGAGTGCGGGCACAATGCATCGCCAAAGATATCCTATTTATCCGTTGAGGCATTGGAAAAAAGGGTGTTGAAAAATATGCCCTTTATAAGAGGTGTTACCTGTTCTGGAGGTGAATGCACCTTATATAAGAATTATATTACAGATTTATTTGGAAGATTGAAAAGGGCGGGATTATCCTGTTTGTTGGATTCTAACGGAAGCGCCGCAGACTTTTCCAGGGAACCTGAGTTAATAAAGGTTACCGATGGCGTAATGCTTGACATCAAAGCATGGGATACCGAATATCATACACAATTAACAGGAAAGGATAACAAACTGGTACTGGAAAATGCAGTATTCCTGGCAAGTATTTCAAAGTTAACAGAGATAAGAACCGTTGTCGCCAGGAATTATCTGAATAATAAAGAGACAGTAATGAAAGCAGCAAAGTTACTTCAGCCTTTTTTACATCAGAGCAGTATTCGATACCGTCTGATTAAGTTTCAGCCGTTTGGTGTCAGAAAAGAGTATCAAAGTCTTGGAACACCCGGTGACCAGGAGATGCAAGAACTGAAATGCATTGCGGGAAATTATGGATTCAGCGATGTGATAATCACATAAAAGGAGATTTCCAATGCAGCAGCAAAAGAAAAAAGTGAATTTCATTTTATTTTTTATATTTTTTTTTAACGGATGTTTTTATGCTTCCAACCAGTTGTTGGTGAATAATATAACTACAGCCTTTCATGCATCAGAAGCTCAGATGGCGGTGATGATCGGGGCTTTATATGCGGGACCTATGTTAATGGTATTATTTTTTGGCCCGTTTTCCGACAGAGTAGGGCGGAAAAAAAGTGGGATAATTGCTATATTTCTCATGTTCATAGGAGCTTTTTTCATTGCTTTGATACACAATATTTTATTTATTACACTGGGGTTTTTGTTGTATGGTATTGGTGTTGGCGGAATGGAAAGCGTTATGTTCGCATTGACTTCCGATGTGAATAGGGAGAAAGCAGGTCAGCAGCTGATATTTAATCAGGCGCTGTTCAGTATTGGCGCAATGCTTTCACCGTTATTACTGGCAAAAATTCTTCCAAAAGATCGTTATCAAATAGTTTATGTTTTTATTTTTGTATTATGCTTATTGGCATGTTTTGTAGTATATCGCATGCCTTTTGAAGAGCCAAAAGAAAAGGAAGCTGCGAAAGAACCAATCGGCTTGTTAAAGATGCTGAAACATCCATATTTGATATTCCTTATGCTATCAATTATTGTTTCGACAGGGAGTGAGAGTGCATTTACCTACTGGTCCGGGGTATTCTTTGATTCGGTCCATGCAAGCCAGTTGGGAGCCATTGCTCTATCGACTTATTGGTTTGCTAGCATATTGGGAAGATTATTAAGCAGCAGGGTTAAAAATGTGGAGAAGCTTACTTTTCATTGCTTTGCTTTGGCAGCAGCAGGAACCTGTATATTGGTATTTATGCCGAATGCCTATTTGAAGCTGACAGGCATGTTAATGGTCGGGGCTGCATTTGCACCGTTATATCCCGCCTTGGGATATCAAAGCAGCCGGTTGTTTCCGAACAATACGGGAGCAGCATTTGCTATCATTACATTTTCTTCGAATTTAGGAGGTGTAATTTCTCAACCTCTGATCAGTGGTGTATCCGGAAGGAGTGCTATTTCTAATATTTATATCAGTATTTGTATTCTATGTGGAATCATTGCAGTTTTGACGCTCTGTATTCCGCAGAAAATAAATAAAAAACAAATTTAGGGGGAAAAGAAAATGTCAACCAAAAAACGTTCAATCAAAGAAGATTTCTCAATGCTAGCAATCCTGATCATCCCGGTTGCAGTAGCTGTCAACTTCGTAGGCGGTCAGCTGGCAAGCTTATTGAAATTACCTTGCTATTTGGATGCAATCGGAACAATTTTTGGAGCCATGCTGTGCGGACCTTGGGTGGGTGCGGTAATCGGTCTGGTTACCAACATCGTAACAGGGATTGCAAATCCGGTTAACTTTGCGTTCATACCGGTCAGTGTAGTGGTTGGTCTTGTAACCGGATTCCTAGCCAGAAAAAACATGTTCTCAAACTGGTGGAAATGGATTATTTCCATGATATTAATGGCGTTATCTTCTATTATCGTTGCGGCGCCGATTATCGTATATGTCTACGGCGGCGTAACAGGCGGAGGAACCTCAATTATTGCGGCGACTGCAATGGCAGCCGGAGCAAATATCTGGGCGGCAGTTATCGGCAGTGACGGTTTGTTCACAGTAGTAGACAGGGTTATTTCATTCGTAATCTCCTATCTGATTATCAAAGTTATACCTGAAAGAACACTTATTAAATTTGCTTGCGGAGAAAATTATATTAAAGAGAAAAAATAATCTGTATTATAAAATAGGAGCAAACATATGTGGATAGAAAAGTTTCAAGTTAAAAAAAATAATAGAATCGCAGCATTATATCCAACAACAAAAATGTGGCTGGTATTGTTCTATTCCGTTTCTTCTTTGATCCTGTCATCCATTGATATTATGGGTGTGCCATTGCTATTGTTCCCCTGGTTCCTCCTATTGGCCATTGCAGCCAATAGGAGCGGTATTGGCAGAAATTTCGTAAAAGCAATAAAAAAAGCAGGGTTTGTCGCACTGGTTATTTTTTTAGTTCAGACTTTTATCGTACCGGGAGGAGATGTGCTATGGCGCTTCGGACTTCTTAGGATCTGCTCTGTTGGCTTAAGGACAGGTATTTATTTAAGTATGTCCATTATGACCATAGCAGGGGCATTTATCTGGCTATTCCGGACAACAGAAAATAAAGAAATTACCAGGGCATTAGAAAAATCAGGAATGAATTATAAAGCTTGTTATGTTTTCATGTCCACTATGCAGATGATTGATTTGTTGGGACGCAATTCCAAAACGATTATGAATGCGCAAAGAGCCAGGGGGGTTGAAACAGAAGGCAACATGTTTGTACGTGCAAAGGCCTTCGTTCCCTCCATGGTGCCTCTTGTATTGGGAGCAATTATCAGCAGTGAAGATCGTGTTTTAACCCTGGAATCCAAAGGATTCGATGTCCCCTGTAAAAAAACGCATATTTTAGAAGTTAAAAAATCAGGGGATGAAGGAAAAGCCATGACGATAGGTATTGCAATGATGGTTCTTATAATGGCAGGGAGGATTGCTTTATGGCTTCTGTAATTGAATTTAAAAATGTTACCTACCAATATCCTTTGACAGAAAAACCCGCAATAAAGGATGTCTCTTTTAAAATTGAGAAAGGAAAATTCTATGGGGTTATAGGTGCCAACGGTTCGGGCAAAACCACTCTTTGCGCCTTGATTCGAGGTTTTGCGCCTGGTTTCTATAAAGGTAATTTACAGGGAGAGGTTTTAATTAATGGAAAACCGACCGTGGAATATGGGCCAGGTGAATTATCCTTAAAGATCGGATATGTTTTTCAGAATCCGTTTAACCAGATCAGCGGAGTTAAAGATACCGTTTTTGAAGAGGTTGCCTACGGATTGGAGAATTTTGGTGTACCGGTAGATGAAATTGAACGCAGGGTTGTGTCAATTATGGAGAAAACGGATATTCTTCATCTGGCGGAAAAAAATCCCTTCGATTTATCTGGCGGCCAGCAGCAGCGTGTTGCCTTAGCAGCCATATTGGTACTGGAACCGGATATTCTGGTTATTGATGAACCGACATCACAGTTAGATCCGGAAGGAACGGAAAGTGTATTCAAGATTATTAGGACTATGAAAGAGGAACAAAAAACAATTATTCTCGTAGAGCATAAGATTGATTTGCTTGCAGAATATGCGGATGAAGTAATCGTCTTAAAGGATGGGCAGCTGATCCGAAAAGGTAAGAACAAGGAAGTGCTGTCGGATATTACATTAATGGATGAGGGCATATTGCTGCCACAGATGGCTATTTTAGGCAATCTGTTAAAGAAAAAAGGAATACCCCTTACCGAGATACCAATTACCCAGGAACAGGCTTTTAAGATGTTTCGCAATCTAGTAAAGAAAAGCGGAGGGACAGCATAATGGCATATATTGAAGTAAAAAATGTGAGCTTTAGCTATCCCAATGGTTATCTGGCAGTTGACAATATCAATATAAGTATTGAAAAGGGTGAAAATATTGCTATTGTGGGACAAAACGGTGCCGGTAAATCAACTACGGTAAAGATGCTTAATGCTTTGGCCTATCCTTCCAAAGGAACAGTTATGATTGGTGATATGAACACAAAAGATCATACGACGGCTCAGGTTTCCAGAGTAGTGGGCTATGTGTTCCAGAATCCCGATGACCAGATTTTTCATTCAACTGTAAGACAGGAAGTGGAATTTGGTCCGAAAAAAATGAAATTGACGGCGGAACAAGTGAAAAAACAGGTAGAATATGCTTTGCAAATTACCGGTATGGGCCAGTTTGCAGATGAAAATCCGTATAATTTACCGCTGTCTACCCGTAAATTTGTGACAATTGCAGCCATTATAGCATCGGACTGTCCTGTAATGGTATTTGATGAACCCACGGCAGGCCAGGATCTGCTGGGAAACCAGATGTTATCCAATATTCTGAAGGAATTGCATAAAAGAGGAAAAACGGTAATTACCATTTCTCATGATATGGAGTTTGTTGTGAATAATTTTGACAAGGTTATCGTTATGGCTAATAAGAGAGTTATTAAGACAGGAAGTCCGGCTGAGATTTTTTGGGACTTTGATGTGCTTGAACAAGCTATGCTGAAGCAGCCATATGTGAGCAGATTATGTCATGATTTGTGTATTGAAGGAAAGGTAGTTACTTTAGAAGAAGCGATAGAAAAAATCTATGCTTTGTATTAAAGGAGATATAAATATGAAATGTAAAGAGGTAATAAACAAGGATGGAAAGCAATATCATATTTGCTGCAAGGAAGGGGATGTAGGCCGTTATGTGTTATTGCCCGGAGATCCCTTTCGAACCGATGTGATTGCTTCCCATTTTGATAATCCGGTTTTAGTTGCCCATAATCGTGAGCACAAGACATGGACAGGCTATTTAAACGGTGTAAAGGTTTCAGTGACCTCAACGGGAATGGGATGCCCATCTGCATCCATCGCTGTGGAAGAATTAATACACTGTGGGGCAGATACATTTATCAGGATCGGCACATGCGGACGGGTCTGCGATGACAGTATGGACATGAGTCTGCGGGGAGCAGTTATTACCGGTTCTGTCCGTGATGAAGGGACAACACCTCACTATATCCCAATTGAATATCCGGCCATTGCCGACAGACATATTGTTGCTGCCTTATCAAAAGCAGCAAAAAAAGCGGGTTTAAAATACATTGAAGGAATTGCCCAGTCAAAAGATTCATTCTATGGGCAGCATGACCCGGGCGGTTTACCGGGGGGCGCCCGTCTGAAAGAACGCTGGGAGGCCTGGAGACAGGGAAATGTAGTTGCTTCTGAAATGGAAACATCGGCATTATTTGTTATTGCATCCATTCGAAAGGTAAGAGCCGGTGCAATTATGGCCTATGAAGAAATGAACAGTCAGACCATTGAAGTAGCCTGCGATGCTTTAAGGGCAATCATAGAAGCAGATAAGGAAGCAAAATAATATGGAAAAAATACTCTTTGTGGCACACTGTATTCTAAATACCGCATCAAAAGTGGTTATGGATGAGAATGAAGATATGCAGAAAGAAACTGCCCTGAGAAAAAAACTTCTTAAAATGGCAATTGAAAAAGAAATACAATTCATTCAGATTTCTTGTCCTGAGTTCACTATATATGGCTCCAAACGTTGGGGGCATGTAAGTGACCAGTTTGATAATGCTTTTTTTCGGAAACACTGTAAGAACTCATTGGAATTACCTTTAATGGAAATGGAAGAGTATTTCGCCAACCCGGACCGCTTTAGAGTATTGGGATTTGTCGGGATCGAGGGAAGTCCGACCTGCGGTGTAAATATCACCTGTACCGGACCCTGGGGAGGTTCCAAATCAACAGGACAGGAGTGGGCAGAGATTGTTGACCAATGTAAAATAGTGAGTGGGTCCGGAGTGCTGATAAAGGTTTTAAAAGAAGAGTTGAATAAAAGAGGAATAGATATTCCGATTTATGGACTAAATGAAAGGGATTTAAAAGAAATAGAAAATAATACTTAGCTGAGCACGTTCGGGGGAGGGGGTTATTGCAAGATTTCTTTTATTTATTTTAGCGTATGTTTAGTTTTGGTGGGAAAAATTAATAAAATGATTCAATAAAATACAATTCTCAATTTCAGGGAATCGTTGAATATTAAGGCTTTAAGCCGATGTTCACGAAACTGATATTGGGGGTTGTATTTTTTTATATTATATCCAAAGACATTAAAAAGTTAAGGGAAACTTAAATATGCCGTAAGAAAGACATATTTAAATAGTTATTGTCAATTTTGGATTGGTTTATATTTTTACAGTGTAAAATAAAATTACTACTCAATTAATCTGCTTTTAAAAGTGATAACTCATAACTTTCAAATTCGTTAAGAAAAAATAAATAACTTCTATGTTCATTGTTCCAGATATTTTAGAAAGTGTAAATTAATTTACAATAATCAAAAGGATGAGGTGATTGGATATGAAATATGTAAGGCTGGGAAAAACAGATTTTAATGTGTCAATTGTAACCTTTGGATGTATGGAATTGGGAGGAGGCCCCTGGGAGGTCAACAGTGATGAGGACAACATAAAAGTGCTTCAGAAGGCTTTTGAAAAAGGCATAACAACCTTTGATACCGCAGAAATGTATGGCAACGGGCATTCTGAGGAGGTCCTTGGCAAAGCCCTGGAAGGAAAAAGAAAGGAATGTATTTTTGCAACAAAGGTAAATAAGGAACATTTATGGCCCGCAGATATCAGAAGGTCAGTGGAGGCCAGCTTAAAAAGGCTGAGGACGGATTATGTGGACATATACTATGTTCATTGGCCAAGCTATGAAATACCGATAGAGGAAACTATGTCGGAATTCAATAAGCTTAAGGACGAGGGCATAATCAAAGCTATAGGGGTCTCGGGCATATCCCTGTATTCCTCGGATATGGCAATTGCTGAAAAAGCAATAGAAAATACAGCGACCTTTGGTGTTGCATTATCCTCTTGCTGGCTGCCTGGTTCCGAAAAGAAAATATTTGAAATAGGTGAAGAAGATATGGAAATCGGAATGGGTATACATGGAGAACCGGGAGTCAAGCGCGGGCGTATTGCCTTAAGCCGTGAGATAACGAAAATTCTGCTGCCAGGTATATTGGCAGACCTGTCGATAAAAGAGGGCCAGGAGGTGGCAATACTTGTAAACGGGCTTGGAGCCACCTCCCAGGAGGAACTGTTCATTTTATATAAGGATATTGATGAAGCTTTAGCAGAAAAGGGTATTAAGCCTGTACGGGTATTTGTAGGAGAATACGCTACCTCACTTGAAATGGTTGGCGCCTCAATTTCAATTCTGAAGCTTGACGATGAGCTTTTAGAATTGCTGGATGCGCCTGCATATACTCCATTTGTAAATGTTGGAGGAGTAAGGGGTGCATAAAGATGATCTATACTTTGCAGGATGT
>JAFABO010000207.1 GCA_023426005.1 Bacillota bacterium | reverse complement strand
CTGTTTGCAACAGAGAAATACAAGTAACCAAGGTCAAAACCAAGGGGTGCAAGGTTAAAGCAAGAGATACTGATATGTGTGTGCATTATGAAGACTTAAATGTACTTTTTTATGATGTATGGGTTTGCGAAAATTGCGGGTATGCCGCACTTCAAGACAAGTTCGAAGGATTGTTCACCAGAGATATTGCTGTAATAAAGGATAAAATATCAAAGAACTGGGTAAAAAGAAGCTTTATAGGTGAAAGAGATGTAGACAAAGCTATCGAGGCATTTAAGCTTGCACTTCTGAATTTGAAAGTGAGAAATGCGAAATCCAGCGAGCTTGCCAAGGTTTGCCTCAGGATCGCATGGCTTTACAGAGATAAAGAGGATATAAAAAAAGAAACCGAGTTTTTAAATTTTGCATTAAATTCATACAACGACGCTTATTCTAAAGAACGGTTCCCCCTGGACAAGCTGGATGAATTTACCTGCATGTACATAATTGCCGAGCTTTTCAGAAGGGTGGGCAAGCTGGAGGAATCCATCCAATGGTTCAGCCGTATAGTGGCGTCACCCCAGGCCCGAAGCAATCCAAAACTAATAGATATGGCACGAGATCAGTATCAGCTGGCAAAAGACCAGCTGGCAGGGGCCAATGCCTAAAGGAGATATGTTGTTATAATGGACGCCGGTAAAGTACCGAATGAAGTTTTAGATAAAATTGTTCTTAGTAAATTAAATAAAATCCGAAAAGATATTATCCTCAGACCCGGAATAGGTGAAGATTGCACAGCAATTGACTTTGGCGATTACGCCTGTATTCTTTCCACCGACCCCATAACCGGGGCGGCAAATGATATCGGGCAGCTTTCGGTGCATATATCCTGCAATGACATAGCTTCCTGCGGAGTTGCACCCTTAGGTCTGCTGGTGACAATCCTGTGTCCCGTCGGCACCAGCGAAGCAGAACTGGGAAAAGTCATGGAGCAGATATCCGAGACCGCTGCCGGGCTGAATGTGGAAATTATAGGAGGGCATACAGAGGTGACCTCAGCAGTTAATAAAATAGTCATTTCTACAACCTGTATCGGAAAAGCGCCTAAGAACAGGGTGGTTTCCTCAAGAGGTGCAAAACCGGGTGACAGTGTCATTATTACAAAAAGCGCCGGCCTGGAGGGTACTGCAATAATTGCAAATGACCTGGAACACAGGATAGCTGATAAATTGTCCGGAGAACAGCTTGAGCGTGCCAAAGGCTTTATAGCTTCCATAAGCGTTGTCGGCGAAGGTGTAATTGCCGGAGAGTACGGAGCAACCGCAATGCATGATATAACCGAGGGCGGTCTACTTGGTGCGGCCTGGGAGGTTGCAGAAGCATCCGGCGCCGGTATTATTATTGACAAGGACAAAGTTCCGGTGGACGAAGTGACGGCCCTGATTTGTGAGTCGCTGGAACTGGATGCGCTCAAGCTCATATCCTCCGGCTGTATGCTGATCACCTGCAAGCGGGGTGAAGAGCTCTGCCGCATACTTGAGGATAACAATATCAGGGCAACAATAATCGGTTCAATTACAGCCGACAAAAATGAGAGAATATTAATCAGTAAAAAAGAAGGTTCACTTAAGGAAATTGAACCTCCGGGGGCCGATGAATTATATAAAGTAATATGATTTTCACAGAATACTCAAATTGAATTGGGTATTCTGTATTTATATAATGAAAATATCCAATTGACATTCCTTACTAAATTTTATTATAATTTTAATAGGAGTCTTTCCTGGGAATACAAATATATTCTCCTGAAAGACTTTCTGAGAATATACTAATTTGTCAACATATCTTTGACAGGAGTGGAGGTAAACTTTGTACAATATTGATACAATAAAAAAAATGGATCCTCAGGTGGCTGAGGCTATAGAACTGGAAGTTAACAGACAGAGAAACAAGATTGAGTTGATCGCTTCCGAAAACTTTGTAAGCGACGCGGTTATGGAAGCACTTGGAACTCCTTTGACAAACAAATATGCCGAAGGCTATCCCGGAAAACGGTATTACGGAGGCTGCGAGCATGTTGATATAATTGAGCAATTGGCCATAGACAGAGCAAAGGAAATTTTTGGTGCCGAGCATGCAAATGTTCAGCCTCATTCAGGAGCACAGGCAAATTCAGCTGTTTATTTTGCTTTTCTGAATCCCGGCGATACCATCCTGGGAATGAATCTGGCCCATGGCGGTCATTTAAGCCATGGAAGCCCTGTCAATATATCAGGTAAATACTACAAGGTTGTACCTTATGGTGTAAGGGAAGACAACTGCTATATCGACTATGAGGAATTGAGAAACATTGCAAAAGAAAATACACCTAAAATAATTGTAGCCGGTGCCAGTGCATATTCAAGAACTTTGGATTTCAAGGCTTTTAAGGAAATAGCCGATGAAGTTGGCGCAATTCTGATGGTAGACATGGCCCACATTGCCGGTCTGGTTGCAGCCGGCGTTCATCCGAGTCCGGTACCCTATGCCGACATCGTGACTACCACCACACACAAGACCTTGAGAGGACCGAGAGGCGGTATGATCCTCTGTAAGCAGGAATATGCCAAGAAGATCGACAGTGCGGTATTCCCGGGAAATCAGGGCGGTCCGTTGATGCATGTCATAGCTGCAAAAGCTGTCAGTTTTAAGGAAGTACTTTCAGAAGAATTCAAAACTTATCAGAAAAATATAGTTAAAAACGCAAAGGCTCTATCCGGGGCTCTTATGAGCAAAGGGTTCAAGCTGGTTTCAGACGGTACCGACAACCACCTGATGCTGGTTAATCTGACAAACATGAATATTACAGGTAAGGAAGCGCAGCATAAGCTGGATGAAGTATTCATCACCTGCAACAAAAACGGAATTCCTTTTGATACACAAAGTCCCTTCATAACAAGCGGTATCAGGCTGGGAACTCCGGCAGTTACCTCCAGGGGTATGAAGGAAGAGGACATGAAAGAGATTGCAGATCTCATATTCCTCACAATCACTGATTTTGAAAACTCACAGAACAGTATCCGCAGCAGGGTCCAGGCTCTTTGCGGCAAGTATCCCCTATACGCATAATAAGAAAACGGAGATTGACCTATGGATATAAAATTAGGTTTTGTTGGAACGGGAAACATGGGTTCGGCACTGATAAAAAGTCTGGTAAATACAAACTTTTTACCGGCAGATAAAATATCCATGTTTGACGTTGATAAGAACAAAATGGAACAGCTTAAAAGTGAAACCGGAATAAACTACTTCGGAACCGCAAAGGAACTGGTCCAGTGGTCGGATATAATAGTCCTGGCTGTGAAGCCAAATATCCTGAAAAGTGTATTGGAGGAGCTGAAGCCCGCCATTGATGACAAAAAAGTTGTAGTTTCCTTTGCGGTGGGTATTCCTATCAGTTTCTACGAAGATATCCTAGGAACAGATAAAAAGATAGTGCGTTCCATGCCCAACACTCCTGCAATGGTAGGGGAGGGCATGACACTGATCTGTCATAACCTGAACGTGACTGAGCTGGAATTTGGCATAGTAAAGCAGATGTTTGACTGTGCCGGCAAATGTGAATTTCTTAATGAAAAGCTCATGAGCGAAGTCACAGCACTTACCGGCAGCAGCCCAGCATACGTATTCATGTTTATTGAGGCCATGGCCGACGGTGCCGTACTTTCAGGCATCCCCAGGGACATGGCTTACAGGCTTGCGGCTCAAGCAGTACTTGGCTCTGCAAAAATGGTACTGGAAACAGGGCTGCATCCCGGAATACTAAAGGATCAGGTTTGCTCCCCCGGAGGAACGACTATTGAGGCGGTAAGCACGCTTGAAAAGAATGGTTTCAGGTATACAGTTATGGATGCCATGAATGAGTGTACAAAAAAAGCAAAGCTTATCGGTGAGGTATACAACAAGAAATAAATGTTTAAATAAAACTCAAATCTGGTTATTTATCCGGATTTGAGTTTTTATAATTCTATAACAGCAAATGTCCCTATTCATCCTCTTTAGTCACTGCTGACTCAGAGGAGCCAAAATCCGCAAGCGGGTTTTTACTGACTGCATCCCTGAGCTGCTGTTGATCAAGGTGAGTATAAATTTCTGTAGTTGCAATACTTTGATGGCCCAGAAGCTCCTGGAGGGCTCTTATATCAACGTTGCCATACTTGTACATAAGAGTTGCGGCAGTATGTCTGAGCTTGTGGGTAGAATACCTTTGGGGATCAAGTCCGGCTTCCCTTATGTATTTCTTTACAATTTTCTGAACCGACTCCTTGCTGATACGCTGCTTATGACCGCTGATAAACAGGGCATTTTTATCCTTGATACCATTGACGGGCCGGACTTTTACATATGCAGCAATAGCCTGTACACAGGCATTATTAAGCGGAATACTGCGTTCCTTGTCACCCTTGCCGATAACAGTCAAAGTATTATTTTTTATATTGCTGAGATTTATTCCAACAAGTTCGGATAAACGTATCCCACAATTGAGGAATATGGTCAGAATGGCATAATCACGCACCGAATTGGGACCTTCCACGGCAGAGACCGAGGTCAGCAGTTTTTTACTCTCTTCAACATTTAAATATCTCGGCAATCTCTTTATTATTTTTGGAGACTCCAGCTCAGTAGTTGGATTGGTATTGAGCAGCTTTGCCTTTGTAGTAAGGTAATTAAAAAAGGTTTTTAAGCTGGCAACCTTTCTTGCACGGGCATGAGAGGTATTGTCACGGCTATTGCTTACAAAGGACATATAGGAATACAAATCACTTAAAGTGACTGTACTCAGCAGTGCAGCATCAACATCCAGAATACCGATTTCATCGAATTCCGTTTTTTTATCAGCCAGGTTTCTATGCAATTTAAGGAACCGGAAAAAGACTCTCAAGTCATAAAAATAAACCCGAACAGTATTAATAGACTTACCCTTAATAGTCTGAAGGTAGTTAAGGAAATCCCTCAAAATATCAGGCATCTCATAATCTGTTAAACTTTTCATCTATAAAACCTCAAAATATCATAATATATAATAAAAATTGTAATAAATATATGGTATTTTCACCCAAATTTAACATATCCTGTTTATACATCTGACCATATTTTACTAATTTTGTTAATAAGCACTTGCCTAATTACTTTTATATTGTTATTATTTAAAGGTCAAATATTAAAAAATAAATTATAAAACCGGATTAAATACATTATTTGATTATACCATAAATCTCCTTATAAAATAAATAGCTTGCCTGCGTTGATATTTTTAAAAGGAAGATATAATCTGAAAGGTTTTATAAAATGAATTTGGAAAGGATCATCAATGAAGGACTTGCTTATAATTAAGAAAAAAATTAACAAGTTGCGTCAGGAGATAGACGAGAGGATTGCAGAAGGCCATGAGCTCAGCGGCAAGGATATACTGACACTCAGCGAGCATCTGGACTTGCTGATAAATCAATGGTATAAGCTTGCCAATCTTCAGAGGTAAGTTATTGAGCTAATTACCACTAGCAATCCTCTTCATATAAATTTTTACAGGAGAATTTGTATTCAATAAAGAATTTATCATCAAATTTCTCGATGGGCTCAGGACCCCTCATTATATGCCTTTCGATCTGCAGTACTCCGTCAGGATCAGCTTTAACTCTCCAGTCCACCATCATTATTTTTCCTTCAATAATCTCAATCCCGGTAATACCTTTTGAGTGAATGCAGCAGCCGGTATTAAAATAGGGCAGCTCATGCGCCTTTGGAAACTTCTGCCTGTGAGTATGACCGCAGATTAGCATGGTCTTATGCCTTAAAATCCACTTTTTATAGGTTCTCTCTATTTTATGTCTTTTGAAATGATTTCTGGCTGGGCTCGAAGGATTTTGAAAGCCTACGACATGCATAAACCTCCAGAAATATCTCAGTAAAAACATATTAATAACCCAGAGCTGATCATTCATCAGATCACCCTGATGCCCATGAACGATCAGTATTTCCTGTCCAGTGGCTTTTTGCTTAAGTACCAGAGCCTCAATAGGGGTCAAGCCAACAAAAAGATCATGTATATCCTGTGTGTAATCATCATAAAATTTAAAAAGATTTTTACGGACGTAATCTTTATTTTTAAGATAAATGTTATGATTTCCGTACATCATAATTAATTTTTTATGGTCATATAATTTCTTTAATATTGAAAACACATCACTGTGAGCTAATCTGATATGTTTAAACTTGGGATATTCCCAAAGTTCATCCCCATCTCCGACCTCAACATAGACATAATCATTTTCATAATAATACTCCAGTGCCCTTAAAAGTATATTTTGGTTTCTGCTGAATTCATCGGATACACTGTCGTCACCTCTGTGACAGTCACTGAAGAAAATGAATTTGGAGCTCTCATCAAAATACTCGACCTTTGCATTTTTATATGCTTTCATAAGTTTTTTGTCTGTAAGCATTTTTCCTCCCAAAATTAAAGTCATTAAATGAATACCATTCAGGAAAATCTTATTCAATATTATTTGTAACTTTATTTCAATAATACCTGATACTTAGCAATTTTAGTCCATCTTTCTGACATAAAGCTACGGATTTTAATCGATGAAACTTATATTAGAACAAATAAAAATAATATTTTATAAAAAATTTAAAAAAAATATTGTTAAATTATAACATTAATGGTAATATGTTATTAAGTTATTTTGTTTATTTTTGACAGATAAAACTAATAAAATATAAATATAACTTACTTAAGCCATTAATTCTGTTTATTTTACCGGCTTAAAACATTTTATTTGACAGCTATGGATTGACTTAACGACTTTCTGCTTTGACAGCTATGGATTGACTTAACGACCTTCTATTTGACAGCTATGGATTGACTTAATGACTTTCTATTTGACAACTATGTTTTGACTTGACGACTTTCATTTGACAGCATGTATGGCTTAATAAACTTTCGCCAATCCCCAGGTTTCCATACAAAAGACTAAAAGTTAAAAGCTTGTTATAACTTACAAAAGCGCGTGTTTACTATATTATTCAGACCAGATTACTACATCTTTTTGCACTGCAAAAAAGTAAACTGCTTTTTTATTGCGCCCGAAATGTAAGTATTATCCGCTTGTACCATGTTAATAGGCAAAATCTTTGATTATACGATAGAAGTTTGCTGATTTTTTTCACAAGATACACTGAAAGCCAATTAGCCAATAAGTATTAAGGAGGTGGATATTTATTCCGTCTACAGTCAGTAAATCAATAAAATGCTGATATTAGCGGGTTATTAATAACGGCAGGTTGGGTTTCATGTAAATAAAAAAAATGGAGGTTTACAAATGCGTAGAAAGTCTTTATCTTTATTATTGGTACTGGTAATGCTGATGACATTACTAGGTTCCCAACTCACTGCTTTTGCAGCAGACTCAGGTGTTTCGGTTCAGTTCAATAATGGAAATGCATCGCCATCCTCAAACTCGATATATGCAAAATATAAAGTGACGAATAATACCGGCGCGCCATTAAATCTTGCTGACCTGAAACTGAGATATTACTATACCATAGATGAGGAGAAGCAGCAGAATTTCTGGTGTGACCATGCCGGAATGATGAATGGATACAACTATACCGATGTTACAAGTAAAGTAACAGGAAAGTTTGTTAAAATGAGTCAGACCACCAGCACGGCAGATTATTACCTTGAGGTTGGATTTGCCAGTGATGCCGGAACTCTTGCAAACGGATCATATATTGAAGTTCAGACCAGAGTGGCAAGAGCGGACTGGACTAATTATAACCAATCAAATGACTACTCCTATAAATTATCAGGTTCGTATGAGGACTGGAATCAGGTGACTGCATATAAGAGCGGAGTTCTTGTATTCGGAGTAGAGCCAATCCAGGTTAATACACCTTCCATTTCTCCAACAACATCATCCTTTGTACAGGGAAATGCATCCGATATAACCGTATCCCTTACTCCTAATGGGAGTACCTTCAGAGGAATAACCGGTCTGGCACAGGGTACCGACTACACCCTGTCTGGTAATACCGCAGTGATTTCAAAGAATTATCTCAACACTCTTTCTGCAGGTACAAAAGCGCTTACCTTTGATTTCGGTGCAGCTGTCAATCCTGTATTGACCCTTACAATCCAACCTAGGCAGGAAGGTCTCGGAGTAATTGTCGGAACAGCATCGGGCAAGTCCGGGGATACTGTTACCATACCCGTTACCTTTAAAGACGTTGCCAAAGTTAATAATGTAGGAACCTGTAACTTCTACCTGGGCTATGATACTAACCTCCTGGAGGCTGTATCTGTAGAGGCAGGTCCCATCGTTATCAACGCAGCTACTAATTTCTCAAGTGCTATCAATAACGGAACCATCAGCTTTGTATTCCTTGACAACACAATAGGAAACGAACTGATCAAGACCGATGGTGTGTTCGCAAATATCAAGTTCAATTTGAAGAGCACAGCACAGAATGTTACAACGCCTGTAACCCATAAGACGGGCGGAGCCTTTGGCGACGGTGCTATGAATAAGATAAACAATGTCATTAAGACAGACGGCAGCGTTACCATTTCAGTTTTGGGTACTACAGATCCCAAAATCACTCCTGTAACAGCAGCTGTTGTTCAGGGCAATGCATCCGATATAACCGTAACTCTTACTCCAAACAACAATACCTTCAGAGGTATAGACGGTCTGGTGCAGGGTACTGATTATACTGTATCGGGCAATACTGTAGTGCTTTTAAAGACTTATCTCAATAAACTTACAGTTGGTACAAAAGTACTTACTTTTAATTTCGGTGTGGCAAATAATCCTACGTTGACCATAGCAGTCGGTACAGGGCCTGAAGGTCTTGGAGTGACAGTTGGAACAGCAGCAGGCAAATCGGGAGAAACTGTGACCGTACCTGTTACCTTTACAAATGTTACTAAAGTTAATAATGTAGGAACCTGTAATTTCTATTTAGGTTATGATACAAACCTTCTGGAGGCTGTATCTGTAGAGGCAGGTCCTATCGTTACCAACGCAGCTACTAATTTCTCAAGTGCCATCAATAACGGGACAATCAGCTTTGTATTCCTTGATAACACCATAGGAAACGAACTGATTAAGACCGACGGCGTGTTTGCAAATATCAAGTTCAATTTAAAGAGCACGGCACAGAATGTTACAACACCTGTAACCCATAAGACTGGCGGAGCCTTTGGCGACGGCGCTATGAATAAAATAAACAATGTCATTAAGACAGACGGCAGCGTTACCATTTCGGTTTCCAATCCCTCAAATCCCAGCATTGCTCCTTCAACCGCAACTTTTGAGCAGGGTAAAGCGGCTGATATAACTGTAACCCTCACTCCTAACGGCAACACCTTTAAGGGAATAACCGGATTGGTACAGGGTACTGATTATACTGCATCAGGTAATACTGTGGTGGTTTCAAAGAATTACCTCAACACTCTTTCAACTGGTTCAAAAGTACTTACTTTTGATTTCGGTGTGGCTTCCAATCCTAATTTAACTATTACCGTAACTCCCGGCAGTACCGGAGATAGTCTTGGAGTAACAGTTGGAACAGCAGCAGGCAAATCGGGAGAAGTTGTGACCGTACCTGTTACCTTTACAAATGTTGCTAAAGTTAATAATGTAGGAACCTGTAATTTCTATTTGGGTTACGATACAAACCTTCTGGAGGCTGTATCCGTTGAAGCAGGCCCTATAGTTACCAATGCGGCTTCAAACTTCTCAAGTGCCATAAATAACGGAACAATCAGCTTTGTATTCCTTGATAACACCATAGGAAACGAGCTTATTAAGACCGACGGCGTGTTCGCAAATATCAAGTTCAATTTGAAGAGTACAGCACAGAATGTTACAACACCAATAACCCATAAGACGGGCGGAGCTTTTGGCGACGGCGCTATGAGCAAGATAAATAATGTCACCAAGACAGACGGCAGCGTTACCATTTCAGTTTCCGGTCCCTCAAATCCCAGTATTACTCCTGTAACCTCAACTTTTGTTCAGGGTGCAGCGGCCGATATAACTGTAACCCTCACTCCCAACGGCAATACCTTCAAGGGAATAACCGGTCTGGTACAGGGTACTAATTATACTGTATCTGGTAATACCGTAGTGATTTCAAAGAATTACCTCAACACTCTTACAGCAGGTACAAAAGTACTTACCTTTGACTTTGGTGTAGCATCCAATCCTAATTTAACTATTACCGTAACCCCATCAGTGGGCGCACCTGCAATAACTCCTTCAACAGCAGCCTTTGACAAGTATGTGCCTGCCGATATCTCAGTGACACTTACACCAAACGGAAATACCTTCAAGGGGATAACCGGTTTGGTACAGGGTACCGATTACACCGTATCCGGTAATAATGTGGTGATTTCAAAGAGCTATCTCAATACTCTTGCATTAGGCACAAAAACACTTACCTTTGATTTCGGAGTAACAGGTAATCCTGTATTGACATTAACAATCAAGGATTCCAAGCCACAGTTTACCGGCCTTGGTGTAACCATAGGCACAGCTGCCGGCAAGACCGGAGATACGGTAGCAGTACCTGTTACACTTACAAATGTATCAAAGGTGGGGAATGTCGGAACATGTAATTTCTATATAACCTATGATCCGAATCTGCTGGAAGCTACAACAGTTTCGGCCGGAAATATAGTAAAGAATCCCGGCGTTAACCTGTCAAGTGCCATTAACAGCAGTACCGGTACTATCAGTGTAGTATTCCTTGACAACACAATCGGAAACGAGCTGATAACAAGCGACGGTGATATTATAACAATCACCTTCAAAATAAAAGGAACCACCAGCCAGACAGCACCTGTAAATTTCAAGACAGGCGGAGCTTTTGGTAACGGCAGTATGTCGAAGATCACAGACGTTACATATGTAAACGGAAGTGTTAAATTTTAATCCGGTTTCTTAATTACGAACGGCCCTGCTGTATCATCACAAAAGACATACAGCAGGGGAAAACTACAAACTGATTCAGGCAGGACTGAACTGCCTGTAATCCAAACACATTATTAAGGAAGGTGAAAGAAATGAGAAAAGGAATAAAAAAATTAGGCTCAGTGGCAATTGCTGCTGTCATGACCCTGTCGGTTATGGCTACCACAAGCATTTCCGCAGCTGCCGGTCCGGTTAATGCCGAATATCAAAAACGTTTTCAAACCATGTATCAAAAAATTAAGGACCCTGCAAATAAATATTTCAGTCCTGAAGGTGTTCCATACCATTCCATTGAAACATTGCTGGTTGAAGCACCTGATTATGGACATGTCACCACAAGTGAAGCCTTTAGCTATTACATGTGGCTGGAAGCTATGAACGGAAGATTTACCGGTGATTTTTCAGGTTTCGGAAAGTCCTGGGACATAGCTGAAAAATACATAATTCCATCAACCCAGGATCAACCCAATACCAGTATGAGCAAATACGATGCCAACAAACCGGCAACATATGCCCCTGAATGGGAATTGCCAAACAAATATCCTGCAAGACTGGATACCGGTGCTCCTGTGGGAAAGGATCCCATAAGCAGAGAACTGGTTTCAACATACGGCAACAATATGCTATATGGAATGCACTGGCTTCTGGATGCCGATAACTGGTATGGCTACGGACAGAGAGCCGACGGAAAGAGCAAACCTTCATATATCAATACATTCCAAAGAGGCAGAGAAGAGTCAACCTGGGAAACTATTCCTCAACCCTGCTGGGATGCCATGAACTTCGGAGGTAAAAACGGATTCCTTGACCTCTTTACAGGTGACAACTCCTACGCAAAACAGTTTAAATATACCGACGCTCCTGATGCGGATGCCCGTGCAATACAGGCAACCTACTGGGCCAACCTGTGGGCAAAGGATCAGGGGAAGGATGTCAGCCAATATGTAAGCAAGGCATCAAAAATGGGTGACTACCTTAGATATTCCATGTTTGACAAGTACTTCAGAAAGATAGGTTCGCCATCGACTGCCGGTACAGGCTACGATGCCGCACATTATCTCCTTTCCTGGTACTATGCATGGGGCGGAGGAGTAGGCTCCGACTGGGCATGGATAATAGGCTGCAGCCACAATCACTTTGGCTATCAGAACCCTCTGACTGCCTGGGTGCTCTCAAATGATGCAGCATTCAAACCAAAATCAGCTAATGGTTCCAGCGACTGGTCAAAGAGTTTGTCCAGACAAATTGAATTCTACCAGTGGCTGCAGTCTGCAGAAGGCGCAATAGCCGGTGGTGCCAGCAATTCGTACAATGGACGCTATGAGACCTGGCCTTCCAATGTTTCAACCTTCTATGGAATGGGCTATGAAGAAAATCCTGTATACGCCGACCCCGGAAGCAACACCTGGTTTGGAATGCAGGTCTGGTCAATGCAGCGTATGGCTGAGTACTATTATCAGACAAAAGATGTAAAAGTTAAGAATTTGCTGGACAAGTGGGCAAAATGGGCTAATTCCACTATAAAGTTCAACACTGACGGCACATTCCAGATTCCTAACCAGATTGGCTGGCAAGGTCAGCCCGATACCTGGAACGGCACATACACAGGAAATCCAAATCTTCACGTATCAGTAGTAAGCTACGGTACAGACCTTGGGTGTGCAGCTTCACTTGCAAATACTCTTGCATATTATGCAGCCGCAACCGGAGATACAACCTCACAGAACAATGCCAAGAAACTTTTGGACAGCATGTGGAATAACTATCAGGACAGCAAGGGTATCTCAGTGCCTGAAAGCCGTTCCGATTATCATCGTCTCTTAGATCAGGAAGTATATGTTCCTCAAGGTTGGTCCGGAACTATGGCTAACGGGGATAAGATTCAGCCCGGCATAAAGTTTATAGATATCCGTTCCAAGTACAAGCAGGATCCTGACTGGCAGAGAGTAGAGGCAGACCTGAAAGCAGGAAAAGATCCTACAATGGTTTACCACCGCTTCTGGGCCCAGAGCGAATTTGCAATAGCAAATGGTGTTTATGCAGTTTTGTTCCCGGCAGAAGTCGATGTTTTAAAGGGTGACGTAAATAGTGATAAGTCAGTAGACGCCCTTGATCTGGCAGTATTGAAAAAATACCTGCTGGATGGATCAGCAACAATCAACGTAGAGAATTCCGACATGAATAGTGATGGAGTTGTTGATGCTATTGATTATGCCCAATTAAAGATAAAGCTGTTAAACGCGGGTAATTAAGTTAATTAACCGGTAACTGCTAAACTGTACCCATTAGGTCCGGACATGTATATGAAGATGATTTCCTGTACTATCCGGGCTTATGGGTTACAAAAAAATAAATAAAGGTTTAAGGTATAAGACATGATCAGAAAATTTAAATATAAAAGAATTAAAGCTTTTGTCATTGCTTCGCTGTTCTCGCTCAATATGGTTTCGGCATGCCTGACGGCAGCTGCGGCGACTGATAATATGCCTTTTCCCTATGATTCCAAATATCCCTTCGGTACTCTCAGTTCTCTGGCAGACAACCAGTCAACTGCCGATCAGCTGCTGCTGACTGAATGGGAGCAATGGAAGAGTGAGAGGATAACAACAAGCGGAGCAAAAGGTTACAGGAGGGTTCAGCGGGATGCCTCCACAAACTTTGATACCGTTTCGGAAGGTCTTGGATATGGCATGATTCTTGCTGTTTACTTCGGGGAACAGCAGCTGTTTGACGATCTATACAAATATGTAAAATTATTTTTGAACTCAAATGGCTTAATGTCCTGGCATATTGACTCCAATGGAAACATTGTGGGTACCGACGGTATTGGGGCTGCAACCGATGCGGACGAGGATATTGCCATAGCCCTTGTATTTGCACATAAAAAGTGGGGATCAAACGGGTCAACCCAGTATGAATCCGAAGCAAAGAACTACATAAACAAGATCTTCACTAAAATGGTTGAACAGGGTACTTATGTATTGAAGCCCGGAGACACTTTCGGCGGTTCAAACTGTACCAACCCCTCCTATTTTGCCCCTGCCTGGTATAGAATTTTTGCCGATTTTACAGGCAACACCGCATGGAATAATGTGGCCGACAAGTGCTATGAGATTGTGGACAGGGCTAAGAACAGCAATACAGGTCTTGTTCCTGACTGGTGCACCGCAAACGGTACACAGGCAAGCGGACGGGGTTTCGATTTTAAATATGACGCAATCCGTTACCAATGGAGGACTGCCATTGATTACAGCTGGTATGGAACTCAAAAAGCCAAAACAAATTGTGATCAAATATCCAATTTCTTCAAGAACATCGGTGTTTCAAACATAAAGGACGGGTATACAATTTCGGGAAGCCAGATAAGTGCCAACCATTCCGCAACCTTTGTCAGCTGTTGTGCCGCATCTGCATTAACTGGTAATGATGCTGCCTATGCCAGAAATATTTATAATGAGTGTATAAGAGTCAAGGACAGCGGAAACTACACTTATTACGGAAATTCATTGCGATTGATGGCTCTTCTGTACACTACAGGCAACTTTCCAAACCTGTATAAGTATACCCCTCAAAAAGAATTAAAGGGTGATGTCAACAATGATAATACTGTTGACGCATTGGATTTTGCCGAATTAAAGAAGGCTGTTCTCACTCAGGTATTTACCAATATAAATGTTTCAAATGCTGATATGAACAGTGACGGAAGCATAGATGCAATTGATATTGCACTGCTGAAACTAAAGCTTCTTAATTAATGGCTTCAAACTTTTCTAGGAGTGATAAATATGATTAATATTAAAAGAAAACTTAGGAATTTTGCAGGGCTTGCCCTGGCGCTTTCTGTAATGGCTTCGGTAATACCTCAAAACATTGCCTTTGCGGCCCCGGCCTATAATTATGGAGAAGCTTTACAGAAATCAATAATGTTTTACGAGTTTCAGCGCTCAGGAGTCCTTCCGGCCGACAAGAGAGATAACTGGCGAGGTGATTCGGGGCTGAAGGATGGCTCTGATGTGGGAGTGGACTTAACAGGAGGCTGGTATGATGCCGGTGACCATGTAAAGTTCAATCTGCCCATGTCATATACGGCTTCAATGCTTGCCTGGTCGGTATATGAAGATAAGAATGCCTATGACAGCAGCGGCCAGACGAAATATATAATGGATGCCATAAAATGGGCAAATGACTACTTTATTAAATGCCATCCGTCGGCAGATGTATATTACTATCAGGTTGGTGACGGAGGCAAGGATCATTCCTGGTGGGGTCCGGCCGAAGTAATGCAGATGGCCAGGCCTTCATACAGAGTGGACGTTTCAAAACCGGGCTCGGCTGTATGTGCCGAAACAGCGGCCTCTCTTGCATCGGCAGCGGTAGTATTCAAGGATAGCGATCCTGCCTATGCCGAAAAGTGCCTGAAGCATGCAAAGGAGTTATTTGCACTGGCTGACAGAACAAAGAGCGATGCAGGCTACACAGCCGCATCCGGTTTCTATACTTCCGGAAGCTTTTATGACGATCTGTCCTGGGCGGCAGTCTGGATCTACCTTGCTTCAAAAGACAGTTCGTATTTGGATAAAGCGGAATCCTATGTTCCAAGTTGGGGAAAAGAACCCCAGACAGATACCATCTCGTATAAATGGGGACAGTGCTGGGATGATGTTCATTACGGTGCGGAACTTCTGCTTGCAAGGATCACAAATAAGCAGATCTACAAGGACAGTATCGAAATGAACCTGGATTTTTGGACAACCGGAGTAAACGGCCAAAAAATCACATACTCACCTAAAGGTCTCGCATGGCTGACCCAATGGGGTTCCCTGAGACACTCAACAACCCAGGCTTTTTTAGCTGGTGTCTATGCTGAGTGGGAAGGCTGTACAGCATCAAAAGCTGCTGTATACAAGGACTTCCTTAAAAAACAGGTAGACTATGCCCTTGGCAGTACAGGAAGAAGCTATGTTGTGGGCTTTGGCCAGAATCCGCCCCAACATCCGCATCATAGGACCGCTCACAGTTCATGGACCGATCAGATGAATTCTCCCACCTACCACAGGCATACTCTCTATGGAGCACTTGCGGGCGGACCTGACAGCAATGACGGTTATACCGATGAGATCAGCAATTATGTAAATAATGAGGTGGCCTGTGACTATAACGCAGGTTTTACAGGTGCTCTGGCAAAGCTGTATAAGCAATATGGAGGAACTCCCATTGCAAATTTCAAGGCCATTGAAACAAAAACCAATGACGAAGTCATTATAAAGGCCGGTGTAAACTCCAGCGGTCCGAATTACACCGAAATCAAAGCAATCGTATACAATCAGACCGGGTGGCCTGCAAGGGTGACAGACAAATTATCCTTCAAGTATTTTATGGATTTGTCTGAGATTGTTGCAGCAAATATAGATCCATTGAGTCTTGTAACCAACTCCAATTATGCGGAGGGCAACATCAAGGTCTCAAAGGTTCTGCCCTGGGATACCTCTAAAAATATCTATTATGTAAATGTGGATCTGGCGGGTGAAAACATATATCCTGGGGGACAGTCTGCCTGCAGAAGAGAAGTGCAGTTCAGGATTTCAGCACCGCAGGGTACCAGCTATTGGGATCCTAAAAATGACTTTTCATATAAGGACATACCCTCCGGCAGTACTGTGGATACCGTTCAAAATATACCTATTTACGACAATGGCGTGAAAATTTTTGGCAATGAACCTCCAAAAGGAAATGGCGGAGAAGTTATATTGGGCGATGTCAACAGGGATAAAAATGTGGATGCGTTAGATTTTGCAGCCTTGAAGTCCTACTTGCTGTCCGGCAGCCCAAGTATTGACCTGAAAGCCGCCGATATGAACCAGGATGGAAATGTGGATGCCCTGGACATTGCTCTGCTTAAGCAAAAATTGCTTGTAAGCTAATGTAAAAAATAAGTTTTAAAGCCTGACCCGAGTAATTTATGCCGGGTCAGGCAAAAAAAATAAAAATGAGGAGGTAAAGACAATGAGGTTTTTCAACAAAGTTGCGATGGTTCTCGCACTGGTAATTCTGCTGTCTGTTTTTTTTAGTTCCTCTGCATTTGCAGTGGTAGGTGCAGGAGATATTATCAGAAACCACACCTTCGACAACAACATAGGCCTTCCATGGC
>JAFABO010000091.1 GCA_023426005.1 Bacillota bacterium | reverse complement strand
CCTTTTCTTTGGCCTTATTTAACGGTATTATCACATCTTCCCGCTTTAAACCGTAATTGGAGAGATAGCCCAGATATCTGTTGAAAAAATTGTCCCTTTGCAGATCCTCAAGATTTTCTCCCAGAGTCTTTCCTGTTACGGTCAACACTTCGAGGTTCAGATACTCCCTGAGCATTAATTGCACCATGGGTACACCGCCTGCAAACCAGAAGGCTTCGGTAAGGTGTTCTCCTCCCGGAAATATATTTCCGATATGCGGGATCCTGTGGTTTATTTCGTCAAATATATCGGGTGTCAACTGAATGCCAAGTTCTCTGGCAATAGCAGGTAAATGCAGCGTGGCATTGGTGGAACCTCCGATGGCACTATGTACAACAATGGCATTGACAAATGCCTCCCTGGTCATGATCCTCCCCGGTGTGACAGCTTTTGAAACCAGCTCCATGATTTTTCTGCCGGCTTTTCTGGAGTATGAGAGTATATCCCTCATGGTTGCAGGAACCAGGGCACTTCCCGGCAATGCCATTCCCAGAGCCTCTGCCATACACTGCATGGTACTTGCCGTGCCCAGAAATGTACATGCTCCGATCGACGGACAGCCGGTGAGCTTATAGTCACGGACTTCCCTGTCGCTTATTTCTCCCTTTCTTTTTTGCCTTAAGGAAATATCCCCGGCCACCAGTGAAGTTGTCATATTGGGACCGGGCCTCATGCTGCCTCCCGGTATGAATATGGCGGGTATGTCAAGCCTGGCGGCGGCTTTTAAATGTGCAGGAATTGATTTGTCACAGGAGGAGGACAGGATCAGCCCATCCCAGGAAACCATACTCCCATGTACTTCAACCATATCACATATGGCTTCCCGGGATGCCAGCACAAAATTCATCCCTTTATGTCCCTGTGCACACCCGTCGCAAATATCGGTGGCATGAAATCTTGCGGGACAGCCTCCTGCTTCAAGGACGCCGCTTCTGGCCTGCTCGGTGAGCTGATTGAGGTGGGTGCTTCCCGGGTGACTGTCACCGTATGCATCCTCGATCAAAATCTGCGGTTTGACCACATCTTCCTCATCCCAGCCCGAGCCCAGCTGGAGTGCATCCACCTGCGCCCAGAGCCGGCGTTCGAAGGAACTCCTTTGTGTAATATTCTCCATGGTTTCATCTCCATTAATCCATATTAATTAATATTAATCCATAAATTATCCATAATGTTTTTAAACTCTGGAAAATCTAAAAGTATATATGCTTGACGGCTCCAGATCAACCTTGAAGCTCTCCTGCTCCAGGCAGATATCAGCTGTTCTCTTCTCACCTGTGAAATTGGGAACCAGCAATATTATGCTCCGGTCGGGATTTTTGAAAGCAATCATGCCGCCGTCCATACTTCCTGAAGCACTTATTCTTTTTGCACCAGGCTCCACAAAACGGCTGAAATGCATCATTACATAATATTCATAATTGTAGAGCACCTCTTTCGTGGTCCTGTTTATTGTTATCATGGAGTTCTGCTTCCAGCCCCACGAGCTCAGAGCCGATTCGTCCAGAATCATATTCCAGTAGCTGTAGTTGACACATCCGTTTTCAAGATATGACACAACATCCAGATATATTTCCTCTGCTTCCTCCCAGGAATTTGCACCGTTGTGGCAGGGGGACTCGGTGTGGTAAAGCTTGATTCCGGGATGTTTTTCATGCGTATCCCCTACCACCCCGGATGATGAATACTGATACCCTATTCCCTTTACAAATTGTTTTATAACCGGATCACTTGCCACTTCATCGGCATATCCCATAACATTTCGGATTGAACCCGCCCAGATCTCGGTTTTTAATGGTTTACCCTGAAAACGTACAAGCTCCGGCACCAGATAAGCCCTTATGAACTTCTTCATCAATTCCGGCGGCATAGTTGAGGTGGGATAAATATTGACAACGTCGGTTTCATTTTGTACACATACTGCCAGCAGCGGCACACCTTCTTTTTCATATTCCTCTATGTATTTTTTGAAATAGACCGCATAGGCCCTGAGATTTTCCGGAGTATCCAGAAGCTCTCCTCCATTGCACATGTCACCGGAGGTTTTCATCCAGTAGGGAGGACTCCAGGGACAGCCCCAAACCTTGACTGAGGGATTAATTTCCACGGATTTGAAAATGTATGGAAGCAGTCTTTTTCTATCTCTTGAGATATTGAAATGCTCCATGGCGAAATCACCGTTTACATCGTTCAGTGAATAGTCATCCAATGCAAAATCACTGGCACCTATGGGAGTCCGGCATAAGTTGAACCTGCAGCCATCGCTGCCAAAAAGAGCTTCAAAAACCTTTGACTGCTCTTCCTGTGAAAGGCAGCTCACAGCCTCCCAGCCCACCTCATTGTATGCACCTCCGAACCCTGCAACTTCCTGAAACTCTTTAGCCGGATCAAGCTCTATCCTAAATGCCTGATCGCTGCGGTTTGAATCCTTTCTGACACCGGCTGTATCCTCCTGGCAGCTGCGGCATTTTGTTTTGTCAGCACCGGTTTTCCATACACTTAATTCGTACATAGCTACAATCCTTTCTGCCTTTATATTTTATTGTAAATAAGACTTCATGCTTTTGATTTAAAAGTGTTGTATAGATCCTCCATATGTTCCTGCATTATTTTTTTTGCTTCACCGGAGTTTCGGCTTTTTACCGCTTCGAGCAGCAGTTTGTGATAATAAATTCCCGCACTGTTTCCCCTTTCGTTTACGATTTGGGAAAAAGCGCGGTTTAGTACATCATTGAATATGTGAAAGGTTTGAATAATAAGAGAATTTTTTGTCATATTTGCAAGCAGAAGGTGAAAATTCATATCCGCTTTTGAAAACAGCTCCAATTCATCCTTAACCTGCTCCATTAATTCATATGCCTCTTCAAGCTTTGCCACTTCATCTGCCGAGGCTTTCTCTGTGGCCAGTTCAGCCACATTTCCCTCCATAATCCTTCTATACTCTAAAATCTCCTGTAATGAGTTCTCATTCAAATATGCAATAGGTATAAGAGGATTCATATTGATTCCGGGAGCTGCATCCCTGATGAAGGAACCTTCTCCCAGCCTTGTTTCTATCAGGCCCAGCGACGTTAATTTCTGCAGTGCCTGGCGCACAGTAATACGGCTCACTCCAAAAGATACCGCCAGGTCATTCTCAGAAGGGATTTTTTCTCCCCTCCTCCACTCATTATTGAAAATCTGCTCCTTCAACTGTTCAAAGACCTGTTCACCTATACTTTGACGTGTAATTTTCTTAATTGGCATACCAATATTATACCTTCCATTCCAAAAGTATTTAATATAGTTGTATGTTGTCTACCTGTATTACAGGTTATGCTATAATAATATATTTTGTGGATAGAAATGTCAATGAAAAATCCCCTTGAATGCAAAATAAAATCTTGTACATTTAAGGGGATTTTTATTTGATTTTTTATACCCCGGGCAGGCTTGTAATCCGGACTAAAAGATACATCTTTAATATAGCAATGTCCTCAAGCCGGTTTCCCAGCTTCCAGCCCCCACCCACGGCATGAATAATTAAAGTCAGAAACCGCCGATAATTCCCAGAAGATAGCTTTTCATAAGTGCCAGATCGATTGAGTTCACCTGCTCATCCCTGTTCACGTCGGCAGCCTTTAAATTGATACCTGTGGCATCCCCCGTCAATATATACTTCTTTAATAAAGCGAAAT
>JAFABO010000165.1 GCA_023426005.1 Bacillota bacterium | reverse complement strand
TATTTCGATATTTAAAGTATTTCAATAATTAATGCATTTTATTTTATTACCTGGTCATATAACCTGAAACCAAGTATATTCGCCACTTTTATTATATACAACTTGTTCATTGTATACAAGATTAAATTTTATAGGATTTGTTTTGATTAATTATGCAAATTCCCCAGATAGAATTCACAAATAAGCTATTATGATATAAACTATATATAATCCACTTTACGAAAGGACAGGAAAAAGAACACATGGAAAAAAAGCTGCTTTTGTACACAACTTCGTTTTTTTGCGGAATGTCTGTAATGGCTGTTGAACTAAGCATTTCAAGATTATTAGCTCCGACTTTCGGAACTTCTCAGATTATTTGGACGGTCATAATAGGTCTTATAATGATTTCTCTAAGCATAGGCAATATTCTAGGCGGCAGGTCGGCCGACAAAAATAACAGCCTTAACAAATTGTACGTGATTATATGGGGTGCCGCCCTGTGGATCGCAGTCATTCCTTTTATCGGCAAGTATGTTATCTTAGCAATTACCGGCTTGTTGGCATTGTTCTTCTCAAATGACCTGTTGGTCACAGGTACTGCAATTTCCTGTCTTGTTCTGTTTTCGGTTCCATTGATAGGTCTTGGCATGGTTTCTCCCTATCTGGTGAAGCTGGGTGTGACCGATCTTGAAAATGCGGGCAAAACCACCGGCAAGATTTATGCCATGAACACCATCGGAAGTATAATAGGAACATTTTTACCCACATTTGTTACAATTCCTTATATTGGAACAAATAAGACCTTTTTGCTGTTTTCTTTAATTTTGAATCTCATATGTTTGAGTTATTTCTTAATTAAGAAGATGAGACCTATTAAAGTTATAATCAGTTCCCTATTGGTTTCTGTACTGATTTTCCTCCCCCTGTACAATTCATATGCCTTCTGGAAGGATTGTATCCTGGAGGACGAATCGCTCTATAATTATCTTCAGGTCTCAGAGGACGAGGAGGCAGTTTATCTATCCACAAACGTAGCTTTTGGGGTACAGTCGGTATACAGGAAGGACAACAAACTGTCGGGCCTCTACTATGACTATGCGCTTATGGCACCGCAGTTTTTAAAGGACTGCAATCCGGACAAAAGCCTGGATCTGCTCATACTTGGAAATGGTACGGGTACATATGCCAAACAGTCAAAGATATATTATAAAAATGTAAAAACCGATGCGGTTGAAATAGATCCGAAAATTGTGGAACTCTCCAAAAAGTACTTTGGAGTAACTGAGGATGAGGCCACTGTCTATGAAACCGATGGCCGTACTTTTTTATCAGACAGGAACTGCAGGGAGTATGATGTTATAATGGTGGATGCCTACCATGACATAACCATCCCCTTTCATATGACGACAAAGGAGTTTTTTACCGAAGTATCCAATCACCTGAAGCCCGGAGGTGTGATCATATTGAATATAAATATGAAGTCAAAGGGCGATAATCCTATAAACCAATACCTCAGCCAAACTGTAAAAAGTGTTATGAGCAAAGTTTATACCTGTGATATAGCCGGCACAACAAATGTTATGTTATTTGCCTCGAATGATGAAGAGATGGTCAATAATTTTGATATTAATACAGGTAAGTTTGACAGTCAGAATCCACTTGGGAGGATTTCACAATATGTACGTCAGAATCTTCAGGAGGTTACCGGCTCCGGGCTGGTATTCACCGATGACCTGGCTCCTGTTGAGGTTTTGGGACAAAGCCTTCTCAATGATATTGTTAAAGACGAATTGGACAGCTTTAAGGATATGATAAATTTTAAAGAAAAAGGAGTTCAGGGAATCTTTGATATGCTGAAGCAGCAATAGAAGATTCCTTTGCGAAAAGTGATTTAATTAGTTGAAACCTTGACATATATTATTTTAAAATAATATAATATAGAACAACCTATTGATTATTAGCAATGACGATAATAAGTACTTCTTTAAGTTCTTAAAGTCAATTGTCAGGCAATTGACCTGCAGAGAGCCGGAGATGGTGGAAATCCGGTAAGGACACTGATGGAAACAGGTATCCGAGCTTCGGGCTGAAGAAACATTTATCAATCAAATATCCAATGGATTTTAAGTGAATCAAAGTGGATTTGACATTAAATGAAGTAAGTCTGACGGTTTACTCCCGTTACAGAGAGAGGAATGAACAAATAATAGTGACTATTATTTGCCTTTCTGTAAAGTGGGCTTTGCCAAGCACGGTGGTACCGCGGAAGTTGAACCTTTCGTCCTGCATATGGACGGAAGGTTTTTTTGTTTTACCCCAGACAAAAGTGGTTACGCCACCTTTGTTCTATATAAAAATAATACTTTATTACGGAAAGGAGTTAGATACTATGCAAACCAGAACCAGATTTGCACCAAGTCCAACAGGTTACATGCATATCGGTAACTTGAGAACCGCACTGTATGAATATTTGATAGCCAGAAAAGAAAACGGAAAGTTTATTTTAAGAATAGAGGATACTGATCAGGAACGTTTTGTTGAAGGTGCAGTTGATATTATTTACAAGACCTTAAAGCTTGCAGGCCTTGTACATGATGAAGGTCCTGATATCGGAGGAGCTTACGGCCCATATGTTCAAAGTGAAAGGAAGGGCATGTATCTGGAATATGCCAAAAAGCTGGTTGATTCAGGCGGAGCATATTACTGCTTCTGTTCCAGGGATAGGCTTGCCGCCCTTAAGGAAGAACAGGAGACTGCAGGCCTCGGTCACAGATATGACCGTCACTGTCTCAGGCTTTCCAGGGAAGAAATCGAGCAAAAGCTTGCCAATAATGAACCCTATGTAATCAGACAAAAAATGCCCGAGACAGGTACAACCAGCTTTGAAGATGCTGTCTATGGGACAATTACCGTTGACAACAGCGAGCTTGACGACCAAATCCTCATAAAGACCGACGGACTTCCAACCTATAACTTTGCCAATGTTATAGATGACCACCAGATGGATATTTCCCATGTTGTAAGAGGTAATGAGTACCTGGCTTCCACACCGAAATACAATCTTTTGTACCAGGCCTACGGCTGGGATATTCCCACATATGTGCATGTCCCATTGATATTGAAGGCTTCGGGACAAAAGCTCAGCAAGAGAGCCGGAGACCCTTCCTTTGAGGATCTGGTTTCAATGGGTTATCTGGTTGAGGCAATTGTGAACTATGTTGTCCTTCTTGGCTGGAGTCCCGGAGATAACAGAGAGATTTACTCTCTTAAGGAGCTGGAACAGATTTTCGACATCAAGGGCATCAGTAAATCACCAGCCATATTTGATATAAACAAACTTACCTGGATGAATGGTGAGTATATCAGAAAAATGCCTGTCGAAGAGTTCCACAAGCTGGCTCTGCCCTATTATGAAAAAGCCATAACCAATAAAAATATCGACACTATGAAGCTCAGCAAACTGCTGCAGCTAAGAACCGAGGTCCTGAGCACCTTGCCCGAAACTGTGGACTTTGTTGATGAGCTCCCTGATTATGATATACAGATGTATGTTCATAAGAAGAGCAAAACCAACCTTGAGAATTCACTGGAAAACCTGAATTCGGCACTTCCTGTGCTGGAAGCCATCAGCGACTGGAATTTTGATGCTATCCACCAGGCACTCTTTACACATATTGAAGCTCTGGGCATTAAGAACAGCCTTATGCTCTGGCCTATAAGAACCGCTGTTTCAGGTAAGGCGGTTACTCCCGGGGGTGCTGTTGAAATAGCTGATATTCTTGGGAAAGAGGAAACCCTCAAGAGAATCAGAATTGGTATTGAAAAGCTGAAAAGCTGCGGATAATAACACTATGTACTGTAGAAACAATCAGACAGTCAAAATAATTGATATATTTATATATATGGAGGTAAGACAATGGCTGACGAAATTATAAACGACCTGGCAATTGAAGAAGAAAACCAGGTCCCATCAAACTTTATATATGACTTTATTGATGAGGATCTGGCCGCCGGGAGGGTGCCCGACAATATTATAAGAACTAGATTCCCGCCCGAACCTAACGGTTATCTTCATATAGGCCATGCCAAAGCCATATGCATTGATTTTGGCACCGCACTGAAATATGGCGGCAAATGCAATCTTAGATTTGACGATACAAACCCTAGCAAGGAAGATGTGGAATACGTGGAGTCCATCCAGGAGGATGTAAAATGGCTGGGCTTCAACTGGGACAATATATTTTATGCGTCAGAATATTTCGGTATTATGTACGACTGTGCAGTTAAACTTATTAAGGACGGAAAAGCCTTTGTCTGTGATCTGACTGCCGAACAGATACGCGAGCACAGGGGGACTCTCACCGAACCCGGCAAAAACAGCCCTTACAGGGACAGACCGGCGAAAGAAAACCTGGATTTGTTTGAAAGAATGAAAAACGGTGAGTTTCCCGACGGTTCAAAGGTTTTAAGGGCTAAAATAGATATGGCTTCACCCAATATAAACATGAGGGATCCGGTCATATACAGGATCCTCAGAGCACATCACCACAGGACCGGAGATCAATGGTGCATCTATCCCATGTATGATTATGCCCATCCCATTGAGGATGTTGTGGAGGGTATCACCCACTCCCTCTGCTCCCTTGAGTTTGAGGATCACAGACCTCTCTATGACTGGGTCAAGGTGAATATCGACCTGCCGGCGAAACCAAGGCAGATCGAGTTTGCGCGTTTGAACCTGGCATATACGCAAATGAGCAAAAGAAAACTTCTTCAACTGGTAAACGAAAAGTTCGTAAACGGCTGGGATGATCCCAGGATGCCCACCATTTCAGGCCTGAGAAGGCGCGGATATACACCTGGCTCAATCAGAAATTTCTGTGAAAAAATAGGTGTTGCAAAAAACAACAGCCTTGTTGACTTTGCACTGCTGGAGCATTGTATAAGAGATGAGCTGAATTTCAGCGCATCAAGGGTCATGGCAGTATTAAGGCCTTTAAAGGTTGTCATAGAAAACTACCCTGAGGGTCAGGTGGAATGGTTTGATGTGGAAAACAACCCGGAAAATCCTGAGATGGGTACAAGAAAATTGCCTTTCTCAAGGGAAATTTATATTGAACAGGATGACTTTATGGAAGATCCTCCGAATAAATTCTTCCGTTTGGCTCCCGGCAAAGAGGTCCGTTTAAAGAACACTTACTTTATAACCTGCCGGAGTGTGGTAAAGGATGAGGCAACCGGAGAGACCGTCGAGCTGAGATGCACTTACGATCCTGCTACCAAGGGCGGCAACTCTCCCGACGGCAGGAAGGTCAAGGGTACGCTGCACTGGGTATCCGCATCCCACGCCGTAAAGGCCGAGGTCAGGTTATATGATCACTTGTTTATGAAAATTGATCCCGAGGATGTTGAAGAAGGTGAGGATTTCAGAGCAAATGTAAATCCAAATTCTCTTGAAATTATTGAGAACTGTATGGTTGAGCCCGATCTTGTAAAGGCAAAACCCGGAGACAGATTTCAATTCCTGAGAATGGGCTACTACTGTGTTGATAACGACTCAACAGAAAACAAGCTGATTTTCAACAGGACAGTGGGGCTTAAGGACACCTGGGCAAAGGTGGCTACAAAGGGCTGATAATTTTATGGAGGTCAAGCGGGAGATTTATTTATCCCCCGCAGATAGGGAGGTTATATGAAATATGTTGTTGTATTAGGTGACGGCATGGCAGACTATCCCATGAAGGAACTGGATAACAAAACACCGCTGCAGTATGCTAAAAAGCCAAATATAGATATGCTTGCTAAAAAAGGCACTGTGGGCCTGGTCAAGACAATTCCGGAAGGAATCCCTCCGGGAAGTGATGCCGCCAACCTTTCGGTTATGGGCTATAACCCACAGATATACTATACCGGACGTTCTCCGCTGGAAGCTGTCAGTATGGGTATCAAGCTCTTGCCGTCCGATGTGGCGCTTCGATGCAACCTGGTTTATTTATCGGAAGAGGAGGCGAATTATGCCCACAAGACCATGATCGACTACAGTTCCGACGAAATTTCAACCGAGGAGTCACAGGTACTGATAGAAGCAGTAAATGCGGCCTTAAAAGGTGAGAACATTAATTTTTATCCAGGCGTAAGCTACCGGCATTGTCTGGTGTGGAGCAACGGAAAAACAGGGCTGGGCTGTACTCCTCCCCACGATATTCTGGAAAGAAAAGTTACCGATTATCTTCCAAAAGAAGAATCGGGCATGTTGCTGGATTTAATGATAAAGAGCTACGATATTTTGAAGGATCACCCCGTGAACCTGTCCAGGAAAGCCCGAGGGCTCAGACCGGCCAATTCGATATGGCTCTGGGGAGAAGGCAGAAAGCCTGCCCTGGCCTCCTTCATTGAAAAGTACGGCAAGACCGGTACCATGATATCGGCAGTTGACCTGTTAAAGGGCATCGGCCTGTGTGCAGGTCTGGACTCCGTTGACGTAGAGGGCGCAACAGGAAATATCCATACAAACTTTATCGGAAAGGCCAACGCTGCCATAGCAGAACTGGACAGCGGCAAAGACTTTGTCTATGTCCATGTGGAAGCTCCTGATGAATGCGGACACAGATACGAAATTGAGAACAAGGTAAAATCAATTGAATATCTGGACGAGAAAATTGTCGCTCCCCTGCTTGAAGGACTGAAAAAGCACAGGGATTACAGAGTTTTGGTACTCCCGGATCATCCCACACCCCTGAGTCTCCGCACTCATACTTCCGAGCCTGTTCCGTTCATAATATATGACAGCACTCAGGAAGTTGTTTCAGAGGCACAGAGCTATGATGAAGCAGAAGCCGGGAAGACAGGTATTTTTGTGGGAGAAGGCTATAAGCTCATGGATTGGTTCATAACCGGAAAAATATAGTGAATTTATTGACCCCGCAGCCGGTGTCCCCTGGAAACGCCGGCTGCGGGGGTTGTTTTTGAAGTGTGCTTTTGTCAATTTACCTTTTCCAGGATTATCGCATTTAACCCGTTTATCAGGGCAAGTGCACTGGCCTTGATAACGTCTGTGTCCATGGCCCTGGCAGTATAAATTTTTTCGTTGTGGCATATCCTTATGCTGACCCTTCCCAGCGCTTCCTTTCCCCTGGACATACTGCTGATCTTATATTCCTTAAGGTCCACATCCAGGCCTGTAATATCCTTTATAGCCGTATATAATGCATCGATTGGACCATCTCCCACAGCGCTGTGCTTATAGGTCTCCTTCCCCTTTTTCAGCTTGATGGTGGCAGTGGGAAAAATATCATTGCTTATTACCTGGAAGGACACCAGTTCGTAAAGGTCAAGCTTTTCATCCGCACTGCCGCGGTCATCATCCTCCCTGCTGCTGTTACGCCTTTGGAGCAGATAGTAGACGTCATAGTCGTAAACTTCCTTTTTTGCATCGGCAAGTTCCAGAAACTGGCTAAAGAGAGATTCGAAGTCCGTTTCGCTCCGGTACCTGTAACCCAATTTTTCTGCTGCGTTCCGAAATGCGTGGCGGCCCGATCTGGCCGTCAGGATTATATCCATCTTTTCTACCCCGACATCCTCGGGGGCAATAACCTCATAAACCTCTCTGTTTTTGAGCAAGCCGTCCTGATGTATTCCCGAGGAATGTGCAAAAGCATTGTCCCCGGTTATTGCCTTGTTAACCTGTATATCCAGCCCTGTCAAATTGCTCACCAACCTGGAGGTTCTAAAAATTTCTTTTGTATTGATATCGGTGTGGGCATCATAGTAGACAGACCGCAGCTTCATGGCCATTACCACTTCCTCAAGGGCCGCATTTCCCGCCCTTTCTCCAAGGCCATTGATGGTACATTCAATTTTATCGGCACCGTTCTTTATGGCGGCCAGGGTATTTGCGGCGGCAAGCCCCGTATCGTTATGGCAGTGAACGCTCAAAACGACCTTGTCGTTAAGGTTTTTCAAACGGTAATTAACCTTTCTTACAAGTTCTCCAAACTCCTCGGGCACCGCATAACCAACTGTGTCAGGAATATTTATCATAGTTGCCCCTGCTTTTACAACAGCCTCTATAGTCTTCCACAAATATTCGAATTCCGACCTGGAAGCGTCTTCGGTTGAATACTGAACATGGGGCAGCAGTGTTTTGGCATACTTTACGGCACTTACTCCCATCTCCATTACTTCCTCCATTGTCTTGTTAAACTTTTTATTAACGTGAACCTCAGATGTCCCAAGCACTATATGGATCAATGGATTTTGAGCCGGTTTTACACTCCGGTATACCGCATCAATATCACTTTTTACCGCTCTTGCCAGAGCAGTAATCATTATATTGCCGCCACCGATTTGTGACGCTATTTCTTTTATTGAATTGAAATCTCCTTGGGAGGAGGCAGCAAAACCGGCTTCAATGATATCCACATTTAATGCTTTCAGCTGATGCGCCAATTCAATTTTCTCATTTAGATTAAGTTTGGCTCCGGGAACCTGTTCTCCGTCCCGCAAGGTCGTGTCAAGTACAAGTATCTTTCTGCTCATAGAAAAACCTCCATTAAATGATTTAGTATTTAGTTTCAGCCAGATGCTCAAACCCGGAATTTGAACATCTGTTTTTCATCTTGAAAAGTGTCAATTGTTGAATTTTTTTACTTTTCAGGACGACAAAAGGCCCCATCTCAGTATAGAGACGAGGCTGACTCGCGGTACCACTCTAATTAATTCTTAAGAATTCGCTCTTTCGACGGCTATTACCATCTATCCCTGTAACGGTGGAATTCCGGCTTACCCTACTTATCGGGCAGCAGTTCATGGATGAGTTCAAAATCATCAAGACTGCCGGCTCGCACCAAACGCCGGTTCTCTGTGAGCTTTCAGATTTCTAATATTCCCAATCATTACCTTTAACATTTATTAAATGATAACCCAATAATTTAAAATTGTCAATAACCAAATTAAGGAGATATGCCAGTTTGTTGATTAATTTTACCAGTAGATAATGGTAAATTTAACCCACACAACAGGTTAAATTATTCTGGTTACACTGGCCGGAGTTATGCCGAACTTTTTCCAGTCAATATATCTTATATCCTCGCTCCAGCCGTCATATACCTGAACAAAGGTTCTGTCGTCACAGTGCTCCCTGCTGCTGCTGAACACTCTATAGCCGGTAACTGTTACAGTATGCCCCTTATAATCACCCCAGGCAATATTCAGCAATGCAGGATTCATGTCATCTATACTGTTTTTAATTGTCTTTAGCCTTCTAAAATATATATTATTTGATTTGCTGCTCTCATAACCAAACCTTTTCCAAGTATCTCTAACCATTGTCTTTATTTCGAAGGGAGTATATATGAACAAATCCCTCAAAATCCCTGATTTTTCCGGGTCATATCCATGCTTTACACCTATTTCCCGGACTGCGGCATATATTTCATGGACAACTGATGGAATCTTTTGAAATCCCAGGTCTGAGTAATATTTCATAGTCCTGGTTATGGAAGCCAGGGTGCAGTTATTCAGGTTATCCGGCCCAAAGATGGTTTGCTTGAAATTAAGGATTCCTTTTATATTCTTACTCTTTTTTTGTTCCCAGCCTGTTCCGAGTTCAAAGGCCACATATCTTTCAAGATCTTCAATCCCGCCGTAACCTTTAAAATTCTTATGCTGACCGTTCAGCTTCTGATTGCTTGCCTCCCTCATATTTGACCTGCAGTCTCCCTTCGGTTATTTTTCTACATACCTTCTGGCGAAAAATGTATTCCATACTTCATTATATGTAAAAAAATAACATTTGGGTTCAAAATGAATGCTATTGGCACCATATGGCTATTTTTTAATATTTATGGTTTTAATAATGGCTTCAAACTCATCAGTATTCTGTTCCTTATCAGCACTGTAAATGATTACAAAGTATTAATCCTCATAACTAAACATCAGATAGCAAACTCCTTCGTCAGCAAAATATTTGTCGGCGGTTATTTCTTTACTTACTTTAAAAGACTTGGATTCTATGTCCTTTTTATCAAATTCATTTTCATAACTCTCCATGAATTCTTTGCCTTCCTTACCCTTCAAACCGACAATTGACAGTGCTGCCGGATTCATCCTGGCAATGCTGAGTTCTTCTTTTGACAGCAAAATATTTATTTGTTCCGGCAGCGAATCATCAATAAAATACCAGCTCTCAGGATAGTTTAGTGAAAACTTAAATTCCGTATTGGTGTATATTTTTCTTTCTGTAAGCTTTTTGCCATCCGTCGGTGTGCAACCCGCAAATGCTAATGAGAGTATTAAAAAACAACATAATATTACTTTTCTAGCGAAGAGCATATCGGTATACCTCTCTTAATTATTTATATTTTCATTTTACACCTAATTGTCAGTAAGAAATAAGTCCTGAATAAAATTTAACTATTTACAAATTATATTACTAAATATATTAAAAAATCTCTCTTAAAGGAGTTAATCATGTTTAAAGGAAAAAAGAACAAGGGCACTTCAAAACCTAATGCACAAAATAAAGCAGAACAAGCGGCCACTCAGAATCCGGATAATCCGGAATTCAATAACAAGTTTAAAGGAAAGTTGGATGGGTAAGAAACCCGGATTTATTCATGTATATATAGATGTGGATTTATTTAGATTACTCCTGCTGTTTACTGGCTTTGAATATAAATTATATCATCAATTGCCTTACCCCTGACGTAGAATACCATGCGGGAAGTATTTCTTGAGTCCCAAACGTCAATCCATTTTTCGTTACCGTAGATACAGCCTCCTTTTTTTATTTCCAAGTCAAAGCTGACAAAGGATCTGTCATCTGTTTCGGGCGGTATTATCCACTCAAAGCCGCAGGTATCTCCGGAGTTGTTTGTCAGCCTTACTGTATCAGTGTGTCTTACACCGTTAACCAGATAGTTTATTTTAAAATATGCCTCATCGGGGTTCCCTTGAATGTCGATTTTGCCTTTAACTCTGTAACCGGCCTTAACAGAGTATCTCTGATATGGAACAAGCTCATAGTAATTGATCGGCATTTTTATGGTGTCTATATCGGTGTTTGCCCTTCTGGGATACCGGTCGATTACCCCGTCATTATTGTCATCAATCCCGCTGCCAACGTTGAAGTAATAGTCCCTCCAGCCCACATCCAGCATCATGGTAATAAAAAACTGCCCTGCCTTTATATTATTGATAGTATACGGTCCGGCCATGTTTTTGCCGGTCTGTCCTGCTTTATCACAGGCTTCCAGGTGTAAATAATATGTGCCGTCTGTGTTCAGGGTAATAGTTCTCTCCTTTATTCCATCAGCTTCCT
>JAFABO010000092.1 GCA_023426005.1 Bacillota bacterium | reverse complement strand
ACCCATTCCGGATTGGACTTTGCAAGTATTCCCGCCGGAATATAGTACATGTTTGCCACGCAGTGCTCAAAGCCTGAGGTTATAAACAGCCATATGGGGAAAAATATGGCCAGAAGCCTTCCTGCCATATCCTTTGTACCATAGGCCATCCACACTGCCAGAGAGACCAGCCAGTTACACAATATTCCCATGATAAAGGCTTTTGAAAAACTCAGGGATACCTTATAGGCTGCGGTTTTGATAGTGAAGCCGCCCAGGAGTCCCCCTGTGAAGTCGAGCTGCCCCGACATGAAAACAAGCCAGGCTATCAGCAGCGCTCCAATAAAGTTGCCTGCATATACCGTAATCCAGTTCCGCAGCATTCCCCAAAGAGTTATTCTCTTTTGAGCCAGGGCGGCCACCATCAGGGTATTTCCGGTAAAGAGCTCGCTTCCCGCAACAATCACCATCATCAGCCCTGTTGTAAATATTGCTCCTGCCAGAGTTTTACCGACGCCGGCCCAGGGGATGTTGTATATTGCGGCATTGGAGCCTTCCGAGGCAAAGGCAATGAAGGCTCCCGCAAGTATTCCAAGTACAAAAAGTCTGGATACCCTGGTATTGGCTTTTTTATATCCGTTTTCAACTGTCTGCTTAGCTATTTGATCAGGTGCCAATATATTTAAATTTTTGTATGTATCCTTATCCGGCATAATATTATTCCTGCTACTTCGTATAAGTATTTTAAGTTTCAGCTTTAATTGTCGTTTCTAAATTATTATACCAAATAATATTAATGTTAAACGGTTAAAAAATCAATACATTTCTGACTGCCGGAATCAGCTTGACTCCAATAAGGGCTGCAAGATAGCTCTTTAGGATATCTCCGGGTACCGTCACCAGGAATCCCCCGTACAATACTTTTGACAGCGGCGTTTCAGCTCCCAGGTAGAGATTCTTTATCAAATACAGGTATGGAACTCCCATGGCATATATAATCAGAACGCCAAGAATATTAATCAGAAACAGCTTTGATACGGAGATTTTCGTCAGGCGCTCAGAAAGCTTTCCCGTTACAAAGGCACAGACAATCAAACCTGCCAGATAACCGAAAGTCGGGTTGAGAACGTAGCCGGGGCCTCCTCCCGCCGTAAAAACCGGCAGACCGATCAACCCTACTGCAATATAAACTATCTGAGAGAGCAGTCCTATTCTGGCCCCCAGTAAAATGCCTGAAAGCAGGCAGAAAAATACCTGCAGCGTCAGAGGGACATATGGCAAGGGAATCCTTATAAACGCACCTATTGCCGTCAAAGCGGCAAATAATCCTGCAAAAATAATATGTTTTGCTTTCATTGGTTAACCTCCGATATGTAAATTATATTGGTATTGTAAACCAATATAAGCCCTATTGTCAACTAAAATACAAACACATGGTTGACAATAGGGCTTATATCACATTTTGACACAACGGTCCGGATTTATTTTCAATCAGGATACAGTTGCTTTAAAGTGTTCTTTATACAATTTCAAATCTCTTAAGGGATCCAATTCCCTGTCATTCCACATATATTCTTCAAGCTCGCGGCTCATGTCTGCAGCAATTATCAAATCTCTCACGGCCAGGTCATACATATCCATATGGACGTAAAAGCATGCCCTGTTATAATATAGAAAAGATGCCTCCGGCACATACTTTATACCTTTCGATATTACTTCGACAGCCTTTTGATAATCTTTCTCCTCCAGATAAATCAGGGAAAGGTTCAAATATGTGTAGGAATACCTGGGGTTCCTCTCCAGCGACTGCTGATAATATTCGACAGCCTTTCTGGGATACCCCAGCCTGTTCATAATCACTCCGGCGTTAAAAAGAGCTTTAAAATGCTCCGGCTCCAGCTCAAGCCCCTTTCTTATGGCAGCTAAAGCCTTATCATACTGTTCGGTTTCCTCATAGACCGCCGCCAGGTTGTTGAAGGCCCAAAAGTGAGTGGGATCAAGTTCGGCCGCTTTTTCGTAATATTGGGCGGCTTCCTGCTTCTGGCCGTTTTCGTCGAAAGCATTGGCCATAAAGAAATAAGCTTTGGAATAGTAGGGGTCAAGCTCTATAGCCTTTTGGTAGAACTCGATGGCCTTGCAGAATTCTCTGCTATCGTCATAAATAATGGCCAGTCCGTAGTACGCCCTAGCCTCATTGGGATTAATTTCAATTGCTTTTTTATAGGACTGCACCGCTTGATCCTTCATTCCAAGTATATCCAGATTAATAGCTATATCCAGCAGGATTTCAATAAAATCAAAATTCAAGCCCTTTTTCAGGTAGATATCAATTGCCCTGTTGTATAAGCCCAGTGAGAGCCTCGGAAAATTATTGACCAATACTCCCGCAAATAAGTATAAAGATTTAAATATAAAAAGATACAAATTCATCACTGTCCTGTGCATTAGTTAGTCTAGATTCTCCAGTATTATTCTATGTTCCACCAGTTCCATCAGTTTTATCCTTGCCCTTAGGGTTTTTCTTTCACTGTAAATATTTTCAAGTGTAATTCCGTTTTCATCCGGAATTATTTTATCCACCGAATCCAGGATCAATTCTTCTTTCCCTGTTTCATCCACAAGGTATACATTTGCTTCACACATATTAACCCCCTAAGCCATTTATGGCTTTGAGCCACATTTGTGGCCACAAAATGTTATGTAAGTAATTATCCTTTATCGCAATGTGACGAAAAAAGGAGGTTACCTGCTCAATTCCCGCGGGGCATATCCCCCAGCAGTTTTCCCACTATTTCAATGGCATCGTCTATGTAATGGGGAAGCGGTTCCTCTTTTATGCCTGCAACCAATATATTGCATCTGTTAAGGGGAATCAGCACTTTTGCCGCATCACTTTCCGATATTGCCCTTGCCATTGCGGGTGTCAGTTCTCCCAGCATGGAATTAGCACATACTATCCCAATCGAACCTATAATTATATCAACTTTAGGAGCATTGTACACAATGGCATTTTCTCCCGAAGCCCCTTCATTTGCTCCGGCCTTCAGCATCAAAGATGCTGCCAGTGCATTGGTGCCCATAGCCAATATACCGATGTCATTTCCAAAGGCAATGCGAAGCTTTTCCACAATAAGCTTGCCGATTCCTCCGCCCTGCCCGTCTATAACCGCTATTCTCATCTTCTCTCCATTTCTTTTTCAGGTGAGCACTGATTACCCAAATTCATTTAAATATTATAATATTAAATTGCTTTTGACGACCGGCATACAGGACAATTCTGGAGTGCCAGGGGTATTTCAAGGCCGCATTCCTCCATCAGCTTTTCATTGCTCAATATTTCCCGGGTATTGCCGTCTGCTGCCACTTTACCCTGCTTCAGAACAATTGTCCTTGCACACATATCCATAATCATATCAAGATCATGACTTGTAATTATTTTTGTATGGCTGAAACCTTTCAGGATATTCATTATTTTTCTTCTTGCTTTGGGGTCCAAAGATGCGGTCGGTTCATCCATAATCAATATATCGGGCTTCATTGAAATAACTGCCGCAATGGCAGCCAGACGCTTTTCGCCTCCAGAGAGCTTATAGGGAGGTCTGTCCTTCAGATGGGTAATCCCCACCTCTTCAAGAGCTTCCATTACTCTCCGGTCGACTTCCTCTTCGTCCAGCTTGTAATTTCTGGGACCAAAAGCAACATCATCATATACCGAGGTCATAAACAGCTGGTCGTCAGGCTCCTGGAAAACCAGACCAACACTTCGCCTCACCTCTGACAGGGTCTTTTTATTGACCGGCAGATCCCCAACTCTGACAGTTCCCTGCTGAGGAAACTGTATTCCTGTCAAAACAGATAAAAGAGTGGATTTTCCCGCTCCGTTGGCACCCACTATTCCAACAGACTCACCATGGCCCAGCAGGAAGGAAACATTGTCCAGAGCCTGATGTCCGTCGGCATATGAGAAGCTTACCTCTTTAAGTTCAACTTTATGATGGCTCATAATCTTCCTTTCACTGCTCGAAGTTTATATCATCCTTAATTTTAAACAATCGCGGATAACTTATCAATAACAATTGAAAACTTTATAATTATCCCACATATCCATCCGGAATATTTACCGGAAACCTGCACCCGGGAATATGCAATAATTAAAAAATATATCCAAATTTGGACAAAATAAAAAGCAAAGCATTTCTCCTTGCCTTCAATTTGACATTTGCCTTATTCTGTATGAAATATATTGCCGGACTATATACGTTTTAGATATTCCAGGCCACCAGTGCAGAAATCAGGAGCGGTATATTGTATATGCGCACTGCCGCAATAAATGCCAGCCACAGTGCAAAATAAACCACATCCCCGGTCTTTACCCGCTTTCCCGCCGCAGAATTATACCTGCCGCTGTAACCCTTCAGAACCATTGACTGATAAATGGTCTGAGCGCGGTTATAAGTTCTTATCAGCAGTTGCCCTACCATGGAGCCCCAAACTCTTACCTTTATTCCAGATTGACCTGGAGCTCTCATATAGTACGCTTTCAGCAATCTGCCCGCCTCGTCCATAAGCACAAAAATATACCTGTAGGTCAATAGGAACAATAGGACGAACACCGACGGGACCTTTAACAGGCTTAAGGTTTTGGCAATATCATCTATACCTGCGGTAGCAATCAGCAGGAAGCCTGCCGTCACCATAAGTGTGCTCCTGACGACCAGTGAAAAAAAGGTAAGCCAGCCCCCCGACACCACAAAGCCGCCTATTTCAACCAAACTTTTATCAAAAACCGGATTGAGTATTCCGGTAATTACTATAAAGGGTTCTATAAAAAGAACCCTTTTAAAAATTTTACTTAACGGAATATCACATACCAGTATAATTACCACAGGATAAAGGAAAAAAGGCAGAAGTCCGATAACCTCATACCTGCTGAAGGAGGCGAGAACGCAAATATAAACCAATGTGAGGATCAGTTTGAAAAGAGGATGAATATTATTTACAGGATTTTTCTGTTTTGAAAGCTCGTCAATATGCTTTATTTCCATTACCGAACCTATTATATCTGTCATCTGCGTCTCCATCTCCATACGAGGCTGATCATCCGATCCGCCCCGGCTTCCTTCTCTTAAAGTATTTTATCACAAAGCCTATCAGTACGATCACTCCAAGTGTGATTCCTGAACCTACAATACCTGAAACCACCGTACCGGCAGCTTCACCGCCTGTGTCCGTCTGATCCCTGAAACCATAATCCGGAAGAATAGCCGTCTTTTCCTGGGCTTTTTCAAGGGCTTCATGTACTTGTGAATTCCCCTGGAGCTCCGCTCCCGTTACCTTTCCCACCGACCATTCCAGGCCGTCGGGATTTGCCGAAGCAAACAGGGATACTATTCCTCCCAGAACAAGGGCTGCTGCAAGAAAACCTACTATAATTGTCTTATTGCTTTTCCTGCCGCTATTTGGGGCAGCTTCTCCCACAATATCGGGTCTTACCTTCAGAACAAAGGATACTACTGCCGCTGTGACAATTCCCTCCACAAGCCCTATTGCAAGATGTATTCCCTGCATGACTCCCGCAAATTGTGAAAAGGGCAATTCTGTTTTTCCCGACAGCAGGGTTTCCAGCACAACACTGAAGGCTCCCAGCTGAAGGCCTATAACGCTTGCCGCAATACTTCCGACGATTACTCTTGTCCTTGACATCTTAGCCCTGGTAATAAATTTATATATAAGCGGATATGCAATAAAACAGGCATAAAAACCCATGTTTATCAAATTGCAGCCATAGGCCAGATAGCCTCCGTCGGCAAAAAACAAGGCCTGAATGAGCAGTATTGCAGCCATGGATAAAAATCCCGCGTAAGGCCCTAACAGTATTGCCAGCAGCAGTCCTCCGCCCAGATGTCCGCTGGAGCCGGTTCCCGGTATGGTAAAATTGATCATCTGCGATGCAAAAACAAAGGCTGCCATTACTCCCATCAAGGGAAGCTTTTTCTCATCCATCTCCTTTACTTTTTTGATTGAAACAGCTGCCACTCCCACAGCCGCAGCCAGCATTGTACCTCCGACCCCCGGAGATATCAAAACGTCTCCCATATGCATAATAAAACTCTCCTCTACATAATATTAGACCCATAAGGGTTAGTCTGCTAGCCCTTCATGGGTCTAATTGAGTTTTAACAATTGGTACTTTTAAGAAAAATCAAATAACATACTGAGCAAATGCCGTATGTATAAAAATATCTTGTTGCAGCTGAGACCTTCCTGATCTCATTTTCATAGTTATTCTATAATAAAATTTTTTTCGTGTCAAACGGACAATTTACTATGAGGCATGACTATATCAATAAGATTATTTCTATGTATACCGGAATTATTCAATGTCAAAATCATAGTTCTTAAGGCCATGATAGTAGTTAGCCTTATGCGCCGTGAATTTCACCAGCGCAAAATCAGGATCATAGCAGCCTAACGGGTAATACATTTTCATTTCCTCGGTC
>JAFABO010000047.1 GCA_023426005.1 Bacillota bacterium | reverse complement strand
AGGTAAACTGCTGGTTCTGTGTTTCATCATAAGCATAATAGGTATCGTCATATTTTACTTGAGAATAATAACCCGGTATCAAGCTCTGTAAAATATCGTCACTGATTTTTTTTGCCTCATCCTTTGTCTTTTGAGGTTTGGTACCTGCAGGAGAATCATAATAAGTCCAGAAATTAATGATATCACCGCTTCTGGCATCCAATGACACCGATACTTCTCTTATTTGGCTTGTCTCCTTGTTGACAACTTTAGTGTAGCGCAAATACCAGATGAAGGAATCACTGTTTCTCCAATCCTTCCTGAGTTCGGCATTTGCCAGAGTAAAGCCGCTGTCAAGCTTGAACTGGGCTATAGCCCGTACTTTAGCATCAAGTTCTTCTTTTGCTTTAAGTCCGGACATATCCTTAACGGCATCTGTTTCCTCCGGTGTAAGTACTATTGACGCCGCTCCAGTGTTGGAATAAGCCACTTTTTCCATCATGTCGGCGCTGTAAAGTATCCTGTTATTGTTTGTTGTCTTTTCTACTTCTCCGGTGATTGCATCGATATACTTGTTGGAATCCTTCGGAACGTAAGCCAGATACGGTACGATTTTATCCTTGTCGGATTTTAAATTATATACAAGCTTTAACCCAAGCTTCTCTGTAAATGCCTTCTTTGCCTCTTCAAGGCTTATAACCTTATCCGCAGACTCAAATTTGGTATTTTTTGAGTAGCTGCAGCTAAAGTTGGAAACTATTCCTGTATAATTATTAACACTTATACTGATTGCATTTCCGGGATAGTCAATACCGTTAACCTGCCTCACATAGTTAAAATAATATTCTCTGTCCCGTGAATAATTATTGTAATCCATAGCTTTGAATTCAGAAAGAAGAGAAGGATTCAGCTGTTTAATGAATTTTTCCGCTATTTCCCTGCCCTGGCTCTCCGAGTATTTGGGAATTTTCTTGTCGTAATTTAAGGAGTACTGATATGAAGAATAGCCGGATATGAAATTATTCTCATCAATAGTAACGTTGATATACTTTTGTTCAGCTTCATTACTCCAGCCCAGGTTCCATATTACGGCACCGTCCTGATTGTAAATATTATAACTAAATTTGTTGCAGTCGGCCGGGATGGTTATTTTCTCCTTTACCGCCTTGATGGCATTTTCAAGCCCCTTGTCGTTTGATGCGGAACTGCTTGCCATAACCGGCGACATAAATGTAATCAATAGTGTGATTACAAGCAGCATTGAAATTATTTTTTTCAATCTAATACCCCCTCGTTTTATAAATGATAGTAAATCTTGCCAACATATCTAATAGACGTAGCACAATTTTAAAATGTTCCATTATTTACACCAAATAATAAAATAAAATAGCAGCTGTTTTAAAAGCTGCTACCATTAAAATATTGAATTACTTTAATAAACAGGTCTGAGCTACTTTACCTTTGGTATTTTAATCTCCTGCCCCACATATAAGCTATTGTCTTTCTTTATATTGTTAAATTCCATGATGATATTGTATTTGTTAAAATCTCCGTAAAACTGTTTGCTTATTGCACTGAATGTATCTCCTGATTTTACAATATATATATCATATTCGGCATTTGCGTTTTGACCGGAATTACCCTGCTGACTGCCGGAGGAGTTATTGCCCGCACCGTTGTCAGAGGAACTGTTGTCCCTGCCACCGTTTTGGGAATCACCTGAAGCCGTGGAAGTTTCAACGGCAGAGGAGTCTCCGGTATCAGTCCCTCCGCTTTGGGTCAGGTCTGCACTGTCATCCTGACTATTGGTGGTCATACCTGCCTGAGAGGTGTTATTATTATTATTATCCGAGCCAAAAATACCGCTGTTGGATAGTATAAGATATCCCATGAATAATACACCCGATATTACTAAAACACAAACAAACCCCAATATGTAATTTACAATATTACTTTCTTTGCGTTCCTCTTTCTCTTCTTCCTCTGTTTCATTCTCATAACCCACCTGGTTTATCCGCCTGTTTCCATAACCAAATGCAAGGCTTCTGATCTCTTCAACACTGATGACCATAATGGTTATCCCATCCTCCTGCCCGCTCTTCAGCGCCTCCTGATACAGGACACTGGCCATCTTGGAGGGTTCGAAACCGGCATCCACCACAGCCTCCAGCCTACTTCTGGTTATTCCATTGAGAAGGCCGTCACTGCATAGAATGATCAAATCGCCCTCTTCCAGTTCAAAACTCGGTGACAATTTAATTTTTGTTTTGGATTCTTCCTCGGCCAGTTTTAGCATCTGTTCGGTATCATTGAGCAAATCAGGTGCCGTAGGAGTTATCCCCAGACTTCTTAACTTTTCGGTTTTACGGCCGTTATTTCTTGAGAAGATATCTTTTTGTACGCCCTGTCTGAATAAGAAAGCTCCGTTGTTGCCCAAATTCATAACTGCCGCTCTGTTATTATCAATGATAAGTGAAGAAAAACCTGTCAATCGGGTGGAATTCTGACTTGCAATTACCGATTTGCTGTATATCAAATTGCTGGACAACTGTACTGCTTCATATATTCTTTCAGAAATAGTTTCAAGAGAAAACTGCTGAATCTTTGCGCTTTCGTGATATTTTTTAATTTCCCTTATGGCTGATATTCCATTAAAATCCCCATCTTCAAGGCCCATGGAATCTGATATGGCAAAGACATAATTGTTTGCCGCTTTTTCAAAGGATAATTGTATACTCTGCGTACTATGACAATTGGAAAAACTTCCATTAAAATAAAAGTCATCTTGCTCTGAATCATTGCCCATGCAGCTTATTACTGTAGCACTCAATCGTACATTTCCATCCACAGGATTTCACCCCATATCGTATTTTAGTTTTTAATGAATGACATTTTTATTACCATTCAATGTAAAAAATTTGTCTTTTGTTGGCAGAACCGCATAACTAAATAATATCATACAAGCTTGACTATTACAACAATAGAATGGTTTCAATAATGTAATACAAAGCCCTATTGACAAATTTCTTAACACATTTCCAATTTGCCCGCATAATAAAAAACGAAAAGGAAAACCCTTTCGTTTTTTATTAAAAATAATATTATTTTTTTGAAGAAAACGCGTTAATGATGGATTTGACAACCGAGCTTGCCACATTAATAATACTCAGTACGTTCTCAGCATTAAACGAGAATGAATCTATGGTTTCGGTAACTGTATCTTCAACTGTAGAAACAATTGATGTTGCTTTATCAAAAGTATCTTTTGCACTAACTGCGAGTTCATCAATACTTTTTACAGTTGACGGCAGTGCTTCGAGAGTTTCTTCAATACTTTCGGATTTTTTGTCAAGTATCTTGTTGACCCTGTCTACTACCTTTAGGCAATTTCTCAGAAGAATTATTAAAAATACTCCAATAATTACAGCGATACAGAAAA
>JAFABO010000241.1 GCA_023426005.1 Bacillota bacterium | reverse complement strand
ATCTTGGAAATGCACTGCTGCCGTCCACCCTGCTGGGGATTCTTCCGGTGGGAATACTTCTGTATATCGATGGAAGTCTGAATCCTGCCCAGCTTACCCTGTGTATGATTCTTTCCCTGAGCATCGTAGCTCCGGTAACCTGGTTCACAGTTGCCGTAAACGATTGGAAATCCATTGAGTATGCAATAAAAGATGTAAATCAGCTGCTGGAACTTCCCGAGCTGCCTGATGCGAAAGCTGATGTTTCCCTTGATACCTTTGATATAGCACTGAAGGGTGTAAGCTTTGCTTATAACAAAACCGACGGTGACATCCTCCATGATGTAAACCTGATACTGCCCCAGGGAAGCTTTACCGCTCTGGTGGGACCGTCCGGAGGGGGAAAGTCCACTGTGGCACGTTTGATCGCCAGATTCTGGGACGTGGGAAAAGGGGCTGTTACCATAGGAAAAACGGATATCCGCAATATTCCTCTTTCACAATTATCCCAAATCGTAAGTTATGTTGCCCAGGATAACTTTCTATTCAATTGCTCCATTCTGGAAAATATCAGACTGGGAAAGCCAACGGCAAGCGATGAAGAGGTGTATGCAGCAGCCAGAGCCGCCCGGTGTGAGGAATTTGTCCTCCGGCTGGACAACGGCTGGAAAACCACGGCCGGAGAAGCCGGGGGAAAGCTTTCGGGCGGTGAGCGGCAGCGTCTGGCCATTGCAAGAGCCATACTTAAAAATGCACCGATAGTAATTCTCGATGAAGCAACTGCATTTACAGATCCTGAAAACGAAGATAAGCTCCAGCGCTCCATAGCAGCGCTTACAAAAGGTAAAACACTGCTGGTCATAGCCCACAGGCTTTCAACAGTAAAGAATGCAGACCAGATAGTTCTGTTGGCAAAAGGAAAAATATCAGCTCAAGGTACTCATGAGGAACTTTTAGAAACAAGCTTGCTCTATCATCATATGTGGCAGGCCCATATCGGTTCAAAAATCTGGTCTGCAAACAACGGCGGAAAAGGAGAGAGAGTTCATGCTTAAAACTATTAAACGAATCATAATTTGGGCAGGAGAGCATAAAGCCCGGCTGTACCTGGGATTTCTCTGGTCCTTCCTCAGTGCTGTGTTTACAGCCATGCCCATAATAGGTGCTGCCCACACTTTAAACCTCATGCTGGAAGACCAGGCCGGCATAAAAAGGCTGACCCCGGTCTGGGCTCTGTATATGCTTGTTTTCATGATATTAATGATATTGGGCCGGTTTTTATTTTCCTATCTCCGTGCGGTATATCAGGATAGCATAGGTTTTGAGATAACAGCAGAGGAGCGCATGAGAATAGGCGATATCCTTAAACGGGTCTCCCTGGGCTTTTTCGACAGGAACCCCACGGGAGATCTTGTAGGTGCGGTTACCACCGACCTTTCTTTTGTTGAAATGTTTGCAATGAATATGATTGATACGGTGATCGGAGGATATATCAGTGCCTTTGCAATGATTCTGTGTCTTTCCTTTTACTGCTGGCAGGCAGCGGTTTTTTCAGTCCTGGGAATTATCTTGTCGGCGCTGGCATTAAGACTTATGGGCTGGTTCAGCCATCGCAATGCACCCGTCCACCAGCAGGCTCAAAACGATATCATTACGGCCTCCCTGGAGTATATCAGGGGAATACCTGTAGTAAAGGCTTACGGGCAGGAGGGAGTATCTACTGAAAGCATCAGACAGGCCTATAAAAAACACCGGGATATCAATGTGAGGATTGAAAAAAATTATGTACCCTGTAACTGCCTGCACCTGATTTCCCTGAAACTGGCTTCGGTTGCCATAGCCTCTGTATCTGCATACCTGGCAGCGGATGGAGTTCTGACCATTCCTGTTTTCCTCATGCTGGCAGTATTTTCATTTGTAATTTTCGGACATGTGGAAAAAATAAACAATGCCACCCATGTACTGCAGGTCATCGGGCCTACTCTGGACAAACTGGACAAAATCAAGCAGGCAAAATTTATTGACAGCAAAGGAAAAGACATTGCAGTTAAGAATTTTAACATTGAAATGAAGAACGTCAAATTTTCCTATGATAAGCGTACCATACTTGAGAACATAACATTTAGTTTGCCTCAAAATACGACAACTGCAATAATCGGGCCGTCCGGAAGCGGTAAAACCACCATCTGCAGCCTCATTGCAAGATTCTATGACGTGGACTTGGGGACTGTATCCATCGGAGGTACAGATGTGAGGGAAATGAGCTGTGACAGTCTGCTGAAAAACATAAGCATGGTGTTTCAGAATGTATATCTCTTTAATGACACAATTGTTAATAATATCAAGTTCGGAAAACCCGACGCTGCCATGGAGGAAGTTTTTGAAGCTGCCAGGAAAGCACGTTGTCATGACTTTATTACTGATTTGCCGGATGGTTATAATACCATGGTGGGTGAGGGAGGCTCAACCCTTTCTGGAGGGGAAAAACAGCGTATCTCCATTGCCCGCGCAATCCTGAAAAATGCACCTGTTGTCATCCTGGACGAAGCAACTGCAAGTGTCGATCCTGAAAACGAACATTACATCCAGGAGGCCATCAGTGCTTTAACCCATGGGAAAACCATCCTCGTCATAGCCCACAGGTTGGCAACCATAGAGAATGCCGATCAGATTTTGGTACTGGACGGCGGGAAAATAGTTCAAAAAGGAACACATGAGCAGCTCTTGGCAGAAGCTGGCATCTATAATAGGTTTTATGCCATAAGAAAACAGGCTGAAGGCTGGAGTATCGTATAAAAACCGGGTTTCAGCACATTTCTGCCCGTTGTTAAATGTATGTTCTATTACAAAAAACTTACAATAGTATTATATTTAATTGACCTCCATTATTTAACAATGAAAATAGAATATAATAAAATCAACAGGATTTAAATTTAAGTCTGAACTGTTTTTATTTTATCTGGAGGTTAAAAATTATGAAGAAATTTTTGTGTATCTTATTGGCATGCGTGCTGCTATTGTCATCAACAGCTGTTTTTGCCACTAACGGTAATGGAAATGGCAATGACAAAAAGTTTAATAATTTTAGCGATGAATATGAAAATGCCATAAACGCATTGCAGGCAATACTTAATAACTACAGCAGAGATGACAGGAGCTACGATTATTATGACCAGCAATATATCCAGGAAATTATTAATCAGATATTAAAGCTAAAACAAAAGTACAAGGATGGGTCCACGTCAATTTTTATCAACGGCCGTGAGTACTCCGTCAACGATGGGAATACCATTAAATACAAAAATTTTGTATTACCCTTAAAACCTGTTCAGGAAGGCCTTGGGGCAAATGTCAACTGGAACAGCAAAACACATACTGTTACAATAACCGAGGGTAACATTATCCTGGTTATGAATCTTGACAACAATAAAATAAAGGTTAACGGTTTTGAAATTAAAAACAGTGTTCTGACAACCAACAAGAAAAATCAAACAATAGTATTGATAAAATTTATAGCCGAGGTTCTGGGAAAGAATGCCGAAATTAACGAAGGTGCCGGCGCCGTTATCATTGATGATGACGGAAGCATCAGCATCAATGATAATATCAAGGGCAATGGCCTGGGCCAGTTTGATTACAGCGGCAAATGGAATTACGGAACCCAGGCAAATGCATATCTGGAGGATAATCACTGGTCCTCAAGCAGTAATGCTTATTATAAGGTAAAATTTGAAGGCACACAGATAAAGCTTTATGGAGCTACCTCGAATAACCACGGCATCGCCGCTGTTTCAATCGACAATGGACGGGAAACCTATGTTGATTTTTACTCTTCCAGGAGAGCGGACAATGTTCTAGTATATACAAGCCCTGTTCTGAAACCGGGCCAGCATACATTGAAGGTGCGTGTTACAGGAACAAAAAACAGCAAATCCAGCGGAAAGAATATTACAGCCGACAGGGCAACTATTTTTTCAAATGATGCCGCCCAAAGCAATATAGCATTAAACAAAAGCTCCTTCTCCGACAGCCAGCAATCTGAAAATCCGGCCTACAAGGGCAATGACGGAAATACTTCAACCCGTTGGAGTGCGTCCGACAGTTCCATAAACCACTGGTGGACTGTAGATCTAGGAGCCCTGTACGACATCAGCGGTTCACAGGTGACATGGGAAAAGGCGAATAAAATATATAAATACAAGATAGAAGTTTCTCCCGATAACTACAACTGGACTCTTAAAGTCAATAAGACCAACAGCTACAGCAAGCAGCAGGTTCAAACAGACAGCTTCAGTGCCAAATCGGCCAAATATGTAAGGATTGCCGTTACAGGCCTGGAATCAGGCTGCTGGGCAAGTTTCTCCGAATTCAAGGTATTTGGCAGTGAAAGCACAAATACCAATGTTGACACAAAAGCTCCTACGGCTCCCACCAGCCTTAAAATAACCGCTCCGGTCCCCAATGAAGTCGCTTTGAACTGGAATGCTTCTTATGATAATGTGGGTATAGCGGGCTATAAAATATACAGAAACGGCTATGAGGTTGCCGATATATCAAAGGGCACCTCTTACAGGGACAGAGGATTGGCCGCAGGCACAACCTATGTATACTCCATAGTTGCCTACGATACGGCAGGCAATTATTCAAATCACAGTGAATTTGCCTATGTGACAACTCCGAACTCAAACGGCGGTGATTCCTGGTATGGAAACGGAAACGGTCTGAAGGCCGAATATTACAACAATAAGGATTTAAC
>JAFABO010000240.1 GCA_023426005.1 Bacillota bacterium | reverse complement strand
TGTTCTATTTTCCGGCAAATCTGACCCTTATGGCATTGGCATGGGCATCCAGATGTTCTGCCTCCGCAAATCTGATTATATCCTGGCTGGTTCTCTCCAGAGCACTTCTGTTATAGTAGATCAAACTGGACTTTTTAATAAATTGGTCCACATTGACCGGTGATGAAAATCTTGCCGTCCCGCTGGTAGGCAGAACGTGACTGGGGCCTGCCATATAGTCTCCGAGGGGCTCGGGAGAATAATTGCCTACAAATATTGCACCGGCGTTCCTTATCCTTCCTATCAGGCCCATGGGTTCTTCGACACAGATTTCAAGGTGCTCGGGAGCTATGCTGTCAGATACTTCAATAGCCTTTTCAATACTCTCAACAAGCACTGCAAACCCAAAATCCTGTAAGGACTTCCCGGCAATTGAACTCCTGCTCAATTTCGAAAGCTGCTCTTCTATTTGCACGGCAACCCGGTCTATGAGCTTTGGATCATTTGTAACAAGGACCGCTGAGGCCAATTTGTCGTGTTCTGCCTGTGAAAGCAGGTCGGCTGCTACATATTCCGGCTTTGCGGTCGAATCGGCAATAACCAGAATTTCACTGGGCCCTGCAAACATATCTATGTCACACTCCCCAAATATCAGTCTCTTTGCAGTGGAAACATACACATTTCCCGGACCGCATATTTTATCAACCGCAGGAACCGATTCAGTCCCGTAAGCCATGGCACCCACAGCCTGAGCACCGCCCACCCGGAACACCTGATCAATGCCTGCTTCCCTTGCGGCGACAAGTATGGCTGGATTTACACTCCCATCCCTTGAGGGCGGTGTGCACATAATTATTCTGGAAACACCTGCAACCTTTGCGGGAACAGCTGTCATAAGCACCGAGGAAATCAAAGGTGCCGTTCCCCCCGGCACATACAGTCCCACTTTTTCCAGAGGCCTTACCAACTGGCCCAATACCGTTCCGTCTTCTTTGGGACTTATCCAGCTGTTTTGCAGCTGCTTTTCATGGAAACTCCGAATATTCTGTTTTGATCTTTTTATAGTTTCCAGCAATTCCGGTTCTATTTCACTGTAAGCTGCCAGTATTTCCTTCTCGGATACTTCGGCAGGCCCTATCTCAGCGTTGTCAAATATTCTGGTGTACTCCCTCAAAGCCTTGTCTCCATTTACCCGGACATTTTCAAGGATGTCGGAAACCATTTTTATTATGCTGGCACCATCCCCGGATTTTGTCCTCTGCGCCAGCTTTTTATATAACTCTTGAGCCCTTATGCCATCTTCATCTTTTGTCAGATCCAATATGTTTATCATACTCTGTCTGCCTCCTTCAATACGCTTCTGCTTCACCCGCCGGTCCAGAACAGACATCTGCATGCAGACTTTCCTGTTCTTTGCTTTCTTTACTCTTTAGCGTCTGAGCAAAAGCTGGCCACGTATCCCATCTATAATTTTTTGTATTCTCTCATTTTCCATTTTCATACTCACTCTGTTTACCACCATTCTCGCACTGATATGGGCTATGGTGTCAAGCACCACAAGTCCGTTTTCCTTCAGTGTCCTTCCGCTTTCCACCAGATCCACTATTACCTCGGACAGGCCCACCAAAGGCGCAAGCTCCACAGAACCGTTCAGCTTGATTATCTCAACACTTTCTCTTCTTGTCCTCTCAAAATAATTTCTGGCTATGTTGGGGTACTTTGTGCCCACCCTCCTGATTGTGAGTTCACCTATTTTTCCCTGCAGGTCGGCCGGTCCCGCCAAAGCCATTTTACAGGCGGCAAAGCCCAGGTCCAGAACTTCGTACAGGTTCCTGCCCTCCTCAAGGATGGTATCCTTCCCCACAATGCCTATGTCTGCCGCCCCGTATTCTACATATGTAGGAACGTCAGCCGGCTTGGCCAGAAAGAATTTTATCCTGTTCTTCTCGTCTGATAAAATGAGCTTTCTGGTAGATGACTTTAATTCCGAACAATCTATTCCAATGGCTTCGAACAATTCAACCGACATTTCGGTAAGCCTTCCCTTTGAAAGTGCAATTGTTAAATACCTCATATTCCCTCCGCTGACCCCGATTTTATAATGTTTCTGCTCTCAATTCCCGCTAAGTATTGCTTCAATGCTGGTTTCACTGACGATATCATGTACCAGATCGTGAACCTTGATCTTACCGCCGTCATCAATGAAGATAACTCCGCCTATCTGCTTTGAACGGGCATATTCCAGCCCCTTCTCAAGGCTTCCGGTCACCGCCATGGTTTCTATGTTCATTTCCTGTTTTCTAAGTGTCTCTGCTATTTCAATTGCACTTTTTCTGTTTGTTTTCCTATAGCAGATCAGGGAATCCACATTTGGTCTGTCTTTTGACATAAGCGTTTTGCCAAGTACCATCATAAGCATATTGATTTCAATTGAGAAGCCGATTGCCGGACAGTCCTTTCCAAATGTTGATGTAAGGCTGTCGTACCTGCCCCCTGAAAGTATGGGGAAGCCCACCCCATAGGTAAAACCTCTGAAAATGATTCCTGTGTCATAATCAGGGCCCTTTAGCATGCCCAGATCAATTGACAGGTACTTTGTCAGGCCGTAATCCCCCAGTATATTTATAACTTCTTCTATATTCTCCAGAGCAGCCAGGCTTCTTTCATTTTTTGTTATTTTTTTAAGTTTTTCTATTACATCCAGCGAGCCAAACAAGCCTGGCAGCTTTAAAATCAGTTCCTTTAATTCATTTGATATGTTATGCCGGTTCACAAGCTCTTCAACGCCCACATAATCTTTTCTGTCAATCAGCCTGGATATTCCGGCAATATCCCTTTCCGAAAAGCCGGCCTCCTCCGCCAGTCCTTTAAAAAAATCAACCTGTCCTATATCAATTTGAAAGTCCTCCAAACCTGCTGCTTTTAAAGTATTTATTGCAACAGCGATAATTTCAGCATCCCTCTCACAGGAGGAATCTCCAAGCAATTCAACCCCCACCTGGGTAAATTCGTTTTGCCGTCCTCCTCCAATTTCATTGAACCTGAATACATTACCTATATATGAATATTTTATTGGAAGCTGGATATCTTTGTTTTTGGTAGCGGTAATTCTGGCAACCGGAACGGTTATATCAGGCCTCAAAACGAGTATGCGTCCCTTGGGATCTAAAAATTTAACCATTGCCTCCTGAGGAAAGGACTCAATATCCGAAGAAAATACATCATAAAATTCAATTGTAGGCGTTTCTATTTCATAAAAGCCATAGGACCTGAAGGTTTTACGTATACGGCTTTCCAATTCTTTTTTTGCATAGCACTCCTCGAACAGGATATCCTGATAGCCATCGGGAGTATAAATCTTCCATTTTGACATAATTACCTCTCATTAAATAAAATTTGGTTTATGTGCAATTCGCATTACTTAATAATATTTCATCAAATTCACTTTTCCCAATTAAAGTGGTAGATTGCTAAATCAATAAATTATATTTATTATATTTTATTTTATCACATCAGTCAATAAGAATTAAATAATTATGGCCTTTTAATAATAAAAATACCCTGTAAAATGAACACGGCCTTTATTCCATGTCACCTTACAGGGTATTTTTTCAGTTTTCCGCCGGTATAAATGCCGGCGGTTATAAATATAAAATTACTATTCTTCAAGCTTTTCTTCCACTTCTTTTTCTTTCTTTTCATTTATTTTTTCCACAATGCCCGGAACCAAATCCAACAGCTTATCCAGTCCGCCGGATTTCTTTATGGGAAGCAATTCAACCCTGTCTCCCTGAATTACCAGAACTGCCGTAGGGGCTATCTTTGCTCCTGTTCCTCCGCCTCCGCCCGTACCTCCGCTGCCTTTTTCATCGGTGCCGTTGCCTCCCCCGGTTCCCAGGCCAAAGGTCAGGTTGATAAACGGTACAATGGTAGTTTCGCCTATTTTAAGGGGCTCGCCTACTACGGTTTTGGTCTTTAAAAAATTCTCCAGCTTGTCAAAAATTGCTCCTATGTTCTCTTTAAAATCAAAGTCTGCCATGTTTTCAATCTCCTTTTTATTTTAATATTTAAATTTTTGAGCCAAATACTTCTTACCGGCCGGGTCAGTATAAATTCCATCGCAACTAGTAATAGATAGAATAACCGTATACTTCCTCCGATCCTCAAGCTTCCTCTTATTTCATCCTCTTCAAAATCAGGCTGCAAATGAATATCATATTTATCTAAAATTGCACTCCATACCCCCTGTATTCCGCACAGCAGACCTGTGTACATGGGGTCTTCAAATCCGGCTTTGGCCTTAAGCACGAATCTTCTTGGCTTGCAATGGTTTAGTAATTTAACAGTGCATTGAAATCCTTTTTCCATTACTTCATAAGTTAAATAGCTGTAAGGATTTTTACTTTTAGGCTTTTTGTTGTTCTTTTGCTCTTTATCCTTATTTTCACCGGTACTATTTTTATTACTTCCGTCTTTTTCAATTCTTTTATGAATACCCAGTATCCTGATATTTGAGGAAAGTTTCCCGGAGTTGTAATAAATATTGAACTTAACGCCTCCGAACAGCCAGGCAGCAGATGCCTTGAACCACTCCTTTTCCATTTTTTCACCGGTAAAATGATATTTGAACGGAATTAATAAAATTGCCAGAAGTGCAGCCAGCAATATTAACAATATATACATAAATACATATCCCAAAACGGTTAGTACCAGCATATTACCTCCTCTTAACAGCTGAATTTACCTGGCTGTCAGCATTCTTTCAACTCCCTTTTTTACTCCCTTTCCTACCCCTTTTGCAAGACTCCTGGAAGCCTTTTTTATGACCTCCGGAGTTTTCCTGGCCCCGGGAAGATAGTCCAGAAACCTCGTTGAGCCTTTTAAATTGCCAACCTGCAAATCAACAAGTCTTCTGGCGGTGCTTTTTTCTTCTTTTCCCAAAACCCTGTCAATCAGGGTTCCAGCCATTTCATCCAATTCCTGGGGATATTCCACCCTGTAATTACTCTTGTTCCCAAGCTCCCAAAACATAAGCTTGAGTTCGGATAATTCTCTCCTGCAGTCCTTGCAGGTATTTAAATGAGCTTCTACAAACAGCTTTTCAACGGGGTCGATGGTTCCTTCCAGATAATCCTGGAGCAAAGCTCCATCCATTTTTCCGCACTTTATGGAGATGTTATTTTCATTGTTAAGATTCAGGATTGATTTTTCCTTCATGCCAGCCTCCTGCTTTAAGTTTCTGCCTGATATATTAATGTTATGCACCTGCTAAACCTCCCAAATGCCTTGTTTTATCAAATTATCCTTAATTGCTGCTCTTCCCTTATGTATCAGTGTTTTTACAGTGCCCGGGGGGAGTTTCATCGCACCGGCTATTTCCTCATACTTCATCTGCTTCATATGCCTTAGCAGCACGGCAATTCTTTGTTTGTCAGGAAGTCCGCTTATAGCCTCCTCCAGTGCCTTCTTTGTGTCCTTGCAGAATATGGAGGCTTCGGTGGCCTCACCGGAGCAAATGATATTCTGAAGCTCGTCTCCGCCTTCGGTGGTTTCATTTAAAGAAATACTTTCTTTACGGCTTCTGAGAAAATTCAGGCACTTGTTTACAGTTATTTTCTTTATCCAGGGAAGGATCGAATATTGTTCCCTAAAGCTCCCAAAAGCTTTAAATACCGATATAAATACTTCCTGAGTTATATCCAGAGCATCTTCCCTGTTTCCCGAGTAGTGAAAGGCAATTGAATAGACATACTTTTTATATCTCTCATATACAAGTTCCAGACCTCTTCTGTTATTCTTTTCATATTCCCTAAATATACTTAAATCCGAAACCTCCAATTACCTTATCCCACCTTTTTCTTGTGCCTTGTACATATATACACGCAAAAACAAAAAAAGTTTTAGAAAATCTAAAACTTTTTTAAAAAAATCAACTTGAACATTAATAAAATTTATTAATTTCAAATTATACTATCTTAAACATAATATTATGAGCACCTTCCATAGGAACAAGCTTTGAGCCCATGGGATTGGCTTCAAAGGCTGCACCTTTTAAATCACAGATATGATTTATATTTCTCATTATTATGCAATAATTCTTTAAACCGTTGACAGCAATCGATACCTGGTCTCCATTCCTGAGAACCTGAACAGTGCCCTTTGGTTTTCCTTTAACTGAATAAACAGCTGCAGAAGCAGGTTCATTTTCCCCCGGTTCAAAAACATGAAGAACCGTCCCTTCCAAATAATCATAATCGGGAACATTTTCATTATTTCCTGCGGCAATTATTGAATTAGGTCTTGCCATGAGGGGCAAACTCATGAAATCATGCTTTTCATACTGCCATGTACCGCCCGTCACCTGTTGATTTGTTATAAAATTGGTCCAGATTCCACCCGGGAGATAGTAATCAACTCTGCCTTCCGGATTGAAAACAGGAGCAACCAGCAAGGAATCCCCAAGCATATACTGAGTATCCAGATAGTCGCAGGCTCTGTCCCTGTCAAATTCCAGAATCATAGGACGCATTGCAGGTATGCCGGTCTCTGCTGTATTGCAGGCTGTGCTGAACAAATACGGCATAATGGAACATTTGAGCTTAGTGAAATATCTCACCACATCGACCGCTTCTTCATCAAACAACCATGGCACCCTGTATGAGCTGCTGCCATGGAGTCTGCTGTGAGTTGACAATAGACCGAAAGCCGTCCATCTCTTGTACAAATCAGGGGATGCAGTATTTTCAAAGCCGCTGATATCATGGCTCCAGAAGCCGAAACCCGACATGCACAGCGACAATCCTCCTCTGAGGCTCTCACCCATGGACTCATACCTGGATACACAGTCACCGCCCCAATGCACCGGGAATTTCTGCGACCCGGCGGTTGCACTCCTGGCAAATAATACTGCCTCCTCCTTTCCCAATCTTTTGACAAGTACCTCGTACACCGCCCTGTTATATAGGTAAGTATAGAAATTGTGCATTTTTACAGGATCAGCACCATTATGATATACCACATCGGTTGGTATCCTCTCTCCGAAATCCGTTTTGAAGCAGTCAACCCCCATATCAATGAGTGCTTCCAGTTTATCCCCATACCATTTGCAAGCGGCCGGGTTTGTAAAGTCAACAATCCCCATGCCGGGCTGCCATAAATCCCACTGCCATGCCTCTCCGTCCTCCAGCTTCAACAGGTATCCGTTTTCCGCAGCTTCCTCAAACAGCCTGGATTTCTGTGCAATATAAGGGTTTATCCACACACATATTTTTAAGCCTTTTTCCTTTAATCTTTTAAGCATATTCTTTGGATCAGGAAAGACTTCCCTGTCCCATTCAAAATTGCACCATTCATATTCCTTCATCCAGAAACAGTCGAAATGGAATACCCTTAAGGGGATATCCCTTTGGGCCATGCCGTCTACAAAGGCTGAAACCGTATTCTCATCATAATTTGTCGTAAAGGATGTCGTCAGCCACAGGCCGAAAGACCATGCGGGCGGTAACGACGGCCTGCCTGTCAATGCGGTATAATTGTGTATAATCTCCTTCAGGTCGCTTCCCCCTATCAGGAAATAATCCAGCTTTTCGCCGGAAACACTGAACTGTACTCTTGATACAGCCTCTGACGCCACTTCAAAAGACACTTTTTCCGGATGGTTTACAAATACACCGTAACCCCCGTTGGTGATATAGAAAGGTATATTCTTATAGGCCTGTTCCGATGAAGTTCCGCCGTCCTCATTCCATATGTCGATGCTCTGTCCGTTTTTAACAAAAGCCGTGAACCTCTCGCCAAGGCCGTAGACGCATTCACCAATGGACAAATCCAGCTGTTCACGCATAAAAGCACCGCTGTTTTCTGTTGCGATATAGCCCATCTGGCCGGTGCCGCTCCTGGTCAGAGGTCTCTCCCCATAATAAAAGCTTATGGAAAAATCCTTTTTATTTACCCGCACCGAGGTTTTCCCGCTTTTTAAAACCAGCTGGCCCGCCTCATCTAAAATCTCCGGCACAAATCCTTCGCTGAAATTGAGCTCAAACTCAGGCCGGTTTATTTTTTTCTTAATAAAATGCCGGGAAACAACCCTGATTATGTCACTGCAGGGCGAGCTGATTTCAATGGTCAGAATGGGGCCCTGCAAGGTCTGCCCGCGGTTTGAAATCCTTGTCACCGGAGCATACAGTGTTATTGATTTTTCATTTATAACGAAATCTTTTACCTCTGCCGGTGAATGAATGCTTACCCCTTTCCTCTTAAGCCAAAATCCGTCTGTAAACTTCATTAATATCCCTCCCGCCTTATTAATTCAACCCCTTGTGCCAATTAATTTAAATTTTGCTTTACCTGTGTAATTTTTTTATATCAACTGGTAACTTCCGCACCAGTTGATCCTAAATAAATCTATCTGTAAAGCAAAACAAATTTTCAACTGGTACAACAGGTTAATTTAAATATTAATAAATTTATTCTGTCATATGCGGTAATATTTCTTTCCCTCATTCGTAAACGCAATTTTACAAGGGTTATAATACCAGAAGCGGCAGCAGCTCCACCGCTCCTTTTTTAAGATATAATGCATGAATACCGGATGCCCTCCGGCTTACCCCTACGACTATATTCTTTTCAGGTTTGCCATAGAGGCCATCAGCCTTTTCATGCCGGCTCCCTCAAATTGGATTTCCAGCACCTGGTCTCCCTTATCATCTGTCACCTTGTTTATTATGCCTTTTCCAAACTTCTTATGTTCCACTTTTTCCCCGGTGCTGTAGTCTGCAGTGCCCGGTGCTGTGAAGCCCGGCACCGGACCTTTTCCTGCTTCGGTACTATTCCCCGGCATACCGCTTGACTGAGGAGTTTTCCGACCGGTGGGAGCACCGGCTGACGCCGTATTTCCGCCGAATCCCCGCGATATGAGGTTTGAGTTGAGCAAATCCTTCAAGGAACCTGCTCCGGCCGCCATGGATTTAACTGCGGGTTCTTTTGAACTCCCACGGGTTTGAGCAGAACTCCAACTTTGATTTGAACTCCAAGTTTGAGCCTTACTCCAACCTGCGTTTTCCTGTGGCTTTTGTACTGAACCCCTGGAGGAACCAAAAGGAAACTCTACCAATTCGTCGGGAATTTCCGATAAAAACCTGGAGGGTTTGTTGTAGCTGGAGTTTCCAAAGAGAGTCCTGAATCGGGCGTTTGATAAATAAAGTTTTTCTCTGGCACGTGTTATGCCCACATAACAAAGCCTTCTCTCCTCCTCCAGCTGTTCAGGGCCCTCTGTTATAGCTCTGTAGCCGGGAAAAACGCCCTCCTCCATTCCCGGAATGAAGACAACAGGAAATTCAAGTCCCTTGGCGCTGTGCATTGTCATCAAAACGACGTAATCCTGTTCCTCTTCAAGGTTATCCAGGTCGGATACAAGTGAGATATGCGCCAGGAATTCTTCCAGACTGTTGTCTTCGCTCTGCTTTTCAAACTCCATTGCAACGGATTTCAATTCTTTAATATTTTCAATTCTGGACTGGGCTTCAACGGTATTTTCCATCTCATATTCCCTGAGAATACCGGTGTCGTCCACCACCATTTCAAGCAAATCGGCAATCCCCATGTTTTCCTTCATGGTTCTGAGTTTCATTATCATGGTGGAAAAACTGCTGAGTTTATTTGCCGCTCTTTTCAGGGCCGGCAATTCATCAGCATTTGATACTATTGAAAATATGGAAACACCGCTTTCAAGAGCAAGAGCTTCGGCCAGTTCAACAGTTGCATCACCTATACCCCTCTTCGGAACATTTATGACCCTTTTCAAACTGACATTATCAGTGGGGTTTTGAATCAGCCTGAGATATGCGGTTATGTCCTTTATTTCTTTTCTGTCATAGAATTTTTGACCTCCTACGATTTTGTACGGAAGTCCTTCACGCATAAACATTTCTTCCAGTACACGCGACTGGGCATTTATCCGGTATAATACCGCAAAGTCCCTGAACTTGCGGTCATCCTCACTTATAAGCCTTTGAATTTCTCTGGCCGTATAAAGAGCCTCCTCATGTTCGTTGTCGTTTTCACACATGACTATTTTGCTGCCGCCCTTGTTGTCGGTCCAGAGACTTTTGCTCTTTCTGCCGGTGTTATTCCTGATAACATGGTTTGCAGCATCCAATATATGCTGAGTCGACCTGTAATTCTGTTCAAGCTTTACTGTCTTGCACCCCTTAAAGTCCTTTTCAAAGTCCAGGATATTCCGGATGTTTGCGCCTCTCCAGCCGTAGATGGACTGGTCGTCGTCTCCAACGACACAAAGGTTTCCATGGGCCTCGGACAATTTCCTCACCAGCGTATACTGTGCCGTATTGGTATCCTGATACTCATCCACCAGGATATACCTGAACTTTTTCTGGTAGTAGTTCAGAACCTCCGGGTTCTGTTGGAACAACGTGATAGTGTTCATTATGATATCGTCGAAATCCAGTGCGTTGTTGTTTTTCAGCTTTTTCTGGTACAGGCTGTACAACTTCGATATTTTGCCCAAACGGAAATCAGAAGCAAACAGCTTTTCAAAATGCGCAGCATCAATAAGCTCATCCTTTTGCTTGCCTATTGTTTCAAGCACCGACTTGGGTGGAAAATTCTTTTCATTTATATTCAACTCTTTGATACATTCTTTTATTACTACCTGCTGATCCTGCGTATCATAAATAACAAAACTTTTGTCATAGCCCAGCTTATCTATATCTCTCCTCAATATTCTTATACATATGGAGTGGAAGGTCCCTACCCACATATCGTTGCTCAGGTCCCCGATGAGGTTGTCTATTCTCTCTCTCATCTCCCTTGCCGCCTTGTTTGTAAAAGTAATAGCCAGTATATTAGAAGGGTAAACCCTTTGTTCTTTGATAAGATATGCAATCCTGTTTGTCAGGACTCTGGTTTTACCCGAACCAGCGCCTGCCAGGATCAAAAGCGCTCCTTCGTTGTGAAGCACCGCATCCTTTTGTTCCTTATTCAACCCGTTCAACAAATCCATTTTTTCCTCCGTAATTTAAACCAAATTAAAAGGTGTGCCTCAAAGCTAACACGATTTTAATACATGTAAAACCCTTAACACCCCTTTTAATTATATTTCATATGCCCCTTTATATCAAGGCAGCCGGTTTTTATTGGTCAAGTTCCCGGCCGACTGCTTCCAGAGTCTCATCAAGAGTATCCTCAATGGAATAGTTTGAGCACTCCAGCTTGATATGGGCGTATTTCTCGTAAAGAGGCACCCTCTCACTGTATATATCTTCAAGAGTTTGTCCCTTGCTCAATACCACTCCTCTGGTCTTTAAATTCCTCAGCCTGGTATATACCGTCTCCATTGCAATATGGAGATATATTACGAGACCGTTCCGTTTTAAATGCTCCATTGCCTTCCCGCTGTATACGGCACTTCCGCCGGTTGCTATCACCGTATTGCTGCAGTCCATGGACAGGATGGCCTCCTCCTCTATTTTCAGGAATGCCTCTGTGCCTTTAGTGTCCAGTATGTTCTGGAGAAGCTTGCCCTGGCGGGTTTGGATCAATACATCGGTATCTATGAAATTCATTCCGAGATTTTTAGCTATTATTATGCCGACTGTGCTTTTTCCCGCACTTGGCATCCCAATCAGTATAATATTTTTCACTTGTAAATCCTTTCCGTATATATTTAAATCCCAATCAGAATTATACCCGGAGTACCGTTGTTGTCCGAAAGGTGTTTTGTCCGTTGTATTAAAAAACATATTATTTATTTTTGAAGAAATCCGATCTGATGGCCATGTCTGCATATTCAAGGCCTTTCAATACTTCTGCTTTTTTTGTCTCGCCTATATTACCGCGGAATTCTCCGTTGGAAAGAAGAACATAATCCTCTTTGGTATTTAGAAGGTTTCTTCCAAACACAGTTGATTCATATTCGCTTTCGTCAATCCCGAACAGGTACAGCAGTGTGGGCATTAGATCTATCTGACCGCCGGTGGTGTGGATTGTCCGGGCTTCCTGACCCTTGCTGTAAATTATCAAGGGAATTCTCTTATCATTGTCCAGCCACCAAGCTTGAGAAGGCTTTATACTTTGAATCTCATCATCAAAATATTTATGGACTGAGTCATGATCCCCGTATATGACCAGTACGGTGTTATCCAGCACCCCTGACTTATAAAGTCCATCAATAAAGGTTCCAATACAGCTGTCGGTATAGTTGATGCTTTGGAAGTAACCTCCCAGCCTGGTCTCTTTCAATGATTCATCCAATTTCAGCTTCTGGTGCCAGGTGGGCATTTCAAAGGGAGAATGGCTGGATAGGGTAACCATGAAGTTATAAAATGGTTTTTTTTGATTGATTATGGTATCCTTGATCTGCCTGAGAAAGGACCCGTCGCTCAGACCAAAGAAGATAATCTCATCCATTTTAAAGCTCTTTGAGTCGATGCACTCCCGAAAACCCATGTTGCCCAAGGCTTTCGCCCAGTTCCAGTATTCGCCGTTGTCAGGATGGATGGCCTTTGTGTTATAACCGTGCCTCCCCATTATCTCAGGCAGGGAATTGTAGCTGGTATACGGAAATCTGAAGAAAGTGCTTCCCTTTCTGACCGGAAACACCGATGTATTTGTCATCAAGTCGGCATCCGAACTGGTTCCCTCATTCACCTGTGCATAATAGTTGTCAAAGTAAATACTGTTGGGCAGCAGTTTATTGATTGAAGGTGTTATTTCCTGACCGTCCTCCGACTGTCCGATAACGAAGTTTTCCAGAGATTCCACCTGCAGAACCAGCAGGTTCTTTCCCTTATAAATGCCCTTATAACTGTTGGATGGGAGCTTTTCGTTTTTTTGATCTATCCAGGACTGAATTTCATTTTTGTTTTTTTCCGACAGCTTATACGGTTTGAAATCAGATAAAAAAACATAACAGTCATAAAAATGATAGCCCATTGGTGATGTGTTGCAAATTGTCTGAGCAGGGTTCCAATGGGTATAAAAAATGTAGTCATTTTTGTTATGACCGTATACATCTATAATTATATGGCTTGCAGCAATATATCCGGCAGATAGTACAATAACTGTGAAGAATGCAATCAATCTGGCCTTGAGACTGGTAAACAGCGGCGAGGTATAAACCAGCTTTCTTGATATGATCAGTAAAACCGCAATAATGGGGATGTCGAAAAAGAAAGCTATGTCACAGGGCCTGAACATGGCAAAGATGCTGTCCCAGAGATTGTTCAGATTTCCTGTCTGTCTTAGCAGCTGAGTTGAGAGAAAATTGCTGCTGGCTCTTATATACACCGCATCAAAGGCAAACAAAAAGGACACTAAAAAATTGAGTATCAGCAAAAGCCAAAGTCTTCCCCTGTGCTTTGCCAGAAAGCTGAAGGCTGTAACTATCAGTAAGAATGCTACGCATAAGGGCATATACGTAATATTTTTAATCCCACGTGACATGTCGATCAGCGCCTGGTTATGGCTGTAAACAAAGCCCATAAGAATGATGGACTTGATAAGCAGCATACCGAATGTTAAAAACAATAACCATTCCTGAGCAAGGTTTCCCAGGAAACCCTGTCCTCGTCTCATACTTCTTCTATGAGCTACGGTAATACCATAAGAAGTTTTAGCCATCATATTTTATTTTCTCCCACAGAAATACAAAATAAAATCAAATTCGTAGTAATTATATTACTTTAGGAGATAAAAAGTCAATTACCACTCCATGCCTTGAGCCTATTCCTTCAGCATTGCAGCTCCCACTATCCCGGCATCATTTCCCATTTCAGCCGTCCTCAGACCGGCAATTTTAATATTATAAGCAGGCGCAAAGGTATTTTCCCTCAAATATTTTCTTAAGGGTTCCAGAAGAAACTCCCCCTCCTTGCAGACTCCGCCCCCTATAACGATGATCTCTGGCTGGAAACTGTTAACTATATTTGCCAGACCTTCACCAATATAACGGATATAGGTGTCAACCACTGCAATTGCCGTTTTGTCACCCTGCCTGGCTGCGTCAAAAGCTGTTTTTGCATCTATTTTATCAAGGTCTCCGCCAACAAGTCTGTTTATAAACGAATCGGGGTTCTTTTCTGCTGCCTCTCTGGTCTGGCGTATACATGCGGTAGCTGAGGCATAGCTTTCCCAGCAGCCCTTTCTGCCACAGTTGCACTGCTCCCCATCCATTTTAAGCACCATATGTCCCAGTTCAGCAGCAGCATTGTTGAAGCCGCTGAAGATTTTTCCGTCTACAATTATTCCGCTTCCTATACCGGTACCGATGGTTACGGTTACAGAAGTTCTATAGCCCTTTGCGGCCCCGGCCACACTCTCGGCGTATGCAGCAATATTAGCGTCATTATTGACGTATACCGGCAGAGTTATATATTTTCCAAGTTCCTCTCTCAAAGATACATTCCTGAACCTTATGTTACTGGCATATACAATTTTTCCTTCCTTGCAGTCGGGAACTCCGGGGCTGCCCACACCGATACTTTTAAAATCGGTGAGTTTCAGGCCCTGTTTCTGTATCAGCTCCAGTATCAGTGCCGCCATGTCCTTGATTATCTCCTGATATTCCCTCCCCCTTCCGGTTGGAACCGAACCCTTGGAAATTATCTTTCCATTCTCGTCTACCAGACCCGCTGCAATATTTGTACCTCCCAAATCTACTCCGATATAATACATTTTTAACCTCCCTGGCTTCATTATGCCGCAAACAAAATTCAATTCACCTGCGGCTTGTACCACCGATTAAAAGCTCCTTTTTCCTGCGTATCCCACAGGAAAAGGAGCTTTTTTATTTAAGGAATGATCCTAATAATTCTTAAAATTCAGGTTCAATCAACCCGTAATTGCCGTCTTTTCGCTTATATACAACATTTACCTGCCTTGTATCGGCATTGAAGAACATAAAAAACTCATGCCCCAGCAAATTCATCTGGAGTACTGCCTCTTCAACATCCATGGGTTTAACGGCAAATCTCTTTGATCTTACAATTTTAAATTCCTTTTCTTCAGGAACATCTTCTGTAAATTTTACGTTTTCAAATGAAAAGTACTGTTCATGAAGTCTTCTCTCAAGCCTGGTTCTGTTTTTTCTTATTTGCCTTTCAAGAAGATCCACTGTTTTATCTATTGAGGAATACATGTCTTCGTTCGATTCTTCCGCTCTTAAAACAATTCCGTTGAATGGTATTGTGACCTCAACTATCTGCCTTGCCTTTTGAACACTCAAAGTAACATGCGCTTCTGCTTCGTTTGTAAAAAACTTATCAAGCTTATTAATTTTTTTGGTTACTCTCTCCCTGAGACCTTCGGTAACCTCAATATTTTTTCCTGTAATAATTATTTTCATAAATAACAGCCCCTCTCTGAGTTTTTTGTGCAATTAAATCTTTGAGTTTTTAACAGTGGTACTTGTTATGAAATAGTATTTCTACACCACCCGGACAAAATCCTTCAAAAGTTTTACACATTTCTTCAACAAAACATCTGTTTTGTGTATAGTTTTCTGTGGATAATGTGAATAACCCTGTTTATAACTGCTGTTTTAAGGAATTTAGCCTGTGGATATCCTATATAGATAATTAATACCCCATTTTTGATATTGTTACCAGAATTCTGACTGTTTATTGCAGTTACTTATTACTGTCTATAATGAATTATATGCGAAACCAAATTTTCTCAGAACCCGGAGCATACCGGCAGGATTCTCGTTGGTGTGACTATTGTGCTATTGTAAACACAAAAAAAGTAGGTTGCCTCAGAACTTTACCAGGTCAGCCTACAAATTTTTTTATTGAATAATATATCACAATTTTCAAAAAATTATTTTTTATTGGAATAACATTTGCTGCAATATACAGGTTTGTCCAGATGTGGCTTAAAAGGCACCCTTGTAGTTTGCCCGCACTCAGCACATACCGCATCATATAACTCTTTTTTGGTTAAATGGTCTCTTTTACTTCTACATGCTTTGCATCTTGTAGGTTCGTTTTGGAAGCCTTTTTCAGCATAGAATTCCTGTTCCCCTGCAGAAAAAATGAACTCCTCACCACATTCCTTGCAAACCAAGGTTTTGTCATTATACATTGTATCGCCCCTCACTTAACAGGTATTTTAATATTTTACATTATATTACATACTTTACCATTATT
>JAFABO010000239.1 GCA_023426005.1 Bacillota bacterium | reverse complement strand
AAAGTATGCTAAAATTTAACCAAGTTTTAAAAAGGTTATCAACTAATTTTCGGGGTGTGTAAATGTATCTGAAAAAACTTGAAATACAGGGGTTTAAATCATTTGCAGATAAGATAAATCTGGATTTCACATCTGGTATTACTGCTGTAGTCGGCCCTAACGGAAGTGGTAAAAGCAATATTGCTGATGCGGTCAGATGGGTTTTAGGAGAGCAGAGCGCAAAAACTCTTCGGGGCAGTAAAATGGAGGATGTAATTTTTGCAGGAACCGAACACAGAAAATCCGTTGGATTTGCTGAGGTATCTCTGACAATTGATAATTCGGACAATTATCTTCCTGTATCCTACAGCGAAGTCACTATTACAAGAAGGGTCTACCGTTCAGGAGAAAGTGAATATTACATAAATAAGACGTCATGCCGGCTTAAGGACATACATGAGCTTTTCCTTGATACGGGAATAGGCAGGGACGGATACTCCATCATTGGTCAGGGACGCGTGGATGAAATCCTCAGTTCAAAATCTGAGGACAGGAGGCATATATTTGAGGAAGCCTCCGGAATAATGAAGTACAAGGTCAGAAAACAGGAGGCCGAGAGAAAGCTCGACCTCACAGAACAGAATCTTGTCCGTATCAACGATATCATAAACGAGCTTGAAGGTCAGCTGGAGCCTCTCAGGGAGCAGTCTGACGCAGCAAAAAAATACCTTTCGCTGAGGGAAGGCCTGAAAGAACTGGAAGTAAATGTTTACCTGGACAGCATAGATAAATTCCGGGAAAAAATAAAGGAATATGAGGGGCAGTACAAGGATATAAAGGATAATATCGAGGCTGAAGAGAGAAAGCTTAGAAACATTACGGCCCAAAACCAGCAGAAAACCGAACTGCTGAAGATGCTGGAAGAAAAAACCACAGAGGCCAGGGAGAAATTCTACGTTATTGAAACCAATCTCGAAAAGAACAGTTCGGAAATAAATCTTAACAAAGAAAAAATCAATGGTCTTGATCAGAACATAAAGAGACTGGATAATGAAATATCTGAAATACAAGCTAAATCCGAAGAGCTTTTAAAGGAAGAAAAAACCCGGCAGGGAAAAATCGACTATTTGAACAGGCAGTATGCCGACTTTTCCAAAAAACTTGAAGCTTATCAGTCTGAACTGGATGCAATTATTTCAACCCTGAGTGAGAGTGAACAGCAGATTGAAAAAATGAAGGCCGGTATTATGGATAAGCTTGACCTGCAATCGGATAAAAGGACACAGATAAACAATATCAGGAATCATATAGAAAATCTTAAGAAAAGGCAAAATTCCATCGGAACTGAAATATATACCTTGAAGCTGGAAAAAGACAAGGATAATATGAAGAAAGAAGACCTGGCAGAAAGTATAAGGAATACTGTCCTGCTTATAAAGCATTCCGGTACAAAAATGCAGGAGCTGAGCAATGAGAGGGATGAGCTTAAGAGCACCCTGCAAACCATGGAAAAACAGCATGGGATTGTTAAAACAGACATCCAGGTCAAATCCTCCAGGCACCGCATGCTGAAGGATATGGAAAAAAGTATGGAGGGCTACAGCAGGAGCGTCAAGGAAATAATGCACGCCTGCCAGTCTTCCGGTGAATTTGGGAGCGGCATACATGGTACGGTGGCCCAGCTTATTTCAGTTGATAAAAAGTATGAGACTGCAATAGAAATGACCCTGGGAGGCGCGCTTCAGAACATAGTCGCATCAACCGAAGAAGATGCAAAAAAGGCTATAGAATTTCTAAAAAGGAACAGAATAGGAAGAGCTACCTTTTTGCCTATTACAGCTGTTAACGGCAAACGCCTGGATGACAATACAATCAGGAGACTTGAAGAATATAAAGGCTTTTGCGGTCTGGCCTCGGAGCTGGTTACCAGTGACGGCAGGTATAACGGCATAGTTTTAAACCTTCTGGGCAGGGTTGCAGTGGTTGAAAACCTGGATGCGGGCATAGGCATTGCAAAAAAATTCGGTTATACCTTTAGAATAGTTACACTTGAAGGAGACATATTGAGTACGAGCGGCTCCATGTCAGGGGGCAGCAGTGATCACAAAAGTTCCGGCATATTGAGCAGAAGCAGGGAAATTACAGAACTTGAGACGGCAATTGAAGCCCTGAAAAAAGAGGAGGTTTCCCTGGACGGTAAAATAAATGAAGTGAGAAGTATGCTTTCGGAGGTAGAAACAGAATATAATGAAGAAAATAATAAACTCAGGGACGGCGAACTTGTAAAAACCAGGGATGAAAACCATCTCGGCATGCTTGAGGACAATATGAGGAAAACAGATGCAAAAATCGGCATGCTCAACGATGAAAAGACTCAGATTGCAAAGCAGGAGCAGGAAACCGTCCTTGAACAGAAAAAATATGAGGAAGAACTTGAGGACATAGAAAAAGATATCGCCCAAACAAAATCCATTATCGCAGAGCACCAGGAAAAATTTAAAGCCGACCAGTCTGTGAGGGATGAACTGCATCAGGAAATAACCGACTTTAAAATTTCGGTCAATTCCATTGTTGAAAGCATTCAGAGTGTAAATGAACACATGGATAGAATAGGCTCTGAAAAAGAAGCAATGCAAAAGAGTACTGCAAGAAAACAAAATGAAAGGCAGCGGGCTGAGAATGAAATTCTGTCTCTCAGGCAGGCCATAGAAGGTCTTGAAAATCTTATAAAAGGTTTGCAGAATGAAAAAACAGGCAAGACTTTTGAAATAGACAGGCTCGTTGAAGAGAAGAAGGTTTTGGAGGAAGAAGCTTCAGACTTCATTGAAAAGCTGAATTCCACCAATAAGACCATACTGCTGCTCCAGGAGGAATATAACAGGATAGATGTCAGGAATACTAGAGCAGAGGCCGAAATGAAGGCAATACAGGACAGGATGTGGGATGAATATGAACTGACCTATTCCAATGCTCTTGAAATTAAAAAAGAGCTTCCCAGCATGACCCAGGCCCAGAAGACAATCAATGACTACAGGGCACAGATAAAAATGCTTGGCCCGGTTAATGTATCGGCTATTGACGATTACATAAAAACCAAAGAACGCTTTGAGTTTATGTCTGTTCAGAAAAATGACATGGAGCAGGCCAAGGACAAGCTGCATAAAATCATTCTGGAAATGGTTCAAATAATGAAGAAGCAGTTCATTGAGCAATTCAAGCTCATAAACGAGAATTTCGGCATAGTATACCGGGAGCTGTTCGGCGGGGGCAGAGCCGAGCTTATCATTGCCGATCAGGAAAATGTTCTTGAGAGCGGAATTGAGATCGAGGTTCAACCCCCCGGAAAGAAGCTTCAGAACATGATGCTGCTCTCGGGAGGCGAGCGCGCCTTTACGGCCATTGCACTTTTATTCGCCATACTGAGGCTGAAACCCACACCGTTTTGTCTCCTGGATGAAATAGAGGCGGCGCTGGACGATGCAAACGTCTACAGGTTTGGCGAGTATGTGAAAAAGTTCTCGCAGAAGACCCAGTTTATTATCGTTACACACCGTAAGGGCACCATGGAGGCCTCCGACACCATGTACGGCGTAACCATGCAGGAGCATGGCGTTTCCAAGGTGGTTTCCATGAAGATGGGAGAAATTGCAAGCTGACAAAAGCTATAAAAACATACATTAAAAATTTGGAGGATTGAAATGGGCTTTTTCGATAAACTTAAAGACGGGCTGATGAAAACCAGAAAGAGTATCACAGAGAGGATAGATCAGGTACTTGTATCATTTGGCAAGGTGGATGAAGAGCTGTTTGACGAACTGGAGGAAATACTGATCACTTCCGATCTTGGAATAGAAACCACCATGAAGGTTATAGAGGATATCAAGTCCAAGGTGCGGGAAAGAAAAATAATTGATGCCATGAAGGTGAAAGACCTTTTAAAGGAGGAGCTTCAGGAAATCCTTTCAAAAGGCGGCAATGAACTTAAACTGGATACCAAACCTGCTGTGATCATTGTCATCGGGGTGAACGGGGTGGGAAAAACCACTTCCATAGGGAAAATTGCCAATCTTTATAAACAGCAGGGAAAGAGAGTTTTGCTGGCAGCTGGGGATACCTTCAGAGCTGCTGCCATAGACCAGCTTGAAATATGGGCCGACCGGGCGGGGGTGGACGTAATAGCTCAAAAGGAGGGTTCTGACCCGGCAGCGGTCATATATGACGCGATTCAGGCGGCAAAGTCCAGAAAGGCCGATTTGCTCATTTGTGATACGGCGGGAAGGCTTCACACCAAGAAGAACCTTATGGAAGAGCTCAAAAAGGTATCCAGGGTCCTGGACAGGGAACTTCCGGGAGCAGACCGCGAAACCCTGCTTGTACTTGATGCCACAACAGGTCAGAATGCAATATCGCAGGCCAAGACCTTCAGTGAAACCGCCGACATAACAGGTATAGTTCTGACCAAGCTGGACGGAACGGCAAAAGGCGGTATAGTGGTAGCAATCAAGTCCGAACTGGATATACCCGTCAAGCTTATAGGAGTGGGAGAACAGATGGATGATCTCCAGAGGTTTGATGCAACGGAGTTTATTGAAGCGTTATTTTCATAATGCGGATGTAATAAATTTAGAAAGTGGTATAAGTGATGTCACAGTGTGTCTCAAAGCCTTAGAAAATTAATTTCAGGGGTATTTGACCGGGGAATGGGCCGAAAGGAGTAAACATGGAAAAAGAAATAAATTATGATTACTACAAGGAAAAAAGTAAGAAGAGCAATACGGGCAAAATTACATTTTTTGTCATACTTGCAGTTTTGGTTGTTGCTGCTGTAGTAGGTAGTTCCATATACATGGAATTGATTCAGCTCAGGGAACTGAATCCAAAAGCAGATTATTCATCGGTTTTTACAACAAATCTGCTGTATAAGATTATCTTTATTTTACTAAGCTTTATTGCAATAAGTTTGTTTGTATATATTTCAAACATTTTCATTATTAAAAATCTTAAGAAATATTTTGCTCATAATAATCTGGAAGCCAGAAAAATGTATAATGCCCCCATTGCTTTAATCATAGGAATTATAGGGGCATACCTGACCAAGGATTATTTTTACGGTAAAGCACTCCTGTTCCTGAATTCGGTTAAATTCGGAAGGGTCGATCCCCAATTCGGGCAGGATATCGGATATTATATGTTTCAAAGGCCGTTTTACATGTCGCTTCTGGACTTTATATCCAACCTGTGGCTGTTCATTGTGATCTATTCGGCAATCTATTATGTCCTGATACTGCTGACGGCTTTGAACAATACTTTTTCAGCGGACGCACTTAAAGATAAAATATTGCTCAGACACAACCTGTTAAACGTAGCCATATTTTTTGTACTCAAATCGGTATCCTACAAGTTTCAGAGAGAGGGACTCTTATATTCAAGCTTTACCGAAACAGGAGTAATCGGCTCAGGCTTCTCCAGCACAAATATATGGATCAGGTTTTATACTATTGCACCTATAATTGTACTGGCCATAGTTATTATTGCTTTTCTCTTCATGTGGAAGGGGAAGCTGAAAAAAGCCGCTGTCACCATAGCTGTCTATCCTGTACTGTTTATACTGGTCACAATAACCTCAGGAATAATTCAGACGGTTTTTGTTAAACCGAATGAATTTGAATATGAAAAGAATTATCTGAAAAACAATATGATTGAAACAAGGGCAGCCTATGGACTTGATAAAATAAAACAGTATGATTTCAAAACCATAGAAGATTTAACACCCGAAATAATCAAAAATAACAGAAATACCATCGACAACATAAGAGTTGTTGATTATGTCCCAACTCTTAACAGTAATAAACAGCTTCAAAGCAATACAAACTTTTACACCTTTTCAACAGGGGATATTTTGAATTATACCGTAAACGGCAAAGAGATACCCGTACTCATTTCTGCAAGAGAGATCAATACGGCAAATCTTCAGAACCAAAACTTTGTCAACAGGACTTTCAAATACACCCATGGTTACGGAGTGGTTGTCAACCCCATAAACAAGGTGACTGCACAGGGCCAGGTGGAATTTTTATTGAGCGGCCTGAAAATGGATACAGTTGACAAGCAAACTCTCAATGTTACCGAACCCAGGATATATTACGGAGAACTGACCAATAACTTTGTCATTGTCAATCCCAAAGCCTCTAAAAAAGAGGCTGAAATTGATTATGACGGTACCGCAGTCAACTATTTTGAGGCCGGAGACACAGAAAAAATAAAGCTCAATCTGCTGAACAGAGTGCTGTTTGCAACCAAGTACATGGATGCAAACATACTGGTGTCCAGCAATATAAATTCCGATTCACAGATACTGCTGAACAGAAATGTTGTGGAAAGAGCCCAAAAAGGAGTTCCGTTCCTGAAGGTTGATTCCGACCCTGCCATGACAATAACCTCCGACGGAAGGCTCAAATGGGTGCTGGACGCATATACCGTTTCAGATAACTACCCCTATGCACAAAACATTTATACCCAGAGCAGCGAGCCCGACCTGAGGGCTCTGAACGGTATAAACTACATCAGAAATTCGGTGAAGATAACTGTTGACGCATATGACGGGACTGTCAGGTACTATGTGATAGATAAGGAAGATCCTATAATCCAGGCATATCAGAAGGTTTATCCGGAGGTATTCTCAAAGGAGCCGCTGCCGGAGGATATAGCTTCACATACTAGATATCCTGAAACCTTGTTCAAGATACAGACTGAGGTCTTAAAGAAATACCATCTTGACCCCAATGAGCATGAGGAAAACATATCGAATTTCTATACAAATCAGGATGCCTGGAATATTGCCAAATATCCCGATGAGAGCAGCCCCGATAAAGTCAGGGACATAGATGCCTACTACAATATGATCAAGCTCCCCGGTGATCTGGGCAATACAGAAGAGCTGATACTCATGAGGCCATTCACTCCGTCGGCAGGCAAGCATAATATGATATCCTGGCTGGCTGTACGAAATTCAAAGGATAATTACGGTGAGATGATACTTTTCAACTTCCCGAAGAACACAAATATACTGGGACCGGACCAGGTTGAGGTCAATATAAACCAGATAAGTGAAATATCCGAGTACAATACATTGTGGGGACAGGGTAAATCCAATGTATTTAAGGGCAGCTTACTGGTAATACCCATAGAGAACAGCGTACTCTACGTGGAACCCATATACATCCAGTCAAAAAGCGACTCCTCAATACCTCAGGTTAAAAAGGTAGTGGTGGGGTATCAGGAAGGAACCGATTTCAAGCATGGAATCGGAAATAACCTTGAAGATGCGCTGAATAACCTGTTTGCAGGGGATCTGAAACTGACCGGCAATAAATTGCCAACAGTGGACCAGAAGGAACAGAATCAGGCTGAAGAAAACCAAAACGGAGAGGTGCCAAATGAAGGCAATAATAAGCCTGCCGAACAGACCTCAACTGATACCGGAACCCCGCCGGCCGGTAAAAACGGTCAGCTTGACCAGGCCAAGCTGGATGAAATTCAGAAAAAACTTGATGACTTAATGAAGCAGTCAAAGGAAATCAGCGATCTTATAGAGAGCTTGAGGAAATAAATAGAAATAAATAATAGAAATAAAAGCTAATGGATGGATTTCGCGTTGGAGTCCATCCATTTTTTTTAACTTATAAAAACAGCCCCAATCCATATAATATTTTTATCAATAATTATAGAATCATAATAAAAGGCCTGAATAAATAAATATAACAGAAAATTACTCAGAATTTATGAATAAATTATAAAAAATCTGTTGCTAAATTATTAAAAGTGTATATAATACTATCTTATGTAATAGTAAAAATATATTAAAAAATTATATTGTAAATCCAATTAAAAAGGAATAGAATACAATAGTTATTTTTAAATGCCAGATATTCCAAGCTGCAATTATTATCCACTTTGGCAAATGGGTTAAAATTATTTACAGTGTAGTAGACAGGTGGAGTTGTTATGTATAAGAAAATAAGAAGAGTTTTAGTGGGCAGACCTTTAAAGAATGAAGCTCTTAATGATCAGAAAATGGGCGTCCTTTGGGGATTGCCTATTTTATCGAGTGATGCAATATCCTCTGTTGCATATGCAGGACAGGAAGTGCTGATGGTATTGATACCTCTCATCGGCCTGGGCGCATACAGACAGATGTCGTTTATTTCAGTTTCAATTATCTGCCTGCTTATGCTTCTGATGCTGTCGTACAGACAGATAATAGACAGTTATCCCAATGGAGGCGGTGCTTTTGTAGTAGCCAAGGAGAATCTCGGCATACACGCAGGTGTTACGGCAGGAGCTGCTCTGGCTGTGGATTATATACTCACAGTTGCCGTTAGTATATCCTCGGGCGTTGAACAGTTTACAACGGCCTTTAAGGAATTCAAACCTTATTCGGTATTGATTGCATGTGCTCTGGTAGTTCTTCTTATGATAGGAAACTTAAGAGGAATAAGAGAATCTTCAAGAATATTTGGAATACCTGCATATTTGTTCATTTTTGGCATTGTTACAATGATTGTATGGGGACTAATCAATATAAAAAGCGGGTATGTGCCGCCCCCGCCAAAGAATATGCCGTCTGTCGTAGAGCCTTTGTCGATAATCCTCATACTGAGGGCTTTCTCAAATGGCTGTACTGCCCTTACAGGCGTTGAGGCAGTCAGTAATGCTGTTCCGAATTTTAAAAATCCAAGTACAAAATATGCAAAAAGAGTTCTGTTCCTATTGTCTATGATCATACTCATTTTATTCGGAGGCAGCTCGGTACTGGCAAATCTTTATAAGGTCAATCCACAGGGGAATGCAATGCTTGTGCTCATAGCTGAAGAAATCTTCGGACACAACTTTATGTTTTACTATATAACAGCTACAACCTTCATTATCCTGGTAATGGCAGCAAATACGGCATATTCGGGCTTTCCCATGCTCATATCCCTTATGGCAAAGGAAGGCTACGCTCCGCGGCAGCTCAGTATGAGAGGAGACAGACTCAGCTATGACAATGGCATAATATTACTGTCCATAGTTGCCTCAATACTGATGATTGTATTTAAAGCAAAGGTAACCAGTCTGCTGGGCTTATATGCCATCGGTGTATTTATTTCTTTTACACTTGCCCAGACAGGAATGTTTGTAAAGTGGAAAAACAGCAAGGAAAAAGGCTGGAGGCACAAGGCTCTTATCAATGGCATTGGTGCGGTTGTCACCGCAATAGTTGTCGTTATAATCGCCTTTACCAAGTTTGAAGAAGGAGCCTGGCTTGTAGTTATATTGATTCCTGTATTGATCTTTCTGGTTTTCAAGGTAAAGAAGCATTACAATGCGGTTATGAGGCAGCTCAGGTTAAAACCTGAAGAAATTGCCGCATTCGACATAAATAGGGCAGCCTATACAAATAGAGTAATAGTGCCCATCGAGAGTATCAACAGGTCCAGTCTGAGAGCACTGCGGTATGCCAGAACAATATCTGAAAATGTTGTAGCTTTCAGTGTGGCAATCGATGATGAAAGTGCAAAAAAAATAAAGGAAAAATTTGATGCTCTGAATATAGATATTCCGTTAATTACAAAATACTCGCCTTTCAGAAAAGTTGTAGATCCTTTGCTGAAATTCATTGAATCGGCTGAGTATGATTATGAGGACGGGGACATGATAACAGTAATCCTTCCCCAATTTGCGGTAAAGAAATGGTGGCATAAGATCCTTCATAACAATACAAGATATTATATTGAAAGAGAGCTGCTCAAGCATAAGCATATAGTGGTATCTGTCATGCCGCTGCAGCTGCGTGACGATGATTTTGTTTTAAATAATCCGAAATATGATTAAATACTTATTTATTCTATTGTGCGTTATGTATTAATATATAATTAAGTAATAAATTATTTATGAGTCGAGGCGTTTAAATTATGAAATGTAGTATTGGAATTGAGCTGGGTGTAAAAAACATAGTAGCCGGAATTTTGGACAAGAATGGAAAATTATTGCGTCGTGACACTATTCCCACCAACAAGGATCGGGAATTTGAAGAGATCATGAGGGATATGTGCGGATTGATCTCAAAAATTCTCAGTGATGAAGATCTTGAGATCAAAAGTGTCAGATATATCGGCGTTGGATGTCCCGGAATAACCGACAATTTTAATGGGATAGTACTTAAAAACTATTCAATGAATCTTAATAACGCTAATGTCAGAGCGGAGATTCAAAAATATTTTAATGTTCCGGTCTATGTTGAAAACGATGCAAACTGTGTTGCAATCGCCGAATATTTGCTGGGAGCTGCATACGGTACCAGCAATTCTCTTACTGTCAAGGTAGGAGTTGGTATTGGCGGAGGTATCATACTGGAAGGCTGTATTTACAATGGTCTGAATTTTGGAGGGACGGAGTTCGGACATATGGTGATAGATTTTAACGGCAGGCCGTGTATTTGCGGAAGAAAAGGCTGCTGGGAGCAGTATGCTTCTGCGTCGGCATTAATCAGTCAGACAAAACAGTTAATTGAAAAATATCCCGATTCAATACTTGCAAATATTGCTTCGAGCTGCTGCAATAACCAGATAACCGAGCTCACCATATTCGAAGCTGCCAAAGCAGGTGACGAAATGGCCAAGCAGGTATGCCGGGAATATGTTATTTATTTTGCCGAGGGCCTTGCCAATATTGTAAATATTTTAATGCCCGAAGTGGTTATACTGGCCGGACCTATCAGCAAGCTGGGAAATAGCCTTGTTTATCCGCTGGTGGATCTTTTGAGGGAAAAAATCTACTGTAAGGAATTACATATACCGGAGTTTAAAATGGCCGAGATGGGCAATGCCGGTATAATAGTTGGAGCAGCTATGCTGGGTGCCTTTAAGGATGAAAAATTATCAGATCTGATATAAAAATACCGGTTTATTTTTACGCGTTTTATACGCAGATTGGAGGCAAGGCTATGGCTGATATAAAATATGAAATAACAGAGAGTATTGGGGTTTTATCAGAGTCAAATAAGGGCTGGTATAAGGAATTGAACCTTATCAGCTGGAACGACAGGTCCCCTAAATATGACATACGCGATTGGTCGCCGGAGCATGAGAAAATGGGTAAAGGTGTGACACTTTCCAGGGAGGAGCTCATTGAACTGAAGAAATTATTAAACAGCATGGATTTATAGGGATTAAAACCAAAATTTAAATCCGTACAATAAAAAGTGGCCAGGACGATTATGCCCTGGCTTTATTGTGCCCTGCCGGAACTGTATCGCAAAGGTGCTATTTCCTTTCGAAAGATTGGCAGTCGGTGCATTCAATTTCTGTAGGATTATCTTCGTGAGTACCTACCTTGATTTTGTTTAAGGCACAATACCCGTCACTTTTGCTATGATTTGCACAGGTATATATGCTGCACTCTATATTGTGGTTGTTGTGTGATTTAAACAGATTCATTAATATCACTCCTTTTCTGTAAGGAAAATAGTTTCATATATATTATTAGTACTTCTAAATATAATATTCGATATAATTTTTCTCAAAAAACAGAGAAATGGCAAAAAAGTAAATATTATAAAGAAAAATTGGGAAAAAACTAGTAATACTAATTTAATTACATGTTGACACAATATGTTGCTTGGTGGTAGTATTAATACACAATATATGGCATTTAAAAAGGAAATTTTTTATAACACGATATTACATAATTCTACAATTCAAACAGTTTCAAATATTAATTTGTAAATTTTATATAAAGCCGGCACATTCCGGTTATCGCGTTTGGTCAAACTAAATATTGAGAAAAGACATAAACGTATTCACTGTTGAGCGATAAGCCTTGCTCATATTTATTGTGCTGTTTTGATGAAATGCTGTGTAAAATATTTAGAGGGGTGGCAAGTTACAAATGATTACCAAAATCAAGAAACGTGATGGAAGAGAAGTACCTTTTAACATCGAGAAGATAGCCAGTGCGGTATTTAAGGCGGCAAGCGCAACAGGGGGAAAGGATTACAAAACCGCCATGGAGCTGGCTGAAAAGGTTGTAGCCTTCATTGAGGAATCAATGGACAAAAGAGTGCCGGACGTTGAAGAAATCCAGGATGCAGTTGAGAAGATCCTGATTGAAACCGGACATGCCAGGACTGCCAAGGAATTTATATTATACAGAGCTGAGAGAACAAAGGTCAGGGAGATGAATACACGCCTGATGAAGGTATATGAGGAGCTGACCTTTAAAGATGCCAAAGATAACGATTTAAAAAGAGAAAATGCCAACATAGACAGTGACACGGCAATGGGCACCATGCTGAAATATGGTTCGGAAGGTGCAAAACAGTTTTATGAAATGTATGTTTTGAAGCCTGAGCACGCAAGGGCACATAACGAAGGAGACATACATATCCACGATCTGGATTTTCTTACCCTGACAACTACCTGCTGCCAGATTGATATTGTCAAGCTGTTCAAGGGAGGATTCTGCACCGGACACGGCTATCTGAGGGAACCAAATGATATAAACAGCTATTCCGCCCTTGCATGTATTGCCATTCAATCAAACCAGAACGACCAGCACGGCGGGCAGAGCATTCCAAACTTTGACTATGGAATGGCTCTCGGAGTTGCCAAAACCTTTGAAAGAGGCTACAGGCAAAACCTTAGGAAGTCACTCGAACTCTTGCTGGACCAGGATATGGAGACCGAAATAAACTCAGTGAGCGAGCTGGTAAACAGGGAACATAATTTAAAACCTTTGCTGAACAGGATGGAAGCCTATATAAAGGCAGAAAAGAAGTACCTTCTTGAATATGTAAAGGATGAAGCGGTTCTGGATAAGGCTCAGGCTTTTGCAGTTAAAAAGACAGAAAGCGAGACCGACAGGATAACCTTCCAGTCAATGGAGGCATTTGTACATAATCTGAATACAATGCACAGCCGCGCAGGAGCACAGACACCGTTCAGTTCGATTAATTACGGTACGGATACTTCTCCGGAAGGAAGAATGGTTATAAAGAACCTTTTGCTCGCTACAGAAGCAGGCCTGGGAAATGGTGAGACACCCATATTCCCCATACATATTTTCAAGGTAAAAGACGGTGTAAATTACAAGCATGGAGATACCAACTACGACTTGTTCAAGCTGGCCTGCCGTGTGAGCGCAAAAAGACTTTTCCCGAATTTTTCATTTATTGATGCCCCCTATAACCTTAAGTACTACAGGGAAGGGAATCCGGACACCGAGATTGCCTATATGGGCTGCAGGACAAGAGTAATCGGCAACACTTATGATCCGTCCAGGGAGACCATTTTCGGCCGCGGAAATCTGAGCTTTACTACCATCAATCTGCCAAGGATTGCTTTGAAAAGCAATAAAAACCTCAATATGTTTTTTGATGAATTTGACAAGAAAATAGACCTGGTTATTGACCAGCTCTATGAAAGATATTTGATACAGGCCGAAAAGAGGGTTAAAAACTTCCCATTCCTCATGGGACAGGGGGTCTGGCTGGATTCTGACAAACTTGACTGGGAGGATGAAGTCGGGGAAGTGTTGAAGCATGGTACATTGACAATCGGCTTCATAGGTCTGGCCGAATGCTTGAAAGCTCTCACGGGAAAGCACCATGGGGAGTCCGAGCAGTCCCAGAATCTCGGCCTGGAGATCATCGGCTATTTGAGAAAAAGGATGGACGAGGCCAGCCAGAAATACAAAATGAACTTCAGTGTGATAGCGACTCCTGCAGAAGGCACCTGCGGAAGATTTATAAAATATGATAAAAAGCTCTTTGGAGTTATTGAAGGAGTTACCGACAGGGAATATTACACAAATAGCTTCCACGTTCCTGTATATCATAAGATAAATGCCATTGACAAAATAAAAATCGAGGCGCCTTATCATGAAATGACAAATGCAGGCCATATTACATATGTCGAGGTGGATGGTGATCCTTTAAACAATCTGGACGCCTTTGAGAAGATCATCAGGGCAATGAAGGAGTCGGGAATAGGTTACGGCTCAATCAACCATCCTGTGGACCGTGACCCTGTCTGCGGCTATACCGGAATAATCGGAGACACCTGTCCAAGCTGCGGAAGGGAAGAAGGCGACAGAAAATTTGAAAGAATCAGGCGTATCACGGGCTACCTGGTGGGAACGCTTGAACGCTTCAACGACGCGAAGCAGGCAGAGGTAAGGGACAGAGTAAAGCACATGTAAAATATGGGTCAAAAACTGAATAATGATACTTTCAGTATCGTTATTCAGTTTTTTTAGTGCAATTGTACAGTACGAAATACTTAAAGTTTAGGTGTATTTTTTAGAGGCATTGTACAGTATAGATGTACTCAAACTATTCAGTTTTTTAGTGCAGTTGTACGGTATAGATATACTTAAAGTTCAATTGTATTTTTTAGAGATATTGTACAGTATAGATGTACTTAAACTATTCAGTTTTTTAGTGCAATTGTACGGCATAGATATACTTAAAGTTTAATTGTATTTTTTAGAGATGTTGTACAGTATAGATGTGATTTAAACTGTCAGCTTTCTAGTGCAATTGTACAGTACCGAGCTATTTAAGCTTTATGTGTGTGGAACAAATGCAAGTACAGCATGGGAGGAATATATGGGTGTACAGCTGAGAATTGCCGGAATTATAAATGAATCTATTGCCGACGGGCCGGGCATCCGCATGGTGGTCTTTACCCAGGGCTGTTCACACAGCTGTCCGGACTGCCACAATCCCCAGACCCATCCCTATGATGCCGGAGAAATGCTCGAAATCGAAAAAATATTAAATGATATAAAAAAGAACCCGCTTCTTGACGGAATAACCTTAAGCGGAGGAGATCCCTTCGAACAGGCTTCAGCCTGCTCGATTCTTGCAGGTGAAGTCAAAAAACTGGGCCTCACTGTAATAACCTACACGGGGTATACCTATGAGCAGCTGCTTGAGCTTTCGGAGCAGAGAGAGGGCTATGCCGGACTTTTGAAAAACACAGATCTGCTGGTGGACGGTCCGTTTATATTGGGCCGGAAGGATCTCTTGCTGAAATTCAGGGGTTCTGCCAATCAGAGGATAATTGATATGGAGAAAACAAGGAGACAGGGAAAGCTTGTCCTTGCAGAAATATAGGGCAATTTGGCAGTTTTGGGAGCTTTATGAATCAAAAACCTTTTCCCGGTCCTTTATTGGCTGGTAAATATCCAATTCACAATAGTTATCATTTGACAGGCTTGTGTCTATATATTCAAATTCGAAAGGTGCGGCCGATTTGAAACCTGAGTTTGTGATCCACCTGCGGTATAAATGCACCAGCACCCTTCCTACCTGTCTGCCCTTTATATCGTCCGGGCGGAAAAAACCGACAAAGCGGAAAACCACATATTTATGGGCGGGAATGGATATGCCCGTCATTCCTTCGGGGATATCTCTCAAATCAGGAACCTGGACCGAAGGGATATAGCTTACATATCCATCCTCATAATTGCTCCAATCTGTATATCCGAAATATATGTCGGGGTTGACAGGGCTTGCTATTCTGTTTTTGTGATTATAAAAAAATTCTTTGCCATGGGTGTTAGCGGCATTATCACCTGATCTGCTCTGTATTTTATACTTTTTCCCAACAATGTTGAATTTCTGTTTAAAGATGTAGAACGGTTTAAAGGTAACGGAATTCTGCACCGACATAATATCGTTTATATTGATTTTTTCCTGGATTTGAAGTGACAATTGCTCGGATTTTACTTTTAACGGAGTATATCCGAATTTCTTTCTGAAAGCTCTTATATATGACTGTTCATGATCAAAGCCGTATTCCATGGCGATATCTATTATTCTCATATTTGTATTGATAAGCTCGTTTATGCTGGAGGTGAGTTTTCTTGATTGGACATAATCCATGATGGCTTGACCGGTCAAGGACTTAAATATTCTGTGCAGGTAATATTTTGACACTCCTGTATAAAGCGCCAGATCATCCAGCGTAAATCTGTTTGAAATATTCTTCTCAACAAAGTCAATACATGTGCTGATGGTTTCCTTAGTATTTATCACAATTCTATACCTCAAATCAAAAAAGCAATATCTGTTCATTTCTAAGTAATTATACATGTTATCTTTATTAATGTAAATCATTCCCGGCTTTCACTCAACCCCTATACTTTCAGGGAGTGGAGTTGAATTATTTTATGGGAAAAGGAGGTATTTTTATGAAAAAACGTGTTGTTATTACCGGTACCGGAGTGGTTTCCTCACTTGGAAACAGTACCGCGGAGTTCTGGCACAATATAAAAAGAGGTAAATCAGGAATCAGTAAAATTGAGAGAGCTGACGTTTCAGAACTTCCTACCACCGTCGGTGCAGAAATTAAAAACTTTGATCCATCGGGGTTTATTGATAAAAAGGAAATAAAAAGAATGGATCGTTTCGCACAGTTTGCAGTGGCTGCCGCCCAGATGGCCATAGAGGATTCAAAATTAGATATGGAAGGTTTGAATAAAGACCGGCTGGGCGTCATTATCGGAACCGGAATAGGCGGCCTGGAAACCTTGGAAAACCAGCATAGGATCCTGTTGGAAAAGGGTCCCGGAAGAGTTAGCCCATTTTTCGTTCCAATGATGATTCCCAATATTGCCGCTGCAAACATTGCCATCAGATATGGGGCAAAGGGCTTCGCCGAATGTGTGGTCACAGCCTGCGCTTCTTCTGTCAATTCCATAGGTGATGCTCTCAAGATAATCCAGAGGAGTGATGCCGATGTAATGATAGCCGGAGGCGCCGAGGCCCCTATAGTAAGGCTGGCACTTGCAGGCTTTTGTGCAAACAAGACCATGACGACAAACAGCGATCCTTCAACTGCCTGCAGACCTTTTGACATGGACAGGGACGGTTTCATCATTGGCGAGGGAGCAGGTGTCCTGATCCTTGAAGAGTATGAATTTGCAATGAAACGCGGAGCAAAAATCATTGCTGAGATTGTAGGATATGGCTGTACAAATGACGCTTATCATATTACTGCACCGGCCGAGGGCGGGGAAGGAGCGGTAAGGTGTATGAAACTTGCGGTTGAAGATGCCGGAATAACAGCTTTGGATATTGGATATGTGAATGCCCACGGGACTTCTACCAAGCTCAATGATAAAAGTGAGACGCAGGCAATTAAAACTGTTTTTGGTGAGTATGCAAAAATATTGCCTGTAAGTTCCACCAAATCAATGACCGGACATCTCCTGGGAGCTGCGGGAGCCATTGAATCCATTATTACCGCACATGCATTAAAGGAAGGTTTCCTGCCTCCCACAATAAATTACAGAACTCCTGATCCCGAGTGCGACCTGAATTGTGTGCCCAACACGGGAAAAGAAACAAATATGTCATATGCTCTGACAAATTCCTTTGGCTTTGGAGGGCATAATGCAACACTGGTGATGAAAAAAGTGTAAATTGTTAAGAACCGCTCAATAAGGACATGCCTGGAACCGGTGCAGCTGAATGCTTGTGCTTCCCCCGCTTCAGGCGTGTACTCATAATGGTGTTTAATTTTTGCTGCGGATGCTGGTGCGTTATTTCAGCGCCGGTAAATAATGTTTATGCTATAAATAAAATTAACAATGTAATGAAAATAACTATTGAGTTTATAACGATTGCAGCGATTGCAAGTCCCGATTTTTGTGATTTCAGGCCATATTTGATTGCCAGTGTATAGGAAGCTAAATTAAGCAGTAGACTGAATTTGGAGCCAAATACCAATATTAAAGAAGCGATGGATAGCCAGAATGCAATTTTTGCATTTCTGTTATTGGATTTATTAACTTCATCGGCTACGGCAGAAGTGGCTTGGTTGTTGCCTTCAAATTGTTGTGCATACACGGGGGGAGCTTGTACCTGCATGCCTGCCTGTTCTTGTACAGGTGTTTGTACTTGTCCGCCTGTTTGTTGATAATATGCTGATTTTACCCTTTCCAAAGTCTCCAGTAAGGCTAAAATACTATTATAATAGGGTATTTTTGCTGCCGCCCCAAAAAACTTTCCATCACCTATGTTCATTTCTTTTCCGATTTTGCCGACCCAGGCTTCCAAATGCAGGATACCGTTTTGATAGCCATACTTGAAACCTTGAAGCGGGAACATGACTCCTCCGGTTTTGTAATATTGTTCTCCCTTTTCAAACACCAATTTGAAATCCTTACCTCTCAAATACTGCTGTATTGCGCTCTCAACATCTTCTGGAGCCATGTTAAGAGCAATGTCGTTAATATACCTGCTTCCCATTATTTATGTACCTTCTTTCATAATTAATAAACATACAACATTATATTACAAAATATTCATATATTCAACAAATTATGGCACTAACGATATATATAACATTTGACGAACAGGGGAAAGAAGGGAAAATGCCCCCAATACCGGATGAAACTTAAGCTGTTATGCTTAAGCTTCATCAATTGTGATTAATTATCTTTTATTGAACCTCCCGGAAGGCCACATTTTGCCTGAAACATATGGCGGCACCCACAGCAGTGGCATATTCAGCGTTGGAAGGTGTCTGGAAGTTCACATCATACAGCTTGCTGAGCTGTTTGAAAATATACTCTGACTGGGGAACATTGGTAAGGTTTCCTGTCAGGACCACATCTTTTATTTTATCTATTCTTGTGTTAAATACTGCAATCATGCCAATGGTCTGGAATACCAGATTTATTATTCCCATGGCCAGATCTGATTTTGTGACCAGATCACTGATTTTTCCAAAGTTTGAGGCAGTGGTTTCGCTGGGCAGTGTTTCCATCGCTTCCTTGGAAATATCGCCGATGGTCAGGTCCACATGAGAGAGATCGCCGCCGCTGGCTGCTTCGATCAGCTCGTCGAAGTGACGGACATTGAGCATTCTGTTTGACAGTCCCAGGAGAGTTCCGCCGCCGACACCGGTACCGCCAAGATGGACTGCCATGTTGTTTTCAGCTTTTACAAGGGCTGTTCCGGTCCCCATGCTGACGATGATGGCCTTGTTCAGGTTACTGAGGAAAAGGCCTCCCATGCCTATTGCCATAAACTCATCTACTTTTCCGGTAGGAATTCCAAATAACCTGTTGTTTATAAAAGAAGACCCCACTCCGGTAATCATGATTCTTTCTATATCCTCAATTTTTAATGCGTGAATAGTCAGAAATTTTCCAAATGCGCCGTAAACAGATGCTATAGGGTCATTTGCACGAACCAGTAACGGAGCTATCATGGCCTTTCCGTCAAAGCCTACTATTTTTGTTGTGCTGCCGCCGATATCTATTCCAATAACTTTACCCACAAAACCACTCCTTGTAATTACTTGTAATTATTAGTATTCAAAAACTTCTTAAAAATAAGCTTGTATCATTATGAAACGGTGAACATTCTTGCAAGTGCTATTACAACTCCGGTAATACCTTCTCCTCCAAGCAAACCTGACGCGGCAACATTGCCTGTTTCATCCGATTTTTTACCACTGAGCCTGTCGCTTATAAAGCGGATTATTCCGCCAAGAAAAACTGCGGCGGAGATGGTAAAGGGGAGGAACAGTCCGATTCCCAGAGTGGCAGTGGGCAGGCCCAGGAGATACAACGCCGCACCTATTGCTGCCGCAACGCCGAAAACAACCGGACTTCCAATGCCATTTATCATGGCGGATACTCCAACGGCCTGACCTGCGGGAAGAGCTGTTCCCGTACCTACTTCACCAAACTGGTTTATAATGGCGAATAAAGAAATGGAAGCAACCACAGTTCCGAATACGCCGCCGACTATCTGAGAAATCAGCTGGGCTTTTGGATTTGTCCCAAGTACCTGGCCGGCTTTGTAGTCGTTGAATAAATCTCCTGAAAAGCCGCTGGCTACAGCAACACAAGCCGCCACAAACAGTGCGTCGGCAGCGTCGATATTTATAAAAATCCTGATTCCCAGAAGGACAATAATTCCGAATATCTCCATGGGGTTGATGCCGGTTTGGCCTGTTATTGTAGCGGCCATTATCGAAACAATAAATACACCTATGATCAGCAATACCGAGGGGATTACCGATAAACCGCATGCCACTGACAGTATGAAAGCCAGTGCGGTGGCTGAAAAAATCAAAATCCTGCTGTAATCAAAAAACTTCTTTTTAGCCCCGGCAGCTTCCGGATAATTATCTTTTTTTGGCGAAAGCAGTTTTTTGATTCCTGAGATAAAAATCCCGATTATTACTCCAAGCCCTGTCCCAACAAGCAGTCCTATTCCAGCTGCTGTTGCAAAGGAGGTGGCGGCCGCAGCATCGGCAAAAAGCCCCAGCTTTGGTCCGAAAGGAATAAGAAAAGCGTTTGAAATCAACGCACCCAGGAACCAGACTCCCGTATAGAGAGTTCCCAGAATATATCCCATACCTATTGCCATGGGTGAGTTCCAAATACCTATGGAGTTTTTGAACATAAAAGCGTCGGGTACCATTCTGAGCTGGTCTCTGAGAAAGGTGTAAAGAGTGGAGGCAGCCATGGTCCCGAATAATACAACGGATTTTTTTCCGCCTTCGTCACCGGCCTTGATGGTTTCGGCTGCAGCCTGACCGATTGGATAGGGCAGCGCATTTTTAACAATAAATCTGTATCTCAAAATATATGAGGTTACACTTCCCAGAAGCATACCCGCTGTGGCAATTAAAAGAACTCTGACATAGTTGTCAGAAAAATTTTCGGAACCCTTCCATATGCCCAGGATCCAAAGACCGGGGAGTGTAAAGGCCAGGCCTCCGGCCACCATGGCACCGGCTGACATGGCTGTCTGGGTGATATTGATTTCATTATTTGTTGTTTTCCCGAATAATTTTAAGAGGGCCATGGAGAGTACGGCAACAAAAATAGTGGGCCAGGGAAGGGCGCTCATTCTGAGTGCAACGTACATGGAACTTGCTGTGATAACACATGAGCCAATCGATCCAATAACAAGACTCCTGAGAGATAACTGTTCAACACCTAAAAATTTTCTTTCTTCGTTATTATTCAAAGTAATACCTCCTCATTGATACGAATATAAAATATTTGATCATGCAAGCCCATGCATTTATAACAATATAAACTAAATGTATTATTCTTGAATTGAAGGATATGTATGTATATTGTACAAGAGTACTGGGCGGATAAGCTAAGTATATTAAAGCTGATGTAATATTTTAATGAAGGCTTGCGTAAGAAGTGTACTAACCTGACATGGAATTGAATTTATTCATAATCAACCTCCGTTCTCATTCCGCAAGGGATATAAGTCGTTAAACCAATGCTGTTTTTCAGCTTCCGAATAATGAAAGTCCGGTTTCTAAAGAATACCAGCTAATAAGCTATGATAACACATTCACAATCTCACTGCAATAAAATATTTGGCTGGTAATCATAATTTTTCGGAGGCTTTTGAAGTTTAAAAAAATAAAGTCAAGAAATATTTTGGATACAAAACAAAATGTGTTAGTATATTAATAGTTAAAATTATCTCGTAAACTTTCTCTGAAAGTTTCCTTGGCAAAAATTGAGGATAAAATGAGAGGAGCGTATTATAAAAATGAATTCAAGTGAAATGAGGCTTGCAGTGCTAATTGACGCTGAAAATGTACCTTACAGCAATATTAAGGGTGTGATGGAGGAAATAGCCAAATTCGGGACACCTACTATTAAAAGAATATATGCTGACTGGACAAAGCCGACAATTTCAGGCTGGAAAAATGTACTTCTGGAAAATGCAATCACCCCCATACAGCAGTACAGTTACACTTCGGGGAAGAATTCGTCGGATTCCGCAATGATAATTGATGCGATGGATGTGCTGTATTCCGGCCAGGTTGAAGGGTTCTGCATAATATCAAGCGACAGCGACTTCACCCGTCTTGTAACAAGACTGAGAGAATCAGGTAAAAAAGTCTTTGGAATAGGTGAGAGAAAAACCCCCAGTCCTTTTATTTCAGCCTGTGACAAGTTTACTTATATTGAAATAATAAGCGGTGCCTCACAGACAGACAACACCTTCGAGACCGGTGTGAAAAAAGATGAGGCTCCCGGAAAAGAACCCAGGTCCAACGCTGTTTCCATCGGCAAGGATATTATTAATCTGATCTCGGTTTCAATCCATGATGTTGAAGATGAGAACGGCTGGGCTTTCTTAGGTGATGTGGGCAATCTTATAATTAAGAAACAGCCGGATTTTGACCCGAGAAACTTCGGTTTTTACAAGCTCACCCATCTCATAAAGAAGTTGAAGGAGTTTGATATAGAAGAGCGAGACACCAATAATTCAAAAATTAAGCATATATATGTCAGAAACAGAGTAAAGTAATTCAAACTTTAAATATAAGCAGTAAAAATAATAAGAATTATTTGAGTGATGTAAAGTAAAAATACTTGACAAAGCAAAGCATGTGCATTAAACTATTTTAGTAAAGCAAAAACACTTGACAAAGGCATTACTGCTTACAAGGCAACAAGAAAATTTATTATGCCAATAACGTATTTTCTTGGGGGAGCATTTATGGACAAAGTTTATGAAACCTCTCTGCTGCTTGATTTTTATGGTCAGCTGCTGACCGAAAGACAGTATGAAATACTGGACCTTCATTACAATAATGATTACACTCTGTCCGAGATAGCGGAACAGCTGAATATCAGCAGACAGGGTGTCTACGACAATGAAAAGCGGGGCAGGGCATTATTGAATGGATACGAAAACAAGCTCGGTCTGCTGAGTAAGTTTTCAGAGCAGAAGCAGAAGGCCGAAGTGGTCAGAAAATTATTTGAAAACATTGAGACAAGCGGACTCAGCAGTCACAACACTGAAATTGTGGAACGCGCAAAGCGTGAGCTGGCTGAGCTTGTAAACAGCATATAGAGTTATATTTGAGAGCTTCGGGAAAGCTTTAAATATCAGCTCGGTTTGAATTGGAGGTTTTGGGATGTCGGTTTTTGAGGGTTTATCAGGAAAGCTCCAAGAGACAATTAAAAAAATCCGCGGTCAGGGCAGAGTATCCGAAAAAGATGTGAAGGATATGATGAGAGAAATAAAACTTGCTTTGCTCGAAGCCGACGTTAATTTTAAAGTTGTTAAGGATTTTATAAGCAGGATTTCAGAGAGATGTATAGGGTCGGAGGTACTGGAAAGCCTTACTCCGGGGCAGCAGGTTGTCAAGATAGTGCACGAGGAACTTATCGAACTCCTTGGCAGGGAGCAAAGCAAGGTGACATTTGCGCCAAAGCCGCCGACAGTATTTATGATGTGCGGGCTCCAGGGTTCGGGTAAGACCACTACTTCGGGAAAACTGGCAAATTTGCTGAGAAAGCAGGGAAAAAATCCGCTGCTGGTTGCATGTGATGTGTACAGGCCGGCTGCTATAAAACAGCTCCAGGTGGTTGGCGGCCAGT
>JAFABO010000169.1 GCA_023426005.1 Bacillota bacterium | reverse complement strand
AGCATAACCGGTATATAGCCTGTCATTCCGGTCGCAAAAAACACGACAAAATAAATAGCGGTGAAAATTCCTATGTTAATGAGATCTTTTGCGTTCAATTTCTTGTCCATATTTTGTCTCCTTATTGCAAGTTAGCAGTGGCTAACTATATTTTTAAATAAAAGCGCCGGCCTGGCGCTTTTATTTAATCATGAATAATTTATCAAAAACCGTTTTTAAAATCCACTCCATTAGGATAAAACAACTCCAATAAGACAATGAATGCATATTAATTGTATAAATACTGTTAGATTTCCCATCCCACCGACTGGGACTGAATTGTCCATAATTTCTTAAACAGACCGTTTTTCTCAATCAGAGCTTCAAAGGTACCTTCCTCAAATACTCTCCCCTCCTCCATTACAATAATATGGTTTGCGTTTTTAATGGTTTTGAGCCTGTGGGCAATAACAATGACTGTCCTGCCTGCAATCAGTTCTCCTATTGCCTTCTGGACCTCCACTTCGTTTTCGGGATCCAGTGAAGCTGTTGCTTCGTCCAGAAGGATGACCGGAGCATTTTTAAGCATGGCACGGGCTATGGAAATACGCTGCTTTTCTCCTCCCGAAAGAGTGCAGCCCCCTTCCCCTACCATTGTGTCAAAGCCCTTCGGCAGCTTCATTATGAAGTCGTAGCAGCAGGCTTTCCGGGCAGCGGCAATGACTTCGTCCTGAGAGGCATTTTCCTTGCCGAACCGGATATTATTGCCTATGGTATCCTGAAACAGGTAGACATCCTGGAATACCATGGATATTTTCTGCATCAGCTTTTCAGGATCCATAGAAGCTTCGTCAATGCCTCCAAAGGTGACTTTTCCGCTGCCGGGATCATAAAACCTCGCGCAAAGCTTTAGTACAGTACTTTTACCGCTGCCCGACGGACCGACCAGAGCTGTCAGGGTTCCCTGCTTCATGGAAAGTGACACATTATGGAGGATCTCCTTTTCACCATATCCAAAAGAGACATTCTCAAAGGCAATATCGGTGCCGCCTCTGGGGAAGTTTGTCCCTCCCATCTCAGGCTCATTCATCAGGTTGAGGATCCTTTCGCCGGCTCTCTCGTCATAGCGGAGCTCTGCAAATTTCATTAGTGCCGAGCTGAGAGGATCATATACACGTGAACCGATTACAAGAAACATCACAAAGGTCAGCAGATCAAGCTCTCCGCCCACAAGGAGATAGGAGCCGGTCAGCACCATCAGAGTGAGTCCTGCGCGGATCAAGGTAATTGTTAAAAGCAGAACGGGACCTGACAGCGCTTCAAAACGGATACTTTCCTTCATCTGTTTGCGAAAGGATTTTTCCAGACGTTCAAACTTTTCACCTATCATGTTATAGGCCTTCATTACGCGGATTCCCAGAAGATATTCCTGCAAACGGTTTCCGGCGTCCAGTTTTGACTTCATCTGCCTGTCGGCCATACGCTTGTTGGTCCTGGTATTGAGCCAGAGAATTACTATCGCCGCAGGCAGGGCAATAAACATGGCCAGGGACATCTTCCAATCGATAAAAAGCAGTGAAAGGAATGCCAGTACCGGCATGACAAGTGCGCCGAAAAGCTGCGGGACTATATGGGATACTCCGGTCTCAACCAGCGTAAAGTCCCCCATCATCATATTGGCGAGATCTCCGGGGTCACGTGAGGTTATGTATCCCAGCGGCAGCTTTCTGAGATGCTCGGCCAGACTTGCTCTGCCAGAGGCCGAGATGTCGTAGGCATCGCGGTAACTATGGCGGTAGGCAGGTTTTTCAGCAAAGAACATGATTATCATATATGCGAAAAGTGCGCCGATAATTATCCAGAGCCTTCCTGTATCAAGGCCTTTTTCGGGATAAGCAAATGAATCGAAAATAATTCTTACTGTTTCTATTGAAAGCATAAAAGGAACTACATTCACGATATTGGACATAATTGTGAAACCTATTGGTTTTATTAACTTTCCGGGCTGTCCCACGGTAATATTACTGAATATTTTCATGCCTTGACACCTCCGATGTTTAATGACCACTCATAGGCGCTGTTATAGGCATTCCACATGCGCCTGTAAAGGCCGTCCTTTTCCGCCAGTTCGGAATGAACACCTGTCTGATTGATCCTGCCGTTCTCCAACACTATTATCTGTCCGGCATTTCTAATTGAGGAGAGTCTGTGGGCGATCATAATTACTGTTTTATCCTTAATGAGCTCTTTCAGAGCTATCTGCATTTTATATTCATTTTCCGGATCGGCAAAAGCCGTTGCCTCATCCAGTACAAGAATGGGTGCATTCTTCAATATTGCTCTGGCCACTGAAACACGCTGTTCCTCACCGCCTGAAAGAAATACTCCGCCTTCTCCTATCAGGGTGTTATAACCGTCGGGAAGGCTCTGAATGAACTCGTGGCACTGGGCGGCTCTGGCTGCTGCGTATACCTGTTCGTCAGTGGCATCCGGATTTCCGACCCTGATGTTTTCGAACAAGGTATCATAAAACAGGAAGGTATCCTGAAAAACAAAGGATACGGTATTCATTAACTCCTCGGTCGGAATATCCTTGATATTTACACCGCCTATTTTTATCTCCCCCTCCGTCACGTCCCAAAACCTGGGAATGAGATTTGCTACAGTTGATTTACCGCCTCCTGAGGGCCCCACAAGAGCCGTGATCTGTCCTGCTTTTGCCGTAAAGCTGATATTTGACAAAGCTTCTACCCGTGTTGCCTCTGTCTTGTTCTCATAGGCAAAGCTCACATTCTCAAACACGATATCATGCCCTTTGGGTGTTTTAGGAGAGGCTGTTTCCCTTATGGGTTCCTGGCTGTAAATGGCATCCAGGCGGCTCACTCCCTCGAATATTTCTCTTGTACCCGATGCCAGCAGGGTAAACTTGTAAAGCGGTGCCGACGCACCGGGCACCATGATGATAAAGAAAAGGTAGACCAGTGCAAATGCAATGTTGCCGGGGTCTTTGCTGAGCACTAAAAGCCCCACCGGCAGTATGAAGGTCAGAAAGGAGTTCAAAACCACCGTGAAAACAGCCATGCCGTTTTCAAATTTATCGCAATAATTCACTGCCCAGTCTCTATATTCATACAGATCATCATTGAAACGCTTGAAGGAATGAATCGTCTGTCCGAAAATCTTTACAACGGGGATACCCCTGACATACTGTATGGCAGAAGCATGTATCCTTTCAAGAGAGTCAAAATATGCCTTCATAGTCCTTTGGGCTTTTTTCCCGAACATCATGGACATTTGCAGGCCTGTTCCGAAAATAAATGCAAGAATAACTGTAAGAGCCATCCAGCCGTTCAACCTGAAGAATATTACAAACATTATGACAACCGTTGCGGCTGCGTTAACCAGATCAGGGATGGTATGTGCCACAAACAGCTCCACTCTGTCCACATCCTGTTCAAGATTCTTTTTGACTGTACCTGTTGCCGTACTGTTTAAAAACCCCAGAGGAAGTTTGCCGATATGTCTTGCCAGCCCCATTTTTATACCGTATAAAATCCTGAAGGCCGCAACATGGGAAAAGATAATGGAAGCATACAGGAGCAACAAGCCTCCGATAAGTCCTAAAAAGGCCATCCATCCCCAATGTATCATATAATCTCTGTTAACAGCAGAGATATTTCCCGCATTCCTTAAGAGCTCTTCAAGTATCCTGTAAACTGATAAAAACGGAACCAGCATGAAGGCAGCACTGATTGATGACAATACTCCGGAAATTATCAGAAGGCCCTTTTTTTCGCCCGCTATTTCAAAAAGACGGGATAAGCCTGTTTTTTGCTTTTTATGTTGTTCCATAAACTACTCCTTTCAAATAATAGATGGTGGTTAGCATACACTAACCACCATCTATTATAAATCCTGGATTTTGTTTTATCTGCTCCGGTTGGATCAAATATGCTCCAAAAAGACAAGAATTAGCATGCGGTGTTATTTCTGTATTCCAAAGGACTCATCCCCATAACTTCCTTAAATGCCGCTGCAAATTTGCTGGAGTTTATATATCCGACTTTCCCTGCTATTGAGGATATGCTCTCTCCGCTCCGGCGCAGCATTGCGGCAGCGGCTTGCATCCTGTAGGACCGGATAAATGCATAGATGGAGGTTCCGTAAACGCCCTTAAAGCACAGCTTCATTGCCGTCAAAGGTATATCAAAGCGGATGGACAGCTCCTCCAGGGTATAATGGTATTCAAGATTTGATATCATATATTCTTTAATTGACTTTATGCTGTCAACCTGACTCTTTTGAAAATACCGGCGCCGTTCAAGAATGTCCGATATATCCGCAACACTGAGAAATAGCAGCAGTTCCAGCACCTTCAGTTTGAAATATCCCTTCTTTATCTCATCAGGAACCTTATACAGCTCTGAAAAAATATGCTCTACCGAATCCTTGGCACGCATTATAAAACACCGGTTATTGGGACAAAGCCTGTCACGCAGGTCATAGAGATCAATGGAAATGTCGCTGAGAACGCGGGAAATGGAACGGGCGGCCTCAGACAGTTCTACTACCACCGAAACACCGTGGTAGTGCTCCAGAGGAAAGCAGGAATTTCCTGCCTTGACTCCCAGCATATTTACCGAAAGGTCGCCTTCCTCCAGATAGACGCAGGAGCCGTCGCAGAAGTCGCATTCAAAGCGTCCCTGCCTGCAGTGGTTAATTTCCATTATGTCTTCGCAGGTATGTGTATTCTGAAAACAATTGCCGGTATGAAAATCATTGTATATGAGTTCTACGCCCGGAAAAACCTGATAACAGGTCATTATGCCGTCTCCGTCGTCACCGGACATTTTGTATACCGAGCAATCCCCGGATTGGGATACCAGTGATATTTCCGAACTGTAGTAAGCTTTTTCCCTGGTAAGGATACTCATATTGACCTCCCTGTATTTTCATCTCCTTGGCATATAGTAAAATTCCAGCGGCTGCCATGTGGTTAGCAATAACTAACTACTGTTTAATGTTATCATCCCTGTGAATCATTGTCAATCGGGGGTGCTGCCAACAGGAGATACTGTCAATAGGGGTATACATAGTCGTATTCGGGTTTCTGGGCATTGGAAACATTATCTGCTATTATTATTGCAGTCTGCTCCCCTTTATAATCGATAATTTTAATAGTTCCCTCAACCTTCACCCAGCTGTCCTGCTTTAATTCCGGTGCATTTGTATACCTGCACAGCAAGCCGACAGGCTGCAAATCGGCGGTACAGCAGGCCATCATCAGCCGGGCCGGATAAAATTCGTTTTTGGAAAGCTCCTTGCCTTTTAACACAAAGCCTATGACCTGAATCTTCTTTCCCTGGTACTTTTGCTTATTGTCATAAAGCTCCT
>JAFABO010000118.1 GCA_023426005.1 Bacillota bacterium | reverse complement strand
TAGAATGGAGTCACGTATTAATGAGTAGAAAATTGAAAGTTGCAGGACTTGGTATTTTATCAATAATCATAGGAATATTTTTATCTGTTCCCAATATCATGAACTATGTCAGAACCATACTTAAAGGCTATGATGCCCAATACGGAACGCTGAATGCATTTCTTACCGTTCTTGGACTTGTGATAGTGTTTTTCGGAATATTTATTATCTGTGCAGGTCTCAAGCGGCTTGCATTTGTACTTGCCAGCATACTGGTATTTTTGTTTATTTTTTCGGTGGGAGCTATTTATTCCTACAAAAGCACGGTAGAATCCTCCAGGGACGATGAGGTGAAAGAAACTGTAAAGATTCCGGCCGATTCCAAGGGTGCAATACTTGTTGACATACCTATGGGCTCAGATACTAATGACATTGCTGAAATACTTGGAAGCGAAGGAATTATAAACAAGCCTCAGATATTCAAACTGGTTTCAAAGCTCAATGGCTATGACGGCAGATACCAGGCAGGTACGCATGTATTGACAAAAGGTCTTGAACTGGACACAATCATGAACATTCTCATAGGCAAGCCCGAGAGTGTCAAGATTACAATTCCTGAAGGCCTGACCTACAAGCAGATTGTTAAGACCTTTGTAAAAAAGGGCCTGGCAATAGAGGACAAATTTGATTCTGCCATGAAATACGAGAAATATGACTACGACTTTGTCAAGCAAATAAGCAATGTAAATAACCGTGAGTTTATGCTGGAGGGTTATTTATTCCCCGATACATATGAGTTTGCAATGAATGCCAGTGAAAAAACCATAATATCGGTTATGCTTCAGAACTTTAACAATAAATTGACAAAGGAACATTATAAGCGGGCAAAAGAGCTTGGAATGACAATGGATCAGATCATTACCCTTGCATCGATTATTGAAAGAGAAGCAAATACAAGTAATGACAGGCGTATGGTTTCTGCTGTTTTCCATAAGAGATTAAAGGATGCTAAATATAGTAAATTACAGTCTTGTGCAACTATTCAGTATATATTCCTCAATACCGAAGGAAAAGTACATGAAAAGCTGACATATGAGGATACTACCATTGACAATGCTTACAATACTTACATCCATCCGGGGCTGCCGCCCGGGCCCATTTGTTCTCCGGGTATGGATTCAATAAATGCGGCCCTGTATCCCGACGAAGATACGGATTATATGTTCTTTATCGCAAAGGGTGACGGGACGACCAAGTTTACAAAGAATTATTCTGAACATTTAAAAGCCATGCAGGAATATGGCTTGGCTAAATAAAACTGGGGTGGCTGAGCCACCCCAGTTTTATGGTCAGGACTTAACGGACAAAAAGGATATTGGCATGATAAACTATGAATATATAAATGATTATATCAGAGCAACAATAAAACCTAATTCGGGGCTTTTGGCAGAGCTTGAGGAATATGCGGCCGAAAATCATGTTCCCATCATACAGCCTGAAGTGGCTGCCATGATGAAGGTGCTTGGAAACATGAACCGTCCGGGAAAAATCCTTGAGGTGGGTACGGCCATAGGCTACTCTTCAATACTGTTCTCAGGCTTTCTTAAACCGGGCGGAATTATTGATACCATCGAAAGAGATGACCGGATGATTGAGCTTGCCAGAAAAAACATAAAATCCGCAGGCCTTCAGGATACTATAAATGTCATTGCCGGAGATGCCATGGAAGTGCTGGGCTGTCTGGACAAGCAGTACGATATGATCTTTTTGGACGCTGCCAAGGGTCAGTACAATGATTTCCTTGAGCAGAGCAAGAGGATGCTTGTTCCAGGAGGTCTTTTGGTATCTGATAATGTGCTTTACAAGGGTATGATAGCCACAGATGAATTGGTTGTCAGACGCAAAAAAACAATTGTGACACGTATGAGAAGCTTTCTGAAAAAGCTCTGTCAGGATGAAAGCTTTGAAACCGGCATTATCCCTATTGGAGATGGTGTTGCGCTAAGTTATAAGAAAAATATCAAATAAATATCGGAGGAAACATGAAAAAGGTTGAGCTGCTGGCTCCTGCCGGGAATTTGGAAAAACTTAAAATGGCAATACTATTCGGTGCCGATGCCGTTTACATCGGGGGGCAAAGGTTTGGTCTCAGGGCATCGGCGGACAATTTCTCCCTTGAGGCTATGAGGGAGGGGCTTGACTTTGCCCACGAAAGAAACTGCAAGGTTTATGTCACTGTAAATATAATCCCCCACAATCAAGATCTGGTGGGATTGCCGGAATATATAAAACAACTGGATGGGCTTGGCGTTGATGCGGTAATTGTATCCGACCCCGGAATTTTTAATATTGTGCGCAGTACTGCACCGGATATGGAAGTACACATCAGTACACAGGCTAATAACACAAATTATATGAGCGCCAGATTCTGGTATGATTTGGGGGCAAAAAGAATAGTTGTCGCAAGAGAACTGTCCTTTGATGAGATAAGGGAAATGGCTGCAATGACTCCAAAAGATCTGGATATCGAGGCCTTTATACATGGGGCCATGTGCATATCCTATTCGGGGCGCTGCCTGCTCAGCAACTACATGACCGGCAGGGACTCCAACAAGGGGGCCTGCTCTCACCCGTGCCGCTGGAAGTACCAGCTGGTTGAAGAAAAGCGTCCGGGTGAATATTATCCCGTATATGAGGATGAAAGAGGGACCTATATATTCAATTCAAAGGATCTATGCATGATTGAACATATTCCGGAGTTGGTAGAATCGGGCATATTCAGTTTAAAAATAGAAGGAAGGATGAAAAGCTCCTTTTATGTTGCCACTGTCGTAAGTGCCTACAGAAAGGCAATAGATGCCTATATGTCCGATCCGGAAAATTACAGGTATGATCCCGAATGGCTGGCGGAGCTGTCAAAAGCAAGCCACAGGGAGTATACCACCGGCTTCTATTTCAACAAGACCACAGGAGAAGACCAGATATACAATACCAGTTCATATATCAGGGATTATGACTTTGTGGGAATGGTCCTGGAATATGACAGGGAGACCGGAATTGCCAAAATCGAACAAAGGAACAGGATGATCGTGGGGGATGAGATCGAGGTTGTGGTCCCCGGAAAGGATTATTTTGTACAGACTATAGAAGCTATGAAAAACGATGAAGGAGAGAGCATAAGGACAGCTCCCCATGCACAGATGATTGTATACATGCCTGTGAAGCAGGAGGTTGTGCCGTATACGATTTTGAGGAGAAAATGAGAGATTAGTAAATACCTGTAATTATTTTAAATTAACTACTAAACTGTCTAAGATAAATAGCGCAAAGTTAATAGGTCTTAAAATAAAAGTTTTATAACAAATAAAAAAGAGAATGCAGTTAATAGAAGTTTAACAGCGTTCTTCTTTTTTATATAATACATAATCCTATTTCAATCCACAAATATTTTCCTCATACGGATAAAAATATTTGACCTAAAAAATTATAACAGGTGGAATAAAAGATGTCAAAATAGTATTGACATTATTTACCGATTATTATATTATTTATTCAGGATAATGTAATATACAGATAAAGCTTTGTGTATTAAAAAATGCAGGTTGAATTTTTTCAAGTATTTATGAGTGCGGAAAAAGGGTGAGTATATGCAAAATATTAGTAATGTTCAAATAATTATTTTTGTTTTTGCACTAACAAGATATATTGAAGTATCAATATTAAAAATATATTTACAGCAATTCAGTATTGAAATAAATTTAATCACCATTCTATTTAAATTGAGATAATAAAAAAGTTTTATACTTTAAAGAAAAATGAATCTCCGCTATTCATAAATATAGAATTAAAAAATAAAATTAGTATCATATATTATATCTAGTTGATTTGTCAGAAAAACAGTTTATAATAAAAAATAAGTAATAATTTAGAAAATATTGAAAAATAATTCATGGGAGAAAGCTATATGTTCATTGCTCGTAAAAGAGAAAAAGATGGCGCTGAACAAAGCGTCAAGGAGCATCTTGAGAATGTATCGCAATTGTGTGCATATTTTTGCAAAAAAATCTCACTGGAAAGCACTGGTAAATTAATTGGACTTCTTCATGATATGGGTAAGGAAACGGAGGCCTTTAAAGTATATATCATATATTGTTTCCTCAACCCGGAAGACAAGTCACGGAGAGGTTCTGTAGACCATGCTACCTCAGGTGCAAAATTTATCTATGACACTTTTTTTAGTTCAAATGACCTTTATGAAAAGCTGGCGGCTCAAATTATAGCTTTGGCAATATGCTCACATCATGGAGGCCTTATTGACTGTATTGATTTGAACTTAAATGACAAATTTACTTCAAGAATGAAACCTGACAAGCTTAAATTTAATTATGATGAAGCATTAAACAATTTTTTTGAAGAGTGTGCAAGCCGGGAAGAGATTGAAAAATTATTCAAACAGTCAGCTCAAGAAATAAAAAAAATACTTATAAGCGTTAATAAAATATATAACAATAAGCAGTTTGGTAAATTTTCAGCAGGTATATTAGGAAAGTTTCTGTTCAGTTGCTTGATTGATGCCGATAGATTTGATACATACAGATTTATGACAGAAAAGGAAAGCCCGGAGGCCTTAAAAAATATTGATATAAATAGGCTCTGGGAAACACTACTGGTAAATTTTAATAAAGAATTGGATTTGCTCCCCAAGAAGACAAAGGTGGATATGCTGCGCAGCGAAATATCTCTGTCCTGCAAAGAATTTGCCGTCAATAAACCCGGAATTTATCAGCTTTTGGTGCCCACAGGAGGAGGAAAAACCCTTTCAAGTCTGCGGTATGCTCTAGAACACGCCAAACACTATAAGAAAGACAGGATATTTTACATAATACCTTTTACTACAATAATAGATCAGAATTCAAAAGATATAAAAGCTTTTCTCGGCAGAGAGGACATTGTCCTGGAGCATCACTCAAATCTTGTTATTGACAATGATGATGAAGATTACAAGCTATTGACAGAAAGATGGGACAGCCCTGTTATTCTAACGACAATGGTCCAATTTCTTAATACATTGTTTAAAGGTGGAACTCAAAGCATCAGAAGAATGCACAATTTTGCAAATTCAATAATCATATTTGACGAAATTCAGGCTATTCCAATTAAGTGCATTAATATGTTTAACTTTGCAGTAAACTTTTTATCTAAAATTTGTAACGCAACAATAATTCTTTGTTCAGCGACCCAGCCTTTGTTGTCTGGAACAGAAAGGCCGATTCTGCTGGAAGAAAATGCCCAAATAATCAAAGACGCAAACGATAAATTCAAGGATTTCAAGAGAACCCGGATTATTCCTAGAATACGTGCCGAGGGCCACTCCTGCCAAGCTTTAAAAGAATTTGTAAATGAAATAACAGAAGAAACAGATAGCATATTAGTGGTTTTAAATACAAAAAATTTGGCAAAAGAATTATTCAGGGCTATTGACGCCGAAAATTCCTTGCTGCCCGAAGAAAACCAGGCAATAGTATTCCATCTGAGCACTAATATGTGTCCTGCTCATAGAATGAAAATACTTGGCAGAATAAGAAAAGATCTCGGAAAAAGAAAGGTAATATGCATAAGCACCCAGTTGATTGAAGCGGGTGTGAACATTTCTTTTAAATGTGTCGTCCGATCTTTAGCCGGCCTGGACAGTATTGCACAGGCGGCGGGACGGTGTAACAGGCATGCAGAGAACGACTGTGGAAATGTTTTTATTGTAAATATGGACCAGGACAGCGAAAATGTCAGCAAGCTGCTGGAAATCAAGGTAGGCCAGCAGACCACCAACCGGATACTTGCAGAGTATGGGAGTAATCCGGAAGCTTTTGATAATGATTTGATATCGCCTAAGGCTATTAAAAAATACTTTCAATATTATTTTTGTGAATTGAAATCGCAAATGAATTATACTTTGCCAAAACCTAATGCAGATAAAACCATGTTTGATTTACTGGCGGAAAACAGAGAAGTAGTTGCGGCCTATGTAGAAAAAAACATGGTAAAGCCGGATTTACTACTTCACAGTTCCTTCAAGACCGCAGGAGATTACTTTGAAGCCATAGACCAAAACACCAAGGGAGTTATTGTTCCTTACGGCAAAGGTGAGGAACTGATTATAAAAATTAATGGCAGATGCAATTTAACAGACTTAAAAAGATACCTAAAAGAGGCACAACAATATTCTGTTAATTTATATGATTTGGAATTTAAGAAATTAGAAGCTTTAGGTGCTATTGTCCTATTGAATAACGGAGGTGTGCTTGCACTCAGAACAGGCTTTTATGATGAGAACACTGGAGTTACTGAAGAAGAACAGCCTAAATTTTTAAATTGTTGAGGTGAAGAAGATGGAAAAAGAGAACACTGTGGAATTTATGGTCAGCGGAAAGTATGCGCTTTTCAGTGACCCCATCAACAGGATGGGAGGTGAAAAGCTTTCATACCAGATTCCAACATATCAGGCATTAAAGGGAATTCTGGAAAGTGTGTATTGGAAACCAACTTTTATATGGTACATTGACGAGCTGAGGGTTATGAATTATATAAAAACCCAATCCCAGGGAATTCGTCCAATAAATTATACCGGAGGGAACACACTGTCAATTTATTCATACCTGGTAGATGTACAATATCAGGTTAAGGCTCACTTTGAGTGGAATTATAATCGGCCTGAATTAGAGCAGGACAGAAATGAAAACAAGCACTATTTAATTGCAAAAAGAATGATAAAAAGGGGCGGAAGAAGGGATATCTTCCTTGGCACGAGAGAATGTCAGGGGTATGTTGAACCCTGTAAATTTGGAGAAGGTGAAGGGAAATATGACAACTATGGTGAGATATCTTTTGGTTTGATGTTTCATGGTTTTGATTATCCTGACGAAGCATGTGGTGAAGTTGGTAGGGACAAGATGGTGGCAAGGCTATGGGTTCCTAAAATGATAGATGGCTATATCCGATTTATTAGGCCCGATGAATGTGAGATAAAAAGGGAGTTGGCTGCTATGAGAATGAAAGAATTTAATGAAAATAATTTCAGCGGCTTAAAAGAATTTGAAGAGGGAGGAGAAATACTTGGGATGGATTGGTAAGCTCTATGATACATATGAAAATTGTAAAAGTGAAGCCGGGGTGCCAAGAACAGATGGTAAAACCCCACTGCTCCCAATTGCGCATTCTACGCAGAATGCTCAAATAGAGGTTGTGCTTGATGACCATGGCAATTTTCTGAGGGCTAGGACTCTGGATAAAGGGGAGGAAACAACCATAATTCCTGTCACTGAGGATTCAGCTTCGCGAAGCAGCGGAATTGCTCCGCACCCACTTTGTGACAAACTCCAATATGTGGCAGGGGATTTTTCCGATTATGTTAAAAAGGAGAAGGGAGCTGAGTTTTATAATAGGTATATTGACCAGTTGGAAGACTGGTGCAATTCGGAATATAAAAATAAAAAAGTATGTGCTGTTTTTGAGTATTTAAAAAAGAAGAGTCTCATAGCAGATTTGATTAATAGCAAAATATTGGTCAGTGGTGAGGATGCCTTAATAAAAAGTGATATCAAATTTGGAACAGTGGCCCAGCCAGACGTATTTATAAGGTTCAGGGTCGAGAGTGATATAGACGCAGGCGGAGATTACGAAACAGCAGTATGGCTGGATAATAAGGTTTATGACAGCTATATAAAGTATTACTTGAGCAGGCAGGAGGAAACAGCTTTATGCTATGCGAGAGGAAGTGACATTCCATGCTCTGAAAAGCACCCCTCCAAGGTAAGAAGCTCAGGGGACAAAGCAAAGCTTATATCAGCAAATGATGAAAGTGGTTTTACATTTAAGGGGCGGTTTTATGATAAGAAGCAGGTAGCCAGCGTTGGCTATGAAACCTCTCAAAAGGCTCATAATGCACTCAGGTGGTTAATTGATATCCAGGGTTATAAGTTTGGAAATCCAAAAGATGGAGAAGAAGTTATTGTTGCATGGGCAACCGGAAATCAAAAGCTTCCGCAATTACTGGAGGACACAGATGTTATATTCGGAGAGGACGAAAACCCACTGCCAATAGTAACAACGCAAAAGGAGTATGCAAAAAAACTTAATAAGGCTATTGCAGGTTATGGATTTGAGTTGGACGCTAATGCAGATGTAGTGATAATGGGACTTAATTCTGCAACTACAGGAAGGCTCTCTATTACCTACTACAAGGAAGTGAAAGGGCTGGATTTCCTGGATAGGCTTTATAAGTGGTATGAAACATGTAGCTGGAGGCATAGCTACAAAAGAATACAGGACGGGGTTGACGAAAAGGGAAAGGCAAAGTACAAAGCAAAGCCTTTTGTGGGAGCTCCTGCACCTAGAGAAATTGTAAAGGCGGCATTCGGAGTTGAAAGAAATGAACGGCTTGAGGTTGATGACAAGCTTATGAAGTCGACTATAGAGAGGCTGCTGCCATGTATTGTTGATGGTGCAAGAATGCCGTACGACATTGTAAAGGCAGCAGTTAACAGGGCATCCAATCCGGTTTCAATGAGCCGGTATAATTGGGAAAAAGTATTAAGCATAGCCTGTGCGCTGGTTAAGAAATATGGACACGATAGAAATAATGAGGAGGAGTGGGACATGGCACTTGATGAAAATCAAATGGACAGAAGCTATCTTTTTGGAAGGCTGCTGGCTATAGCTCAGGAAATTGAAGAATGGGCAATCAGAAATTCCGGTGAGAAAAGGGATACAAATGCCGAAAGGCTGATGCATCAATTCAAGCTTCATCCATATAAAACCTGGAGTATTTTAAACGATAAGCTGAGGCCCTATATTTCCAGGCTGGGTGAAAGTGGCCGGGGGCTGGTTAAAAAAATTTCAGATGTAAATTCAAAGATATCCTTTGAGGATTTCACAACCAGGGAAGCACTGAAGGACAGCTATTTATTGGGGTATCATTGCCAAAGGCAGGTATTTATTGATGAAATGAATAAAAGGATCGAGGAAAATAACAAGAAAAAACTTGAAAATATCAAAGAGGAGGACTTGTAATTATGGGTAAATTAAAAAACAAAATTGATTTTGCTATTATTATTTCGGTGAAAAATGCAAATCCAAATGGTGATCCCTTGAATGGAAACCGTCCGAGAGAAAATTATGATGGTTTTGGGGAAATTTCTGACGTTTGCATAAAGAGAAAAATCCGAAATAGGCTACAGGATATGGATAAGGAGATATTTGTCCAGTCTGATGAAAGAAGAACTGATGGTTTCAGAAGCTTGAAAGACAGGGCAGATGGTTGTCCGGAATTAAAGAAATTAATTAAGGATAAGGAGCAGTATGCTGCCTATGCCTGTTCTAAATGGATAGATGTGCGGAGCTTCGGTCAGGTGTTTGCCTTTAAAGCGGGAGAGGATAATTCTGTTTCTATAGGTATAAGGGGGCCTGTATCAGTACATTCAGGTGTAAGTGTTTCACCTATTGAGATAACAAGTATTCAGATTACAAAAAGTGTAAATGGAGAAACAGGCAAAGACCCGGATAAAAAAAGCCCTGATACAATGGGCATGAAGCACAGAGTTGATTTCGGTGTTTATAAGGTATTTGGAAGCATTAATACACAGCTGGCTTCTAAAACAGGCTTTAGTGAAGAAGACAGTGAACTTATCAAGAAAGCTTTAAGAACATTATTTCAAAACGATTGTTCTTCTGCAAGGCCTGATGGAAGTATGGAGGTATGCAGGCTTTATTGGTGGGAACATAATTGTGAGATGGGACAATACTCTTCCGCAAAGGTGCACAGGAGTCTGAAAATTGAGCCAAAGACAGAAATTCCTAAAAATATAGAGAATTATTCAATTGCTTGTGATGAATTGGAAGGATTGAAACCGGAAGTTTATGATGGAATATAACGAAGAAGATTTCCTGCTATTGTCCGGTATTCAACATTTTGCTTTTTGCAGGAGGCAGTGGGCACTGATACATATTGAACAGCAGTGGCAGGAAAATTTGAGAACTGTTGAAGGAAACATACTTCATGAGAAGGCACATGACGACGGCTTCTCTGAAAAAAGAGGAGA
>JAFABO010000113.1 GCA_023426005.1 Bacillota bacterium | reverse complement strand
AAGAGTCGGCTGGCGATAAACACTCTCAAATGCTGATGTACCAGGGTTAATGCGGGTGTAGTTCAATGGTAGAACATCAGCCTTCCAAGCTGATTGCGTGGGTCCGATTCCCATCACCCGCTCCAATAAAAATTTAATATGTGCCCATAGCTCAGCTGGATAGAGCAACGGCCTTCTAAGCCGTAGGTCTTGGGTTCGAATCCCCATGGGCACGCCAAATAAGAGCATTTGCGATAAGCAAGTGCTCTTTTGCTATGTATTTAGGATTCGAACCCGGGAGGGCTCGGAGCGTTAAGAAAAAGTGCTAAATGCACTTTTTTAGCTTCGAGTAGGAGCCCGGCACCGTAAGCGAAGCGAGGGGTGGGCGACGTCATTAGCATGCGAAGCAGGCGGGAATCCCCATGGCATCAGCCATTTCCGAGGTTTTATGCCTCGTTTTTTTATACCTCAATTTCATAGATGACATCGGGCCTTTTTGGTATACTTGGAAGATTTGAACCCTCGTTTGAGGCATTGTTGACTAAATATTTGATATGTTACCTAGTCCGGATTTTTTTAGTGCATTTACTATATCTCTCAGCCAAGGCTAGTGGCTTCTGCGACAATTTTTTTATAGAATAGTTGACGGATTATAGGTATTATCATATAATACCAATTGAAGAAGGTATTATCATATAATACCAATTGAAGAAGGTATTATATAGTAATACCAATTGGAAGGCGGAAATTACAATGAATATAAAAGTTTTCCAAAGAGGGTTCAATTATTCACAGGATGGCGACGGCAACCGTCTAGTATACCATTTGCAGGGCTGTAATATGAGATGCCTCTGGTGTTCAAACCCGGAGGGGGTGGATATAAAGGGAACGTTGTTTGTAGAGCCTGAATGGTTGATTGAATCTGTATGCCCTAAAGGTGCAATCAGGGATAAAAAGGTCAATAGAAAATTGTGCAGGGATTGTAAGCAAAGGCATTGCATAACGGAACATACCACCAAGGGCATCCGGCTGTCCTATGAAGAATATGATATAAAGCATATTGTTGAGGAAATAATCGGCAGCAGACCTATGTTTTTTGGTAACGGAGGAGTGACGTTTACAGGCGGTGAACCTACGCTGCAATTTGATGCACTAAAGGAAATTTTGAAGGAAGTTAAAAAACAGGGAATACATACTGCAATTGAAACCAATGCGTCTCATATGCATCTGGAAGAGCTGTTTCCTTACACCGACCAATTGATTATGGATTGTAAGCAATGCTATGAAGTGAAGCATATCAATGCCACTGGAATTTCAAACAGAGTGATTAAAGAAAACTTGATTAAGGCGTCAAGGCAGCATCATAATGTCAATATCCGCGTACCAGTAATCGGGGGGATAAATGACTGCTTGGAAGATATGGAGGCATTTATTGAATTTTTTGATACTGTAAAAGGTGATAATGTAACTTTTGAAGCGTTGCAGTATCATGAATTCGGAAAAAAGAAATGGGAGCAGAGCGGATACATATACACAATGAAGGATGGGTTTGTTTCAAATGGAAAAATTAAAAAGTTTAAAGAAATGATGATGGAGAGAGGTCTTCACTATAAAAAAACCTGATATGCAAATGTCGGCTATTAGACACTGAACCATATAAAAAATGATTGGAGAGAAGCATATGAAAAATCAATTACCTTTAAGCTCCAAAGAAATTACAGAACTGGCAAAGGCCAGATTTAAGGAAGAACGTACAATTAATCATCTGGAGGGGTGGTTTCTTGCTAAGGAAATAGCAAGAAAATGCGACCGGGAATTTGCCAATGAACCTGATTGTATAAGAATTTCAAAAACAGAGGCCGAAATTATAAGGAATATACCAATCCGGATAAGCGATTACAATCTATTTGCAGGTACTCAGGATGATTCCTTTGCACGGTCATATGCACTCATTAATCCTGAGTTTACTGTGGATTCTTTTAAAGGGTATTGTGATCCTGTTGCAGTATTCGGGGATATTGACCCGATTGGGGATATTACTCAGGAAAGAATTGATGAATTAAAGGAATACCACAGCCATACAAAATTTGCGGATGCGCTGAGGAATGCTTATGATATCGCAGGGGAGAGTACGAGTGAAGCTGTTTTTTTCATAGAACAGGTAACAGGACATATGATTCCTGATGTACGGCCTTTATTGAAGCACGGTACGGAATACATAAAGAATCAGATCAGGGAAAATCACTCCAAGACTAAAGATACTGAAAGAAAGACTTATTTTAATGCCATGCTTATTGCGTTGGATGCACTTGAAATATTAGCCGGAAGATACGCTGATCTGGCAAAGGAAAAATGGCAGAATGCGGCAGGCAAAGATAGAGCGAGATATGAGCTGATTGAAAAAACACTCAGAAAGGTACCTGAGCAGGGAGCTGAAACCCTGTTTGAAGCAATTCAGGCCTTCATATTAATATGGCAGACGATGTGTCTGGAGCAAACGCCAAATCCCTTTGCCTTTTCAGTGGGAAATGTGGACAGAATATTTGAACCTTACAGGTCAAAGGACAATCTGGACAGGGATATGACTGCTGCGCTGCTGAAACATCTGCTGGTATTCTTTAACGTAGCAGACCGGAGCTGGGCAATTTCACAAAACCTGATTATAGGCGGAAAATCAAATGACGGAGGGGATCTTACCAATCCTACATCTTATGCGCTATTGGATGCATATTATGATATGAATTTACCGCAGCCTATTCTTTCGGTAAAGTTGCATAAAAATACACCTGAAGAGCTGTATGCTAGTCTGGGCAGGTTTTTCTTTACTCCGGGCTGTCTGACTCCTTCCATGTTCAATGATGACTCGGTTTTCAGAATCCTCAGGGACAAAAGCGGAATTGATCCCTGCGATATAGAAGACTACTCTATAGCAGGCTGCCAGGAGCCTTTGATTATGGGAAGGGATAACGGAAATACAACCAACAGCTGGCTGAATATGCCTAAAGTTTTAGAGCTTATAATTAATGGCGGTATATCCGCAATTACAGGTGCAAAACTCGGTAAATCGGATAAAGAAAATGGGTGCGGCAGCAAGCTTGAAGTGCTGAAAAATATAAGAGAATTATTTTATACTAATCTGAATGAATATGCAGATAAGATGGCTGCAGCTGCCAATGCCGCTTCAAAAGCAATTTCTTTGCTGCAGGTGCCGTTTCTTTCATCTATGATGGGAGGTGCAGAATCCGGTATTGATGTCAGAGATATAAACAGGCAGGGCACGAAATACAATGGCAGCGGCTGTTTGATTCATGGCCTTTCAGTAATGGCTGACTCATTTGTTGCAATAGATACGCTGCTGGAAGAAAGACCTCAGGATGCAGAAAGACTGGTTAAGGCATTACAGACCAATTTTGAGCATGACGAAGAATTACGGCAATATCTGCTGATATGCGAAAAATACGGAAACAATATTTCCAAAGTAGATAACGAAGCAGCTGTAATAGCTAACAGGGTTTGTGACATAGTATCTTCCAAAAAAAATTACTTGGGCAATCCGTTCAGATGTGATTTTTCCACGCCGTCTACACACCTGCTTTACGGGTATTGGGTAGGAGCTACCCCTGACGGAAGAAAGGCAAGGGAAGAGCTGAACTACGGTATAGATCCTCTGTTTGGTGAAGCTAATTCAGGTTTGGGCTTTAGAATATTATCTATTATGAAGCTTCCTTTTGAAAAAATGAACGGCGGCTATGCATCGCACTACGGTATTAATCCTAACCTTTTCAAATCGAAGACTTACGAGGAAAAAGGAGTGGAATTTAAAAACAAGGTAATAGAGTCATTGTTTTTCAATGAAAAAAATAATTATTTTGCTCCATTCTATTTGTATGTAAATGTCACAACTCCGGAGATGCTCAGAAAGTTACTGGCGAATCCTAAAAAGTATGCACCGGGAGGTGTCTATATTATGAGAATTCACGGAACTTTTGTAAACTTCCTGGATTTGTCTCCTGATATTCAGGAAGATATTATTAAGCGGTTGGATCTTGAATCAACGAGTATATAATAGAAGGAGCGGATTGTGCTGCCCCGTATTTCAACCGTATGAATAACCTGAACATAGACAGCAAAGCAGCTATTGCTGATATCGCACATTTATTTAGGAGAAGAATGCAGGAACAAGGATCCTTGACAGCAAGCTTTAAAAATACCTGGCAGATTATGGATTCGCTGATGGCAGGTACACATACAATTACGGTTCCGGCGGATTTGCGTCTGCTGATGTTCTTCAATCCTGCAATCGAAAATGCGGTACAGGCTTTTAGAAATAACTGGTTCAGCACTTATAGGGATAAGCGGACATATGAATTAAAGATTGATAGGTAATATTTATATTGTTATAATAGTACTGAAAAAGAGGTCTCTTAATGATTCGGGGATCTCTTTTTTAAAGAAATTTTATGCTGCATTTTTACTAAAATGAGAAGGGATAAATCGGGTTTAAGTATGAACAATGATAATTTATACATCCGGGTAAAAAAAGAAATATGTGAAATGATTTACAACGGGGTTTACGGTGAGGGGGAAAAAATACCGCCGGAAAGGGTTCTGGCAGAAGAGCTTAATGTTAGCAGAGTAACCATAAGGAAGGCATTGCAGCTGCTTGAAGAGGATAATCTGATTGTTCGTGAAGTGGGAAGCGGAACAAGTATTTGCTTTCATAACACAGGACATAATGGGTCGCTGGAAATGATTACTTTGGTTGCGCCGGCCAGAAACCCGTTCTTTTCTGATTTTATTGAAGCATTTCAGAAAAATGCCGAAAAAAACAGCTCTTTGGTTCTGTTTGCACAGAAACCTGAAAATGATACTATAGAAAACTGCTTGTACCGTTTATACCAGAAGGATTTATATAATGCGGTGGTATGGCTTGAGGATATGAATATTGACATTGAACGTCTGAAAAGATTAAGGAGTCTGGGCATGAATATGGTTTTTTTTGACACGGATATGGCGGTTCAGTATGCAGACTGTGTTTTCCTGGATAATAAAAAAGCTGTTGAAACCCTGTGCCAATCACTGAAAAAGCGGGGACATGAGCGGCTTGGCTATATTGGCTGGGATAAAAAGGATATATTCAGTGTCAGGGAAAGAGAACAAGCTTTTTTAAGTGTGGAAAGTACAGGCAAAATTCTGCAGCAATTGCCATGGGATAAAAGAAAACAGCTGGATATTTATTTAAAGGATTTTTTTCTGGACTACAGCAGGAGGTACAATATGCCGGATGCATTGGTATGCGCTGACGGGGAGAATGGGATTGCGGTATCGAAAGCCTTGCGGGAATTAAAAATGGAAAGCATAAAGGTTGCGGCAGTAGACGAATTTGCTGATTCGAAAGCAAATAAAATTACTACTTACGGACAGGATTTCAAACAAGTTTCTGAAATTGCATATGACTGTTTAAAACAACAAAACTCAAACAGCTTAAATTGGAAACCGGGGTTATATAAAATTGAAGGAAATCTGACTGAACGTTAAAATAAACCAAAACCAGGATTTTTATTGTTAAATGTGGTATGAATTTCTACATTCCCACATGAATCTCCAGAACAATCAGATGTTAAAGAATTAAAGAATTTAGTTTAAAATTTGCTTGCATTATTATAAAACATGTTATATAATTTAGTTATTAAAAGGAATTTAAAAAGTCATTTATTAATGATGTTTTTATTTTTTTTGCTGATTATTAAAAGACTTTTAAAATGTATTTAAATATAATTAAAGTTGGAGTGTTACTTATGAATTCAAGTCAGTTGAAAAGAGATATTGCTTCGGAAATCGATAAAATTAGTATAGTTGATCCCCATACGCATATGAGGGAAGACGACCTTACATCTCATGCAGTCGATGTTCTGTCATATCATTGGGTTCTCTCCGAGCTAAACAGTGTCGGTATGGATTATGACAAGGTATTCACCAATAAAGAGATTGATCTAGAGACCAGGCTGAAAAGTATTCTCCCTTATTTTCCGAGATTGAAAAATACAGCTACTGCCCAGTGTGTTTATAATATTTTCACAGATTTGTATGGGTTTTATGACGAGTTGAACGAAAACAATTACAAAGAACTTCTTGATATATCGATAAAGAAAAGTTCGAGTGCTAATTGGGCTGATACGGTATTTAAAAAGGCAAAGATTGATGCCTTTGCAACTTCAGTAGGAAATGCCAGCAAAACTGGTAACGCCAGAAAAGATTTCAGCCTGATGGCTGATCTTCATTATCTTTTCTGGCCTGCCGGAGCAACAGACCTTTTGCCTTGGTTCGGTGATTTTGCAGGTGATGTGACAAGGTATGCCGAAGCCATTGAGAGAATCGGTCAGTGTCCTGTTTCGTCGGCAAAAGATATAAAGAAAGCGATACGGAACTTTATTGCAGATGTTTACAAAGGAAGAACCAAATTCTTTAATACATTTGTTCCTATTGAATTCAGATTTGCAAAAGTTGATGATTTCGCTGCTGATCAGGCTTTAAAATCCTTTAGGAAGGAAGCGGGAAAAAGCAAAAAGGATTTGGAACTGCTGGTTGGTTATGTTACCTGGACTATTCTGGAGGTGCTGAATGAAATAAATGCAACGCTGCAAATTGCGGTCGGAGCGGAGTATTTCATATGCGGAGGCAGGTCACTAAGCAGGTTTGAATCAACGTGGGTTTCCGATATGGTCAAAATATGCTATCAATTTCCCGATATCAAATTTGACTTTATGAACGCATCTTTTGTAATGAATCATGAAATGGCAGTAGCAGCAAAAATGATAAGAAATTTTTACATACAAAACATGTGGTGGCACACTTACATACCTTCCTGTATTAATTCCCTGTATGAAAAGCTGGAGCTTGTACCCATAGTCAAACTGGGTGGTTTTTATTGCGATGCTTATTATTGTGAACTGACCTATGGAAAATTAAAATTGGTAAAAGAAGCTATAGTAAACGTATTGTACAATAAGGTCGAAAATAAGGTCTATAATTTTGATTACGCCATTGAGGTAGCAAATATTTTACTCAATAGAAATCCAAAGAATCTATACCAAATATAAACAGAGCTCTTGGCTTCAGGTGGAGTTTTTACTCCATCTGAATTAGACATGGGATCAAAAGAAGAATGGAAATCAGAAAAGGAGTCATGAATTATGATAAAAATGAATGAAAGACCTCCGGCAATAGATACGGGCCATATTAAAAGAAAACTTCTGGACATTCCATACGCGCGGCAGTCAGACACCCAGAAACTGGATGTTTATTTACCTGATAGTTTGAGTGTTAACCCATTACCCGTTATAGTATCCATACACGGCGGCGCATTCATGTATGGCAACAAAGACGATTTGCGTCAGGAGCCCATGCTCAAGGGAATATATCATGGGTATGCAGTTGTAAGCATTGATTACAGGCTTAGTGGTGAAGCTTTATTTCCGGCGCTGATATTCGATTGCAAAGCTGCAATTCGCTTTATTCGTGCCAAAGCGGATATATTAGGCTTTGACCCGGATCGTATAGGAGTATGGGGGCCTTCGGCAGGAGGGTATCTTGCGGCTATGCTGGGAACCAGCAGCAATGTACCGGAGCTTGAAGATCTGACTATGGGAAATGAAAATATATCCTGTTCAGTACAGGCTGTTGTAGATTGGTGCGGCCCGGCTGCGGATTTTTTGACCATGGATGATGAAATGCGGTTAAATGCCATAGGTGATCCGATGCACAGCAATGAGTATTCTCCAGAGTCAAGGCTTATGGGATGCCAGATTAAGGATATCCCTGACAAAGTAAAGCTTGCCAGCCCTATGACCTATATACATAAAGATATTCCTCCATTCCTGATTCAGCACGGAGATGCAGATCCTATAGTTCCCGTACAGCAGTCTGTCAGATTTGCTGAAGCTATTGCAGCCGTTGCAGGCAGGGAGCGTGTCGAATTGGATATTATAAAAGGCATGGGGCACCATTGTGATATGAGATATGAAACTGATGAAAATATCAGCAGAGTATTTGGTTTCTTTGACAGGTACCTGAAATAGCCAAACTTTTGTGATGAATGAAAGGGATGAACCTATGCAGATAAATCCAGAGCATTTCACTGCGGAATCCGTAGCGGATGGAGTAGTCGCAATAACCGGTTCTATCGGAGAGCAGATATATCTTATTGAGGGTAAGGAAAAGGCATTGCTTATTGATACGGGGATCGGCATAGGGGATCTTGCCGGTTTTATAAAGAAACTTACAAGGCTGCCCTTACAGGTTTTGAATACACATGCTCATGTAGATCATGCAGGCGGAAATTCAGGATTTGGGGAGATATGGCTGAATCCTGCCGATGGCGGACTGGTTTGGGATGCGTGCAGCTACCAGTCCCGTTTGGAGAATATAAAAGCAATATTTTCTGATACCAGACTGGAGCTTAAGAAAGCGCTCATAAAGGATAAACCGTACAGACTGCTGCCGCTTGAAGCCGGTAAGGTTTTTGATCTGGGCGGCAGGAGTCTGGAAGTAATTGAATTCCCCGGACATACGGAGGGCTCTGTCTGTCTGCTTGATGCCAGAAACAAATTGCTTTTTTCCGGTGATTCTATCGTAAAGACTGATTTGTGGCTGTTTCTTGATCACTCTATGCCGCTAGAGACATATAGCATCGGATTGAATGAAATAAAAAATCGGATGGCTGAATTTGATCTTGTTTTTCCGGGCCATTTGCCGCGCCCCATAAATAACGGAGTTATACCTCAATTGCTTGAGTGTGCGTCTCAAGTCCTTGAAGGAAAAATTGCAGGAGAACCCTTTGAATGTTTTGCCGGAAAGGGATTGCGCTGTAAGTATAAAGAATGCTCCATAATATGCAACGATGAAAAACTTTTTAACCAATAAAAAAGGTTGTCTGATATTCCAGGAGGTTTATACGAATATGAAAGAGATTATTGTATCACTGGCCGTAGGACTCTGCATAGGAGCATTTTTAAAGCTGCTAAAGCTTCCGGTACCTGTACCTCATGCTGTTGGAGGCCTTGTTGGGCTCATTGGAATGTTTATAGGATGCAATGCAGTTGAATATATATGCAAAGCAGTAGCAAAATAATTTAATCGTTGAATTTGAACAGATTATACAATCCTAGGAAATAGTCTGTTTAGAGATAAAACCAATACATTATTAAGAAGGGGGACAAGGTATGAAAAAAGTATCTACACTTATTCTTTCAGTATTACTGGTTGCGTGTTTATTATTGTCAGGTTGTAGCACTGGAAATTCAAATGCTGTCGGCACTACAGTAGATCAAACCGGTTCCAGTAATGATGCAGTGACTTCCACAGCTGGTGGAACACAGGATAGTTCGGAATTATCATGGAAAAAAGACACATCCCCGGTTACGTTTTCGTGCTATATTGATTTTCCATGGTACTATGTCGATACCTGGGGCAAAGATGATGTCTCAAAAGAAATTACGAAGAGAACAGGAGTATCCCTGAAAGTTACGAAAGGTAACGATCCGAGCCAATTACAGGTTTTGCTGGCAGCAGATGAACTGCCGGAGCTTATTTTTACAGACAATCAGCCAGAAAGGTTTGGAAATGCCGACATTTCATATGCATGGGATGAGCTGATTAAAAAGAACGTCCCGGAATTCATGAATATGATTGACCCTGTAGAAATTACCAATAATACGGCTGCTGACGGACATTTCTACACTTTAAAGACGCATTACACAAACGATGCCGAATTCGAAGATCCGAGGTATATTCCTTCTGTGGGCAATCCGGGCTTTTTCGTAAGGCAGGATATCATGAACGCTCTAGGGAATCCAAAGCTGGAATCCTTTGATGACCTGCTGAATGTCTTCCAACAGGTAAAGGAAAAATACCCGGATATGGTGACTTTTTTGCCGCATTACTTTTTTACGAACGCATTGATGGATTTTTTTGGACTAAATGAAGCTAACCCCTATTTGGGCGATGACGGAAAAATACATGTAGGATTTGACAACCCGCTATTCAAGGATTACTACAAATTCCTCAACAAGCTCTATCTAAAAGGGTATATGCCGAAGGAAAGCTATGCTTATAAAACGGAGCAATTCAATCAGATTATAAGCAGCGGGAAAGTATTCTCCGCATCATACAATTCAGAGCTGGCCGATTCCATCAACAGAGTATACGACGCTAACGGTATAAAAGCCCATTTAGTACCTGTAATAAAACCTTTGACATACAATGGCAAGGTATTATGCAAACCTGTCGATTCGAGTATCGGCTGGGCAAACTTCTTTATTACCAAAAAGAACAAGAATCCGGAAAGGGCTATCAAATTTGTAGAGTTCCTAAAGAGCGAAGAAGGACAAAAATTGACTCAATGGGGTATAGAAGGCAAGCAGTATACACTGTCACCGGAAGGCTATATTACCAGGCCGGAAGGGTTTAATGGCCTGAAGATAGCCGATACGGGGGTAGGCGGATGGTATTTCCAGGCAAGCGGGCTTTATGAGGCAGTTTCATTTTCTTCCAGGAAGGTCGATGATCCGAAGTACAGCTCCTTGGTTGACCTTCTGTCAGAAAGAAAAAAACTGACTGTAAGGGATCCGGCCCTGAGTTTTACAACGCCTCCGATTGATTCGGACGAGTATGGAATCAGTGTAAAGCTGAAGCAGATGTGTCAGGATACGAGCATACAAATTATTACGGCAAGCTCGGAAGCCGAATGTATGGCGAAATATGACAAAATGATAGAGCAGGCGCAGAAAATCGGAATGGACAAGCTTGAAACTTTCATGACGGATAACTACAATAAAGCGAAAGCAAAATATGGTGCGTCCAAGTAGGTCACTCTGAAATGGAGGTCTGGCGGTATCTTGCCGCCGCCTCCGGCTTTGCCTCTGTTCGTTTCATCTTCAGATGGAGTAAAAACTCCGCCTGAAGCCGCACAGGAAATGGCAAATGGATTATAATGTTGAATGATTATGCAATAGAAACGGGAGGGTTCGGAGATTGACAGAGAATAATAGAGCAAATAGATGGAAAGGTATAACAGGTACATTCAGATCTCAGGCAATCCTGCAGGCATTTGCCATCATTGGAGTATTATATCTTCTTGTGTTTTGCTATATACCAATGGTCGGCATTATTATAACTTTTAAGGATTACCACCTGGCCTCGGGTCTTCCCGGCTTTTTTACAAGCAAATGGGTAGGCTTCAAGTGGTTTGTTGAATTTTTCAACGACCTGAACTTTTGGCCGATTATTCGAAATACGGTTTGTATTAGTATATTGAAATTGATTTTTACATTCCCAATACCGATCCTGTTCGCGCTGACTTTGAATGAGATCTCAAATCAGAAAGGAAAAAAGCTGGTACAGACTGTCAGCTATATGCCGCATTTTATTTCGTGGGTTGTTGTTTCAGGACTTTTATTTTCCTTTTTAAACGAACAAAATGGCCTTATTAATCAAATCCTCACAATTACCGGAATCATTGACAATCCGGTGGCTTTTTTGGCGGAGCCGAACTATTTCTGGGGGTTGCTTGTTATCAGCGATATCTGGAAAGAGATGGGCTGGTGGACAATTTTATTTCTTGCGGCAATTGCAGGGATAGATCCTGTGCTGTACGAAGCGGCAATTGTCGACGGTGCGGGAAGATGGCAAAGGATTGTCCGGATAACTTTACCAAGCATAAAGGGTACTGTTATAGTAATACTGATTTTAAGTCTGGGGAATCTTTTCGGAGGCGGGCTGGGCGGCTCGAATTTTGAGCAGTGCTACCTTTTAGGTAATTCTGTAAACATTAATGTCTCGGAAATATTGCAGACTTATTCTCTTAAAATCGGTCTTGCTCAAGGCAGGTATTCATTTGCTGCCGCTATTGGGCTGCTTCAATCAGTCATATCGCTTTTATTAGTTTATGTTAGTAATTCGCTGGCAAAGAGATTATCCGGCACAGGACTATTTTAGACGAGGAGAGGTATCTATGAAAAAACATAAAATGAAGAAAACCGCCGAGGATTATATAATAGATACGATTGTATTTGCCATATCAGCTGTTGTTTTCATTGCAACGGTATATCCGTTTTACTATTCCCTGGTCATCTCATTCAATAATGGTATAGATGCTTCCAGTGGCGGGATATTTTTCTGGCCGCGCAAATTTACTATTGACAATTACCTGGCGGTGTTTTCGAATCAGCAGCTCCTGAACGGTTTCGCGATTACCATATTAAGGACTGTAATTGGTACGTTTGCAAGTTTGCTGGTAACAGGTCTCTTTGCATACAGCCTTTCATATAAGGATCTGATGTTTAAAAGATTCTATACGGCTTTGATGATCATAGCGATGTATTTCTCGGGAGGAATTATTCCTTATTTTATCCTTTTAAAAAAGCTTGCTCTTATGGACACGTTTTGGGTTTATATTATACCGAATCTGATCGGCATTTTTAATGTCATCATTATGATTAATTTTTTCAAGGAAATACCTCCATCCCTCAAGGAAGCGGCGAAAATTGACGGTGCAAATGACCTGACAATTTTTTTTAAAATCATTATTCCGGTATCAATGCCGGTATTTGCGACAATTGCATTGTTTACAGGGGTTGGACATTGGAACAACTGGTTTGATGCTGCTTATTTCGTAACGGATAAAAACCTGAAAACCATTGCATATATCCTGATGCAGCTGATAAACAGCGCAGACCTGACATCCGTACAGGGGGGGATAAGCACTGTAAGCGCAGAAAAAAGCGCTGCAGTCGGATACCGGACCTTTACTGCAGAAACAATAAGAATGGCCACCATGATTATTGTAACAATACCTATCATATGTGTTTATCCTTTTTTGCAAAAGTACTTTGTTAAAGGAATCATGGTAGGATCTGTAAAAGAATAGAGCTGGTTAAATTTTAAAGGAGGTCGATGATAATATGAGTTATTCCGTTTTTGAAGGTACGATGGCAGACATGACATACCCGCAGATTGAAGCTGCAGCAGAAATAAAACTGCCTGTGCTGTTTCCGGTAGCCGTAATAGAAGAACATGGCCCCCATATGTGTTTGGGTACCGATACCTATATGGCCTACAGCACTTGCCGTAAAATAAAGGATGAATTAAAGAAAAATGGGAAAGACTGCCTGATAGCACCTGCTTATTATTGGGGAATCAATATCTGCACCGGAGATTTCGCAGGTTCCTTCACCGTAAAGCCTGAAACGATGTCGTCTGTCCTTTTCGATTTACTGGAATGCATAAGAAGCTGGGGGTTTGAAAATATATTCCTGATTAACTTCCATGGTGATTTCTTGCACAATAAGACAATATTGAATGCGGTCAAAGATGCATACGATAAAAATGGAAAGGGAGCGTATTTTATCATCCCTGACTATTTGGTAAATCCTATGAGGCTTACAGGGAAGGAACCCTATCTGGCTGTTCAGCCCGATATTATGCTTCCCGGCGAGGTTCCGGAGTATATGGACATCCATGCAGGAGGAACGGAAACAAGCCTGATGCTGAATGAATTTCCTGATATGGTTGACATAAAACTAGCGAAGAATCTTAAATCATCAATGACAACAGCCGAAGGATTGTCTGACTGGCAAAAAGGCGGCGCTACAGCAAGGAGCATAACACCCCATGGATATTGCGGAAATCCGTCGGATATTGATTTGAAAGCGGCTGCAATGTATATGGAACGAAGTGTGGAAGATATAACTGAACTGATAATCCGGTTTGAGAAATTAAGATGACAAGTTCTGCAGGATGGAGATGTTGCAATATACTTATGTTTTTATATAATAGAAGTTAATTCCATATTATTTTAAACCAGGAGAGTTTTATGAGGACTTCAGTTGAGTTAAGAAAAAAAAATGTACTTGATATATTAAAAGTAATTGTGCAGTATCAGCCGGTTACGAAAAATGATGTTGCAGTCAGGACTGGTCTGACTATTGTAACGATTAATACAGTAATAAATGAATTGATCCAGAAGCAGATTATCATGGAGGACGGAAATGCCGCATCCATTGGAGGAAGGCCAGCAAGCCTCTATAAAATCAATTCTTCAAGAAATTATTTAATTGGACTCAATATCGGGATTGGAGAATTTTCATTCCAGATCAGCAATTTAAGCATGGATAATATTTATACGAGCCATATGAATATCGAAAAAGGGGATCAGTTCAAGGACTTTTTCAACAAGTTCAAATTGCTGCTGAAGCAGTCCTTGGATCAACTGAGCATTGCCAATAACGATATATTAGGTATTGGTGTTACTGTTCCGGGCCTTGTTGACAGAAACAACGGAATTGTTCAGTTTCTGCCGAATGCAATGGGGTGGGAAAATATTCAATTAAAAAATGAATTTGAAAGAGAATTTAAAGTAAACACTGTTCTGGAAAAAGACACCTATGCAAGTGTACTGTGCATGAAAAAGCAATTCAAACCCGAAATAAACAATGCGATTGTCCTGATATTGAAGGGGGGTATCGGCAGCGGCATTCTTCTGGACGGTAATATTTTCAGAGGTGAAAACGGAGTAGCCGGGGAAATGGGGCATATATCGCTCGAAATGAACGGCCCGAAATGTAAATGTGGCGGCGAAGGCTGCCTTGAGGTTTTTGCATCCGATTTTGCCATTGTGAATGAAGTCCTGAGAAAAATAGACGAAGGCCATAAATGCATGTTAAATGTTACGTCAGCGAAAGAAAGAGAATTGCTGGACATCGACCATATCATACTGGCTGCACAGCAAGGTGACGCGTTATGCAGGCAGGTGTTCCTGAAATCGGCAGAATACATCGGTACGGCAATCAGTAATATTATTAAAGCATATGATCCGGAGTATGTGTTTATTGAGAGTAGCTGGATAAAGGAAGTCGATGGTATGTTTGATGCGGTTGTCGGCGTATGCCGGAAAAAGACTGCATTACTCCAGAAAAACAGCACCAATATTGTGATTAATCAGGAAAAGGACTTATATCTGAAGGGTGCCGTAATGATAGTGCATGACTATTTTATGGAATCAATTGATAACAATAAGCTTTTGGAATGAACTTCTAACGGCGTACGGCAGAAAAGGGGTTAAAAATGATTAACAGAAGGATTAATATATACCGGGCAAATAATACTATTACAGCAGGGTTTGCTGCTGACGAACTACAAAAGTACCTGAAAAAAATAATGGCTGATTTTAGCCCGGTAATAGAGACTTCAGAAGGAAAATATAATCCTGAAGTTTTGGATGGCATATGGATAGGAACAACAAGTAATTTTGACTTGCCAAACGAAATTGTTGCAGATGATCCGGAAATGGATGACGGATATTACATAGAAGTAATAGACGGAAAGGGAATTATAGCCGGTATTAATGCTCGAAGCATCCTTCTGGGCGTATATCGTTTTTTGACGGAGATAGGCTGCAGGTGGATCAGGCCGGGTGAAGACGGGGAATACATTGCAAAAAGGAATGTGTTTGATGCAAAGGTCCGGATTGTGGAAAAACCTTCATACAGGCATAGGGGAATTTGCATCGAAGGTGCCGTAAGCATTCAAAATGTTGCCGACATGATTGATTGGGCTCCTAAATTGGGCTTTAATTCCTACTTTCTGCAATTCAGGGAGTCGTTTACATTTTTTGACAGATGGTACGGGCATAGAAATAATCCTACAAAAGAGCCGGAAAAGTTTGTCCTGGATGATGCGAAAGCAATAGTAAAAAAACTGGCAAAAGAGATAAAGAAAAGAGGTATGCTGTATCATGCAGTCGGGCATGGGTGGACCTGCGAACCCTTAGGAATACCGGGAACCGGATGGGATGCAGGCGAATACAGCCTGACACCGGAACTGGAAAAATATCTGGCAGAAGTAGATGGAAAAAGGAATATATGGAAAGGTATCCCGGTCAATACGAATTTGTGCTATTCCAATCCTGAAGTCAGAAAACTTATTATAAACGATGTAATGAAATATCTGGAGCAGAATAAGGATATAGCTATACTGCATCTTTGGCTTGCGGATGAGCCGAATAACCATTGTGAATGCGAAGAATGCAGAAAAAAAATCCCATCAGATTATTACGTTATATTATTGAATGAGCTTGACGAGGCGCTGACGGAGAAAGGAAACCCTGCTAAAATAGTTTTTTTGATTTATCTGGATTTGCTTTGGTGTCCGCAGACCGAAAAGCTCCGTAATCCTGACAGATTCCTGCTTATGTTTGCTCCGATTTCACGTACTTACAGCGAACCCTTCACAGCAAAGGGAACTGTACCTGAACTGCCGGAGTATAAAAGAAACAGGCTTGACTTCAGTGGCTCCATCGAAATGAATGTTGAATTTTTGAGATCCTGGCAGAGGCTCTTTAAGGGAGATGGTTTTGATTTTGACTACCATTTTATCTGGAGCCACTATTATGATATTGGATATTGCAAGATAGCGCATACACTTTACAATGATATAAAGCTGCTGACCGATCTGGGCTTGAACGGACTCATGAGCTGTCAGATGCAAAGGGCCTTTTTCCCCACGGGTCTGGGCATGTACGTAATGGGTAAAACCTTATGGAACAGTCAGGCTGACTATGAACAAATAGCGACGGAATTCTTTACGGCTGCTTTTGGAGAAGATGGAAAGGAGTGCAGACGGTATCTTGAAGATCTGTCCATGCTTTCCGACATAAAGTATACAGAGAGCAACAAGCTTGAAATCAATCGGGATGCTGCTGAGAAGTATTATAGTGTAAAAGAATATATTGCCAAATTTCGTCCTGTTATCGAAAGGAACCTGTATTTGGAGAATGACTGCCTCCGGCAGTCATGGTGCTATTTGAAGTTGCATGCCCAATTTGCAGATTTCTATGCGGAAATGCTGGGGGATAAGGCTTTGGGAAAGGACGAAGCGGCAAAAATCAAATGGAATGCCTTAAAGCGTTTTATCCAAATAAATGAAGATTCCATACAGCGCGTTTTTGATGTTTATCATTTCATTGATACAATCGATAAAAAGATAAATTAAATATCACTGTAATTTGATCAACTCTGTTTATAATTATCTCAGGAATTTGAAATTGCTTATCTAATTGGAGGGTATTATGTCATATCTTATGGGAATTGATTTGGGCACCTCTAGTGTTAAGGCTTTGGTTATTGATTACAACGGCAATACAATCGCTATCGGTCAGGAAGCATACCCTATTAGCACTCCACATGAAGGATATGCGGAGCAGGATACGGAGATCTGGTGGAAAGCTACTGTAAAATCCATCAGAAGTGTTCTTGCCAATCCCGAAGTGGACAGCAGCCAAATAACCGGTATAGGACTTTCCGGGCAAATGCACGGTATGGTGCTGCTGGACAAAAGATTTAATGTGATTCGTCCGGCTATCATCTGGTGTGATCAACGTTCTAAAAAACAGGTTGAGGAAATATACCGGACAATTGGCCGAAAGGAATTGGGAGAATGCACTTTGAATCCTGTTGCTACGGGATTTCAGACAGCATCCCTCCTCTGGATAAAGGAAAATGAACCGGAATACTATGAAAAAATATATAAAGTAATTCTTCCGAAGGATTATATCCGGTTAAGGCTTATCGGGGAAATCGGTACGGATATAACGGATGCTTCCAGTACTTTAGCATTTGATACGGCCAGGAGGGAATGGTCACTTCATATAATAGACAAGCTTGGGTTGAATGCGGAGATATATCCTGATTGCGGGCTTCCTGAAGAGATTGCCGGAAGAGTTACGGAGAAGGCTTCACAGGAAACAGGGCTGAAAGCCGGCACGATAGTGACACTTGGGGGCGGAGACCAGCCCATGCAGGCAATAGGAAACGGAATTGTTGCAGCTGGTATGGTATCTTCAACAATCGGTACCGGCGGACAGATATTTACACCGGTTGATAAGCCCGTTTACGATCCCTTGTTAAGAACACATACCTTTTGCAATGCGGCAGAAAATTCGTGGAACATTATTGGAGCTTCCCTGTGTGCAGGTTTATCACTGAAATGGTTTCATCAAAATGTTTATCAAAAGGGAGATTTTAAGGACATTGATATCGAAGCGGAAAAATTGCCGCCGGGAAGTGAAGGCCTGATTTTCCTCCCGTACCTCACCGGAGAAAGGACTCCCCATATGGATCCCTGTGCAAGAGGCGTGTTTTTCGGCTTGTCTCTTAGACACAATTCTATTCATATGGCCAGAGCCATAATGGAGGGCGTTGTTTTTGCATTGAGAGATTCCTTGGAAATTTTCAAGGAATTAGGAATTAAAATGGATAAGGTCATTGCTTCAGGGGGCGGTGCTCAAAGCGGGCTATGGCTGGAAATTCAGGCAGATGTTTTCGGCAGAGAGGTTTATACGACAAAATCGAAGGAACAGGCCTGTCTGGGCGCAGCTATCACTGCAGGAATCGGTTCCGGCGTTTATTCGGATATCCGGGAGGCGTGCAAAACCATTGTTAAGCTAAATGACCGCGTCATTCAGCCGGATAAGTACAGATGCAGCATATACGATCATTTCTATGGAATATACAGGGAACTGTATTTGAGAAACAAGGATCTGTTTCAAAAATTATAAAATATAAAACAATGGGGGTAGAAACATGAAACTAAGGTATGGAATCATTGGAACTGGAGAAATTGGACTTTCCAAGCATCTTCCGGGATATTCGAAAGTGGATGATGTCGAAATTGTGGCAGCCTGTGATGTTGATTTAAAGCAGGCGGAAAAGGCAGCAAAAGAATTTGGCGCATCATTTGTTACGGATAACTATAAGGAACTACTTGCAAGAAACGATATTGATTTCGTCAGTATTTGCCTGCCCAATTATTTGCATTCAAAGGTTACTGCTGAAGCGTTGCAATCTGGGAAGCATGTTCATTGTGAAAAGCCTATGGCGATGAGTGCCGAGGAAGCCAGGAGCATGCTGAACGCGAAGAAGGCAGCAGGAAAGAAGCTCATGATTGGTTTGAACAACAGGTTCACACCTTATGCCTGGTTTGTCAGAGATATGATAAAGAGCGGAAAACTGGGCGATATATACCATGTAAACTGCGGATGGAAGAGAAGAAACGGGCTGCCTGCATCAGACTGGTTTGCAGACAGGAGCAAATCAGGGGGAGGACCTTTTATTGACCTTGGAGTACATTTTCTAGACCTGTCGATGAGCTTCCTCGGCTACCCTGATGTTGAAACTGTATCAGCATGCACCTATACCAACTTCGGTGCTTCAAAAACCCGGATTGTGAACGGAATACCGATAGACAGGGAAAGGGTATACGACGTGGAAGATATTGCAGTTGGAATGATCAGACTGGCAAATAATTCGTCCATAAATTTCGAAATCAGCTGGGCGTCAAATATTGCCCAGGAGCAGCAATTTTACGAAATACTGGGTACAAAAGGCGGATTGCGGTTTGAAGCAGGGCCTGGAATAAAAGACGGCGCAAGACTCACATATTCTGAAAATGCATATGGGCAGGATATTGACAGTGTTTTCGGAATAAACGGCAATTTGTATAGAACGACGGAATTCAGTTATTTTGTTGATTGTATAAAGAATGATACGGAACCTTTACTGGCCTTGCCTGAAGAAGGCGTCAAAATGATGGAAATTGTTGATGCGGTATACAAATCTGCAAAGATGCGCTGCGAAGTAGTACTCTAATAGTGGCGTATTCTATAGAACACTAAAAAAGATTAAGGGAGATTATTTATGAATATACCTGTTGCATTGCAAGTTTATACGATTAGGGATGAAGTAAGCAAAAATTATGAAGCAGCGCTTGAAAAAGTATCTAAAATGGGATATGAAGGTTTGGAGATTGGGGGATTTGGTCCCTACTCCTCAGAAGAATGGAATAAGATACTAAAAAAACTGAACCTTAAAATAGTTTCAAACCACATACAGATTGAAACCCTTGAGGAAAGCTTTAACCATATAGCTGAGTTTAACCTTTCAATAGGCAACAGCCGCATTGTTTGCCCCTATCTGCGGGAAGAAAGACGCGAAAGCCTGGAGGATTATAAAAGGACGGCGGATTCCCTTAACCAGATCGGTGCAAAGTGCAAAAGCAAGGGACTTAAGCTGTTTTACCACAACCATGCGTTTGAATTCAAGGAATATGACGGAAAAAAGGGAATGGATATTCTTTTTGAAAATACGGATCCCGAGCTTGTCATGTTCGAAATAGACACATACTGGGTAAAATATGCCGGTATGGATCCGACTGATCTCATCAAAGCATATAACGGCAGATGCGGTATTATACACTTAAAAGATATGGAAGCTACAGAAAAACGCAGTTTTGCAGAAGTCGGTGAAGGCTGTCTTGATTTCCACAGTATTATGAAAGCTGCAGTTGAGGCGGGAGCTGGCTGGTTCATCGTCGAGCAGGATATTTGCAAGAGGCCTTCTCTGGAAAGTGCCGGAATAAGTGTTAAAAATATCAGGAAAATAAAAAATGAAATTGGATTAAAATAGCTGCATTACGTAGTGTATTTCTTTTAATTCTTTCTAATCCGCATATAACTATTGAACTAATTAAATGATAATTATTTATTCAACTTGATAATATTCATCGAGATAGATCCCAACAAAAATGCTATTATTATGCTGTGGGGTGAGATGATGCCAAAAGATCAGCATATGCTAAAAGCCTTGGATTATATTGATAAAAACATTACCCGGAATGTTAGCCTTTATGATATTTCTCGTGAAGCAGGATTTTCGGTACCTCATTTTTATCGGTTATTTAAGAGATTAACCGGAGATACTGTCGGTGTTTATATATTGAGGCGAAGAATGTCAATGGCAGCCAGAGATTTGATAGACAGTAATAAATCTATTACCAGTATAGCTTTTGAATATGGGTTTGAATCACATGACGTATTTACGCGTGCCTTCACCAGGGTATATGGTATGTCTCCAAATAAATATCGCCATAGTAATTATCCCCCTCCTCTTAAAAGATTATCGGTAATCGGTGATGAACCTGCTGTTGACAGCCATCAGATGACGTTTAGCTTATCGCATTCAGATGGATTTTATGTTATGGGTATGGAATGTAATGCGGGAATCTGGGACAGCGATGGTAATATCGGCAGACTATGGAGTAATTTTCTGGTACGGGTTGACGACATAAAACAATCCACAAATCCCATGACAATGTACGGTATATGTGAACATAAAACATGTGATAGTGACCGATTCAAATACATGGCCTCAATAGGTGTATGCGAAGCAGCTGAAGTTCCAGTGGGCATGACCAAAAGGTTTATAAGAGTACAAAAATTTATTCAGGCAAGTGTTCCTGATTTTATTTCCATACCTGATGCCTATGCGGGCACAATTGGCTATGCAAAGAGCCTGGGATATGAGATAGAGCTTTATGATAACATCGAAGTTTATGATGAAACTTTTCAAGATCCCGACGTTCATTGCTTTAAATTGCTGATTCCAATTAAATGAAGAATGAGAGGTAACTCAATAATGTCTGAAGTATTAAAATATTACAGCGAGCCCGGAGAAATAACATGCCTTGACAAGCACAAAACTTTTACCGAATGGCTGAGCGACGATCCAAATACGATTTATCAAGTAGTCCAAGGGTTGATTGTGCATGATATGTGGGTGGCATCTTATGGTGAGAGCTATATCAAAGCGCATGAGTATTCACAGAAAACAGCCTATATGGAGGATTTACTTGATAAGGCGCTTGAATTGGATAAGAGTAGTCTTGCTATTCCGCGTCACCCCAGGGATCGTGTAATCGCATGTTGTAGGGAGTTTGCTACACTCATGTGTGCTTTGCTTAGAGCTAAAGGAATTTCCGCAAGAAGCCGATGCGGGTTTGCGGTCTATTTTGGCTGGAACGGTAAATATGAAGACCATTGGATTTGCGAATATTGGAATGGCACTCGGTGGATAATGGCTGACCCTCAGCTAGATCCTTTTCAGCAAAGCTCAGTGATTGATTGGGCATTAAATAATACGGATTGCAGCATTGAAAAGAAAACACACAGAATTAAGCAATTTAATCCACGAGACCTAAAACCAGATGAATTTATTACTGCAGGAAAGGCATGGAGACTCTGCCGAAATGGAGATGCAAAGCCGGAGGATTTTGGAATAAGCTGCCCCATAAGGCCGGAATGGGGTATTGACTCATTGTATGGTCTTTGGTTTGTGAGGGGCCAGCTGCTTCGTGATTTTGCAGCACTGAACAAGGTTGAAACCGTTCCGTATCTTGTTCGCATCTGCAAATGCCTTGACTGGAAACCGTGGCGCCTTGTGGCTTTAAAAGATCATGAGCTGACAAGAAATGATATATCGCTGCTTGATGCCATTGCTGAGCTTACAACCGATGTTGATGGGAATTATTCTGAAATACGGCAGGCATATTCGCTAAATAGAGATTTGGTTGTACCGGATGAGATAATTTCCAGGTAATGGCGATTATTTGCAATAGCTTCATTTGATATGGATGACTAAATTTGCATACTGAATTACACTCCTCTTTTTCCCCACAAGTCTGCGATTTGTGGGAATCCCTGATTAACGAGCTCGGCATGTTATTAGTGTGCGTGAGCAAGGGACAAATCCACACGGGCATTCAGATTTATTGAAGGAAGCCAATTGTTGTTGCAATTGGCTTTTTTGCAGGCAATTAACTTTTACTGAATATGAATATTCTATTCACATTCTGGAATACTAAATGCTGGAATACTAAATATAAGAACATATTTGAAAGGAGATTTTTGATGTCACAATTAAATCAAACTGAATTGCAGAACTTGCGCCATCTGATTGGTGCTCACGACACCGCTTATCAAAAATTGCAGGCTTATGCCGAGCAAGCAACCGATCCCGAAATTAAGCAGTTTTTTAAGGATGGCGCACAGGGTGCGATGAAAACTAAACAACAGCTATTAGGCTTTTTAAGTTAAAGGAGGAAATAAGCAATGATACAGGAGAAGATAATGGTAAACGATGTTCTTTCCTCTGTAAAGAGCAGTCTGACATTCTATGCCAACACCATTTCCGAATGCGCGAACCCCACGCTGCGTGCTGCCATTCAACAGATTCGTAATAACGACGAAACATCGCAGTATAAGCTATTCCAGATGGCACAGGCTAAAGGCTATTATAAGCCCGCCCTTATGGCTAAGGATGACGAAGTGCAGCAGACTAAGTCTCAGCTCACTGGACAGTAATAAAGAAAAAATTCAACCGGGTTCGGTTAGAATTCAATGTGTAAAAACAGCCGGCTGTATGCTTTTATATAGTAAACAGAATAAGGCTATGAACAAGACCCTGTAGGGCGGTGCCATAAATGTCCATCCTGCGGGGTCTATGCGTTAAGATGGGAAAATTTATGCTTTGTGAACCTTTTATTTATTAATAGTTAATTCGATAGGATAGTAACTATGGGGGATTTGCTTCCATACCGTATTTTTAATCAATAAAAGTTCGGTATTTTTTTATGTCCGGTTTTAAAAATGTACTTTTATTTTACTTATTTATTATAGGGTATTTTCCCTAAATAAAACTGAATATTCAAAGGGACTAAAGAGCAAAAGGGGGTAGACGGATACTATCTCCTTTTTGCCGGATATAAGGCCTATCGGTGCTACTCTATTCAGGGGAATGAAAATTAAGTCAACTGTCTCAAAAACAACCTCTGCACGGTGAGGCAGAGGTTGTTTTAGTTCAGGAGAGAGATTCAATTATTTTTAGCATCAAACAAGTGTTATAATAAGAAAGTAATAAATTTAATGGAAAAGAAATCAGCAGTCATTACATCGTCACTTTCAATAAGTCTTAAATTGATATAGTTTGCCCCAACGCCAACTAATGTTCCGGTTCTGTCTAATAGAGTTCCGGTTCCTATCAAAAATTCCACTCTCACTCTTCTTCCTATTTGAGTACGTAAAAAACCATTTAAATATTCAGTGCTGGTTAAAGTCAGCGGTTCCGGCTGCGTCAAGGGAGTTATGGGTGCTAAATCCTGCGGTCCTCCTGTGATGGTCTGAGTGGGCTGGCTCTGGGGCAGCATCGGCTGTCCTTGGGGAAATGCCGGTTGACCTTGAGGCGTCGTCGGCTGGCTTTGAGGTACCATCTGTGTAGTTCCATCCGGTCTTTCTTCGTAGCAGCAGAAGGGCAGGGTATAATATGGAATAGGTCGGTTTGTCATAAAATTCGAACTTCCTTTCATGATTAGAATTTATTATTGCCGGTATTATGTCTGAGCGTACTTCTGAGTCGGAGTGTAAAAGCAATGCTGGGCTATCCTTGTAAATATTACGCCGGTATTACCGGGCGGAAAAAATGAGCCGCAGGTTGGCCGGAAGGGATTATAGTACCACAGGCATTCCGCCACCGCTCCCAGTGTACCTCCCGATAGTGCCCAATCGGCTATGTCATAATGAATATCCTGCGGGTTCATGTTATAAATATTCTGAGGATTATATTGACCGCCTACGACTTCCTTCACACATGTAAACTGACCTGCCTGAAGGATAGCTGCCCGTACATCTCCATGCAGTTCTCTGAAAAACTGACCGTATGGTACCGTAGTCCTGTTCATGATTACCGAGGCTACAGCCCTCATGCCGTTATCACCTTCGCCTTCGGCTTCACATTGTATTATTCTGGCCATTAACTCCCTATTTGTGTATGGCATTCATTATCACCTTAAAGCAAATATTTATCACTATTTATTCTAATAGCAGTATATTAAAGGGTATTTGATAATGTTACATAATTGAAGAATTATGTAAATTAGTCGGATTGTCGGCCTTTTATCAACCAATATACTTTGCAGAGGGTATTTTCACATAAAAAAACCCGGTACAGGACCGGGTAAGGCGATTGGTGACAAAGCAGCAATACGTATATTCTAACAAAAAATTAACCAATTTCTGAAATAAATTGACGCACTATGCCACGTGTGAAATGACTGGCTGTTTTCTCAATAAACAAGGGAAAGTTAATACCTGCATGCTCATCGGCCTTGTCTGATATTACTCTGAAAATAATATAATCAATTCCATGCTCATAGCAGACCTGGGCCACTGCGGCTCCTTCCATTTCGATACACTTCAGATCGGGTATCTCCTCTGCCAGGCTCCTGACCTTGCTGCTGTCGGCAATGAATTGGTCGCCGCTTGCAACAGTGCCCACGACAACTTTTGGCGTTGAAATATGAAACTCTGCCAGCGCTTCCGGTGACACATCTTCTGCCATATAATGTGATACATAATGAATGGCGGATTTAGCTCCAAGAGCTGTAATCCTGCTGTCCGCCTTGAATATGTCGATTCCTAGAAGAGGTATCTCAAACTTTTTACATCCCGGCAGCATGCTGGCGTCCATATCATGCTGCACAAGCCTGTCGGCAATTACTATATCGCCGATATTCAATACCCTGTCTGCTCCGCCGGCAACTCCTGTGAAAATAACCAGATCAACCTTAAATACTTCAATAAGACAGGTTACCGCAGATGCCGCAGCGACCTTGCCGCATTTTGAAAATACCAGGACTGCGTCCTTTCCGAAAAGCTTTCCTATATAATAGTCTCTCATACCGATGGTTTCGGTCTCAGTAATCTCCATGCTTTTTGTGAGCAGCTTGATTTCCTGCTCCATAGCTCCAATTATACCAATTAACATATGTATGCCCATGCCCAGCATTTCGCATAAAATATAATGATAGAAATGACATGGGTCCGGTACCTCCTTCAGTCATTTTTTATAATTTCTTTCAACCTTTTCTCCATTTCATAAAAACAATAGGCCTGTGAAGCAGAGTGCCCACAGACCTATTATAATTGAAAATTTCCATATTTTAAAGAAGATTTTGAATCAGCTTTGTCTGATTTCTCCATCTGTCCCGATTATTACAATACTCCAGGGAATTATTTTACCCGACTCCATGAGCGCTGTCTTTACTGCATTTACTATGCCTCCGCAGCAAGGTACTTCCATTCTCAGTATCTTAACGCTGTTAATGTTGTTATTGGCAAGAATAGCTGTAAGCTTTTCGGAATAATCTCCTTCATCAAGCTTGGGGCAGCCGATGAGAGTTATTCTGTTTTTCATGAAATCCCTGTGGATGTTGGCATAGGCAAAGGCTGTACAATCGGCTGCAATCAGCAGGTCACAGTTATCAAAGTACGGTGCATTCACAGGAACCAGCTTTATCTGGCAAGGCCACTGCATAAGTTCGGAAGTGAGAGGCTGAACCGAAACAGGAGATGACGCACTGCTTTCAGCTGTTCTCTTTATTGCCATTGCCCTTGAACCCGGACAGCCGCCGTGCATTGGAGGGTGTGCATGCAGTGTATGTGGAGCATGTGCTGCATGAGACATATGTGCAGCAGCAGCTCTTTTTTCCATGTTCTGTTTAACAAGTTCTTCATCATAGGCATCAGCCTCACGTTCTTCAATTGTGATTGCATTTGTAGGACACTCGGGCAGGCAATTTCCAAGTCCGTCACAATAACTGTCGGATATCAGTTTAGCTTTGCCGTTTTCTATAACAAGTGCTCCTTCGTGGCAGGCGTTTACGCAAAGTCCGCAGCCGTTACATTTTTCTTCATCGATCCTTATGATATTCCTTTTCATATATCCTCCTCTTGAGCTTATGCTCACGTAAAATTTATAATTGAGTAATTGTATACTTTATTTACATGTTTTTTAGCTTATGGGATGATTATAAGATATAATTGTATATAAATCGGTATCCTGGGATACAAAAAATAAATATGGAGGAAAAGAAGTTGAGTAAATATGAGATTCTTGCCACTACCTTGTTAAAATGCGAATTGTTTGAAGGTTTTAACCCTTTTCAGCTCAGCACTATGCTGGAGTGCTTCAGCCCAAAGCTTCATACCTATAACAAGGGAGATTTTATTGTTATGGCAGGCAGCAGGTATCACGGTCTGGGAATTATAGTAGAAGGAAGTGCTGTCATTACCAAGGAAAACGCTGCAGGCAGCAGAGTGATGCTGGGTGTGGTTACGGCCGGAGAACTGTTTGGCGAGGTAATTGCGTTTTCGGGAAAAGAGCAGTGGCCGGCAAATGTACAGGCTCAAACCGATTGTACCACAATATTTCTTGAAAATAACGCAATTATCAATCAGTGCAGTGAAGCCTGCAGCTTTCATTCACAGCTGATAAAAAATCTGCTCAAGACAGTGTCAAACAGGGCAATTATGCTCAACAGAAGGGTGGAGTACCTGTCCATGAAAAGCATCAATTCAAAATTAGCCTGCCTGCTGTTGGAATATATGGAGAAGTCGGGCAGCCACACCTTCAGATTGCCCATGAACAGAAATGAAATGGCAGATTTTTTGAATATATCAAGACCCTCCATGTCCAGAGAGATGGGAGTAATGAGGGATAAGGGTATAATTGAATTTCAGAAGGAGGCAATACGGATTTTGAAGGCAGATAAACTAAAGGATATGATCAATGAATAAATCCATATAATGAGTAAATTCAAATAATTGACTTCGTTTTATTAATATGATATCATTTAGATATCATATTAATATTGTTTTTATATGGAGGGATCGCTATGAAGGAAGTAGTTGGAAAAACAAGATCAGGAGGGTTAGTTCTATTATTATCATTCTTGATTTTAATCCTTAGTGTTGTTATTTTTGTAGCTGCTATAATGATCGGGCCCGAGTTTTTAGCAGCACTTGGTATTTTACTGTTTATTGTTTTTATATTCATACTGCCGGGCTTCTTTACCATACAGCCCAATGAAGCAATGGTACTGATTCTGTTCGGTAAATATTCCGGCACCATAAAGAAAGCCGGATGGCATTGGGCAAATCCGTTTTATACAAAGAGAAAGATCT
>JAFABO010000046.1 GCA_023426005.1 Bacillota bacterium | reverse complement strand
ATCGGTCCTTATAAGGGCGGATTGAGACTTCATCCTTCAGTTAATGCAAGTATCCTTAAGTTTCTCGGTTTCGAACAGATATTCAAGAATTCCCTGACAGGTCTTCCAATAGGAGGTGGTAAGGGCGGCAGTGATTTTGATCCCAAAGGCAAGTCGGACAATGAGGTTATGCGGTTCTGCCAGAGTTTTATGACAGAGTTATCAAAGCATATCGGTGCCGATACCGATGTTCCTGCAGGTGATATCGGAACAGGTGCAAGAGAAATCGGCTATATGTATGGCCAGTACAAGAGACTTAGAAACGAGTATACCGGAGTTTTAACAGGAAAAGGGCTCACCTGGGGAGGCAGCCTTGTAAGAACCGAGGCAACAGGTTACGGTTTATGCTACTTTATGGATGAAGCCCTGAAGGCGAAGGGGAAATCCTTCAAAGGAGCTACAGTCGTAATTTCAGGTTCAGGAAATGTTGCCATATATGCAACTGAAAAGGTCTACCAGCTGGGTGGAAAAGTTGTGGCATTAAGCGACTCAAACGGTTATATATATGACCCAGACGGTATCAAGCTGGATACCGTAAAGCAGTTGAAAGAAGTTGAAAGAAAGCGTATCAGTGAGTATGTAAATATCCATAAAAATGCAACTTATACCGAAGACTGTTCCGGTATCTGGAGTATTAAATGTGATATAGCACTCCCCTGCGCAACTCAAAATGAAATTGATGGCAAATCGGCAGATCTATTGATTAAAAATGGCTGCTATGCAGTTGGGGAAGGTGCAAATATGCCTTCAACACCTGAAGCAGTTCATATATACTTGAATAACAAGATTATTTACGGTCCTGCAAAAGCTGCTAATGCAGGCGGTGTCGCAACCTCAGCTCTCGAAATGAGCCAGAACAGCATGCGCTATTCCTGGACCTTCGAAGAAGTTGATGCTAAGTTAAAAGACATAATGGTAAATATCTATAAGAATGTAAGTACTGCAGCAAAGGAATACGGCATGGAGGATAACCTCGTAGCCGGTGCAAACATTGCAGGTTTCTTAAAAGTGGCCACTGCAATGTTTGCCCATGGAATTGCGTACTAAGTAACACCCTTATATTTTTAACGCCAACACCATATTAAACGGTGTTGGCGTCTTTTTACTCTATACCAATAATATATTTAAAAAACTAGTGTATTGCTTGTTTTTTGTGCTTTCCACCCATTACATCCGAAACATCGTTTATTGTAACAAATGCATTTTCGTCCTTATCATATATGATTGATTTCAGCTTTGATATCTCCAAACGGGTTATTACTGAGTAGAGAATGGTTTTGTCGTCCTTGGAAAAACCGCCTTTCCCGTCTATAAAGGTTACTCCCCTGCCCAAGCGGGCTGTGATGGCCTCTGCAATCTCTTCAGCTTTATCCGAGATTATGAAAGCCGCCTTTGCTTCATCGAGGCCTTCCAATGTAATATCAATTACCTTATAGGCAATAAAGTAAGCTATAAGCGAATACATAGCCCTATCCCAACCGAATACCAGCCCTGCACTGCTTAAAATAAATACATTGAAAAGCATAACCATTTCGCCTACCGAGAAAGCTGTTTTTTTGTTAATAATTATTGCAATCATCTCGGTCCCGTCAAGGGATCCGCCTGATCGGATAATCACTCCCACACCGACTCCAAGTATTATCCCTCCAAAAACAGTAGCCAGCAAAACATCGCTTGTAAGGCCGGGTATAGGATGAAATACATGCACCCATACCGATAGGGATACTATTGAAAAGAGTGAAGATAAAACAAAAGTTTTGCCTATTTGTTTATATCCAAGAAATAAAAATGGCAAATTCAGGACTAATATAAACAAACTCAGTGGCAGTTTGGATAAATAACTTGAGATTATTGATATGCCGACTATTCCGCCATCAATAATGTTATTTGGAATCAGAAATATTTCCAATCCTATTGCTGCTAATATTGACCCTATAAAAAGAAATATATACCTGCCTATCTCTCTCTTGACATGGTTCTTTCTAGTCATACTTCCACCTCACTATTCTACATGTTAAAAATCACGAAGAGTATGAAGTAATTATTTTATAATTACTGCAGTTAAAATAGTGAGGGATAGCTTGCCTTATATGTTTTCTGAAATCAATGAGCTCATTGATATTTGAATAATTTCCCGGCTGAAAATCCTTATAAAAACTGTAACTTGCATTCAGATTAAACTGTCGGTTCTGGGCTGCCTTTCCAGGAGCTTTTAGATTTACTCTTGTTACATAAAAAGCTTTATTGCCAATAGATTTTACTTTTACAAGGCTATGACTATTCCTTTGCTTTTGTCCAGAGCCAATATTAAAGTTGATACCGATAAATATTATTTGTGAAAATAGACATAAAATTATCAGTATTCCAATAATATTTTTCCTTTTGACCATTTAAACCTCCTTTCGAACTTAATATAATATAATTATATCACACACATATAACCATATTGTATATATTTATTATTCAAAAATGAGCCATGGTTCTGTTTTTGGGGTGTCACAGCTAAAAGACAGCATTTCTTTTCTGGTGGGATGTTCAAAGTTTACCTGATGAGCCCATAAGGCTATTTGCTGTCCAGGCTTGTTCACTCCGAAACCATAGCGCTGGTCTCCATAAAGAGCATATCCTGCATGTGACAGCTGAACCCTTATCTGATGCGGTCTTCCGGTATGCAGTTTAATCCTCAGAAGGCTCAATTCTCCGGCCGGCTTTAATACTTCATAGTCCAGTACGGCTTCCTTTGCCCCCCTTGTGCCCTCTTTCACCACCGACACCATATTTGCGGCTTCATTCTTAAGAAGATAGTCTCTCAGGGTATCTTCAGTTTTTTCCGGCATCCCCCTTACGACGGCAAGATAAGTTTTTTTGAAGGTCCTGGTTCTGATCTGATCCGAAAGCCTTGCGGCTGCCTTTGAGGTTCTGGCAAAGACCATGATTCCGCCAACTGGTCTGTCCAGTCTGTGAACAAGCCCAAGGTACACTTCCCCGGGCTTATTATACGTTTCTTTAACATATTGCTTCAATTCCGTAAGCAAGTCCAGATCCCCGGTATTATCAGCCTGAACAGGAATATTGACCGGCTTTTCCACAACAAGCAGATGATTATCTTCATATATTATAGAAGGTCTCACCGATTCTCCCACCTTCCGTATATTCCGCACGGAAGTACCAACCCGGACTGGCTTACAGGAAGTCCGACCTCTCCGCAGCTATGATTACCCTTGAACCGGCTTCCTACTGTCTGCTTCAGAATATTGCTCAAAACGGTTGGAGAAAAGCCGGTCGTATATGAATTTATAAGGAAAAAAA
>JAFABO010000073.1 GCA_023426005.1 Bacillota bacterium | reverse complement strand
AGTATGTCCGGAAGCTTTTTTCCCTTTTTTATAAGCCTTTCAATTTCATTCTTGAATTTTACGTGTACATTTAAAAGTTCAAGCAGCTGCTTATAATTGTTTAAATTTTTTGTATAGCTGTCAGGGTTCTGTGCCTTTATCAAATCAAGGATATCCTTGGATATTTCGGTGCTGGCTTCATCTTTTAACCCATTGTCCACAGTCCTGGAATTTTGAGTATTTACTGTTGTTTTCACAGAATTATCAGAGCTGTTCTTATCTGATACTGGCAGATTTCCCCCAATCATTGAGTAGCCTACCAAACCGGCATTTACTACCAATACCATAGCTAAGATTATTACTATTAACCTTGTCCTTTTTACCTTCCTCATAAGCTCATTCTCCTTTATTTCTGATTCTCTATGGGATTAATTCCGTTAATTTCATTCATTATCTCGTCAGTGGGATTTTTAGGTTTTACATCCACTGAGTTTGGTTTTGGTACATCCGGCAAAGGACTCGTTTCTTTTGGTGCCGCTTCACTTAAGCTTTTATCTGCTGCCTGGTTCTGATTCGATATCAAATCACTGTCTCTGTCTTCTGTCTGAATTTTTTCAATGGATTTTGCTTCTATCTTCTCAAGTGTTATTACATTCCGGTCATCGAGCAGCAATTTTTTTTCATCCCTGCTCTTCAGATATGCCTCTTTATCTTTTATGTAATCATTAAGGTCAATATCTGCCTGGAGTGAAAACAGATATTCGTCAAATGCCTTTTCGCAGCTTCCAAAGTCAGCCTTAAGCTTTAGCATGAAATATATTGCATTTTTAATATCTATCTTTTCATAAAGCTTCTGATATGTTGCTATGTCAGCATTGGAACCCGTATTTCCAACATCAAAAGCAAGCTTACCCGCATCTGCTTGATTGGGCTGGTTGGTTGCATTTACCGAAGGTCCTGACGGATTCGGCAAGCCTGCTGTGCCCGGTGAATTCAATTGGTTTGCTTCAGTTTTTGAGGTTATCTCCTCAAGCTGAAAAATAACTCTTTCTTCAATCAATTTGGCTTCTGAAATTTGACCCTCTGTGAAACCTTCTTTTTTCAGCTTTTTCATATATTCTTCATCAAGACCTGCGTTCAGCAGCAAATCATCCCGCTTGTTCTTATTGCTGCTCTCACCCAGAGTTGACTTGTTTCTTAGAAAAGTAAGAACCTCATTCCAGGAACGTCCGTATGCTTTTAATTCAAAGACTTCTTCGATACTTACACCCGTTTCATTGGATATCTCGGATGCAATTCTCTTATCCTCGCTGCTTGCATTATCAACTGTTATGGTATCAGGTTTCAGATTGTCAATTCCCAAAATAGTTAACGGAATAGTTGTTGTAATTAACACAAGTGCCAATATCAATGCCACAATCTTATATTTTTTTGAATTTTTCACCATATTTCCAGCTCCTCTTTTTGTATATCACTAAAATCCAGACTACTTACGATCAATATTAATCTCTATTCAATGCAATAATTGATACTTGTCTTACCATTTGTTTTGGCTCTGAACACAATTGCAGCTATTTCACCAGACCAGGTAGTTCCGGGGTTGATGCTTTCATTTACTTTGTACTCTATTCTGCCTTCCTTAACTATGACGCTTATGTTGGTTCCTGGTATTGTTCCGGCTGCTGTGTCCTTTTCGGCTGTAAACTCACACAAATCAATTACCTCAAGCTCATCCGGATTGTAGGTTACAACAAATTTGATGTCTCCAAAATCCTGTACATTAGCTGCCAGCAGTGAAAAATCAAATTCCTGGTCTTTTGCACATTCAAGCTCGTAGGACGGGCTTGTGGTACTTTTGGTTATTGAATCACTCCAGGCCGTCACTCCTGTAATGTTCTTGCCTCTGACTCTGTATGTATGTGAAGTTCCCGGAGCAAGATTTTCATCTGTGTAGCTTGATACCTGTCCTACATTTATCGACTCTCCATCTGCCTCCACTTCATAGCTTACGCCTTCTTCTTTTGTCCATGTAAGCTGTACCTGGGTATCAGTTACCGTTACATTTACATTCGAAGGTGCACCCGGTAAATCCGGTAGGGTTGACAGTGCAAGCACAGCACACCACTGTCCGTTTCCATTTACATTCTTTGTTCTGACTCTGTAGGTGTGAAATGTCTCGGCCTTAAGTCCGGTATGGTTGTATACGGTATCTTTTCCGTTGTCTATAACTGCCCCATCTACCTCTATGTCATATTGTGCATTTGCTTCCACAGCCTGCCATGCAATTGTTACTGTTTTGTTTGTGACCACTGCTGCCAGATTTGCTATAATGGCAGCCCCTGTTGTGGAACTGCTCTCTTCCAGCGGCAATGTTGTAATTTCTATAGAATTGCTCCACTGACCGCTTCCGCTTATATTAGCAGCTCTTATCCTATATGAGTGTTCAGTTCCGGGATTCAGGCTTTCATTTGTGTATGACATTCCCTTTATGTTCACTATGTCTTTTTCATCTGTCTGTACATCATAGCTTTCCGCATAAGGTGAACTGTACCAGGTCAAGGTTATGGAGTTCTGTTCCGCCGTTGCCATAATATTTGTAGGAGCAGAGGGTATGTCAGGCCAGGTTGTTACTATAACAGGCTCACTCCATTGACTTTTACCGCCTTTGTTATATGCCCTTATTCTGTATTTATGGGTTGTGTTGGTTGATAACTCTTCATGAATATAGGTATTTGTTTCAATTTGAATTATTCTGCCGTCAACTTCCAGCTCATAGCCTTCGGCTCTTTCTGCAGCCTTCCATATCAGGGTTATATTCTTCATTGCGGGCTTTCCGACCAGGTCTTCAGGTATTTCAGGAGGGTCCGGAAGTGTGCTTATTTCTTTAAATTCACTCCATTCACTGCTTCCTCCGTCATTTATTGCCCTTATACGGTATTTATGTATAGAATCAGGATTCAATCCTTCGTCTGTGTACGTGGTGCTTATACCTGTATTTATTGTTTTTCCGTCGGCCTCTATTTCATAGCCGGTTGCCTTGTCTACCGCATCCCAGTTAATTGTTATTGCGGACTGTGTTGTATATGTTTCTGTTATCACAGGCATTTCAGGCGGATTGGGGTAGGTAGCCGCCTGTACTATATCGCTCCAGAGCCCTGTTCCTCCCGCGTTTATGACCCTGACCCTGTATGTATGTAAGGTTTCGGCCTGCAGCTCATTCTGGGTATATGTTGTTGCCGTACCACTACTTGAAATCTTTCCGTCAGCTTCTATTTCATAGCCGGTTGCACCGTTTACGGCATCCCATGTAAGTGTGATATATGTTATCCATTTCTTTTCAATATTAATTTTGGGAGGGAGCGCAAGGGTTGTCCCAGTTTTTTGTGTTGCAGCGGTCTCGATTCCTTCGTCATTTTTTGCTTTAATTGTAAAGTTGTATTGATTATTTGCTGTCAATCCTGTTACAGTTATCTTTTTGCCGGGCACCGTAATCCACTCCGGTGATGATGTTAAAATCCCGGAAGCATTTACATATCTTGAACCTGCCATGACCTGATACTGTGTTGCAGCAGGATTGGAGTCATTTATTGATAAATCCAATGAGTTTTCTTTATTGTTACTAAAATTGATTTGCGGAGTCTGAGCTTTTGTCCTTATAGTTTTTCCCATACTTGAAATATTCCCCGCATTATCTCTTGCTTCACATTCCACGTAATATACGGTATTAGGGGTTAATGAGCCAATTGTATAAGGCGTATTGCTAACCCAATTGGATACAGTACTTCCGACTGTATACCTATATTGTATTGAAGCGGCATCCGATACTGTATCTGTGGCAGAACCCGAAATACTCATACTTGTAGCTTCAGCGGTTATGTTTATACCTCCTATAACCGGCAGCGAGTTGTCCACTATAACATTAACTGACATGGTCATTGGACTGGCACTACCGTCACTTACTTCGAATTTTAAAGTATGATTGCCATCTGATAAAGTACTTATATCTAAAGCACTAAAATTCACAAGCTGGGGGGTAGCTGTGTTGGAGATAGTTTTTTGCTCTTTCTCAACTAAATCTATGTAATATTTGCAGGTCAGGGGATCTCCCTGTGGATCTGCAACTGTAATAGATGGTGTACAACCTTTCATTTTAGATAATATTTCATTTGCAGCAGGTGAATTTATTGATCTTTTAACATACCAATAACCGTCCGTGTGTATACCATTGTTAGGGTAAATACCATCGGGTGCAATAAAATTGGATTCTATAAGCATACTTGTAGTTTGTCTTGTCTTACCTGTTGGGACATAGAACTCCGACATAGATAAGCAGCCTTTATCCCAGACGTTTGCCGTATCTTCAGTTGTATCCAGCCATTTTAGTCCAAGATAATTACCTTTTGAACCGTGGTAGATTCCGCTTTCAAATGTATACCTTTTTCTGCTCCAGGAAATACTACCTGTTCTTACATACTCTATAACGTAATAGCTTCGAGAATTTTTCGGTAAGATTACAGCTCCATAAGTATCATGTTTACCCAAACATAATGTAGCATAATTACTTAACTTTACTATTCCTGTATCTGGATCAACTTCTTGAGACATATAACCCGGTACCTCCGGCTCATCATATGCCGGAGATAATTCAGTACAATCCACCTCAAAGCCAAAATAAAAGGCATTCTTATGCTCATATACTTCATGCTCATACTGGGTCTTCACAGTATACTTATCATAATAACAGCTTTGTGCTGCCGCCTTTACCTCCTGCCCGCCTTTAAAAAAATGTCCATCTTCTTGAGTTCCAAATGATACAGGTATGGAAATTATTAATATTAAAATAAATGCAATAACTCTGCTTGCCCGTTTTATCATATTCAAACACCCTTACTTTAAATTAAAGTTAATTTGTATTGATACTCCCATTTATTCAACCGTATACGACATGGTTGTCTCTTTATTGCTTTTGGACAGAAATCTGATTATAACTATTTCTCCCTTATCCGCATCCTCTACGCCATATACAATCTTCCCGCCGGCAAATTCCTTTATGGTTATGCTTGTTCCGTCAATTTTTCCAGTCTCCAATTCCAGTCCTTGGGTAACTGCGTATAAATCAATTACCTCAAGATCCTCAGTATTATATTTAACAACTATGTCATAACTGCTTACATCCTTTTTGGGCACTGCTATAACGAAATTAAAGCCTGTGTCCTTGTCCACATTTATAACCAGTTCTTCCTTGGTGTTGACTGTGATAAGCTGGGTCCATTCACTGCAAACTCCGTCTTTGCTTACGGATCTTACTCTGTATTCATGTACTGAGTTGGGTCCAAGTCCCGTAATTTTATATGTTAATTCCGTTATATTACCGATAATTTCTCCGTCGGCCTCTATTTCAAAGCTGATGGCTCCGGGAGTGGTAGTTTCTGAGCTGAGGGTCCAAAGAGCTGTTGTTTGCCATGTCAATATTGCCTCATTAATTGTCATGTCCGCTTTAAAATTGACAGGTGCATCCGGGCCTGTTGTTTGAATCAGATCTGCACTCCAATCACTCACACCATTTGCATTTTTTGCTCTAACACAGTAACCATGCTGGGTGTTCGGCAAAAGTTCAGTATGCTCATATAATGTCTTTGCATCAGTGCTCACAACCTTGCCGTCTGCCATTATTTCATAGCTTTGAGCTCCATCAACCTCATCCCAGGTAATTATTATAGAATTACTCTTTGATACGGCTGCTATTCCTGCCGGAACTGCCACATTGGTAAATGCAGATATTTTATCAGTCCATTCGCCTATATTTTCATCATCCTTTGCCCTGACCATATAAGTGTGCATGGTATTGGGGGAAAGGTCTGTATGGCTGTACGTATTTGCGGCTATATTATCAATGATTTTTCCGTCCACCATTACATCATAGCCTGCCGCACCATCAACTTCACCCCACCCTATATCTATTGATATGCTGCTGGAGGTTGTCACTTCCAATTTTGCGGGTTTTCCAAGCTTTGTTGTTTTAATAGTGGTATCGCTCCATTCTCCGGCTTCACTGCCTTTATATGCCCTGACTCTGTAGGTGTGCTTGATACCGAAATCAAGTACAGTCTGCGTATATTCCGTATTTGCATCCAGTTTAATTTCGGTGCCGTCTGTTTCAAGGCCATACCCATCAGCACCAACTACCATATCCCACTCAGTGCTCACTTCATTTCCACTCACTGTAACCTTTAAGTTTGCTGGTGCCGCAAGCAATGTTGATTTCTTTAATTCTCCTGTCCATTCACCTGCAACATCTCCATTTCTAGCCCTAACTCTATATGTATGTTCTTCATTTCTGCCAAGGCTGTCATGCAGAAATTCCGTTTTATCATCGTTATAGGTCACAGTCCCATCCACTTCAATGTCATAACCTGAAGCTCCCTCAACACTGTCCCACCTCAATGATATAGCACTGCCTGAAACTGTTGATACTGCGAGGTTATCCGGTATAGAAGGCAATGTAACTCCCGTTATTAACTCACTCCATTCACCTGTTCCAATATTATTCTTGGGGTGGGCTCTATAAGTATGGGTACTATTTGGCTTCAGGTTTGAATGAAGATATTCATTTTTATCCAGTTCAATTACCTGTGAGCCATCTATCTCCAATTCATACGAGTCAGCACCTGCCTGCGCATCCCATGTAACCTTTAATCTGTCATCCCATCCTTGAATCTGCATGTTTAGAGCCGAATCAGGCAATGTCGATTGGGCAACCGGTTCACTCCACTGTCCTGCCCCGCTTGAATTTTTAGCTCTTACGCGATATGTCCTCTGTGAGTTTGACTGTAAGTCATACTGAGTGTATGTAGTACTATCCAAGTTATCCTCAGGTGAACCGTAAACCTCGACATCATAACCCGACGCTCCCTTCACAGGCTCCCAATTTAAAGTTATAGTTGATTTTGTAGATGTTGTTGATATAGCCTCAGGTGCTTCAGGCAATGTCCATATTTCATACACCTCTGACCATTCTCCAAGAAGAGCAGCTCCCTTTGCCTGGATTCTAATGGCTCTCATGGTACCTGGCTCAAGACCGTCTATTTTATATGATGTCTGTTGTCCGTTGTCAATTCTATTACCGTCAACCTCTATAAAATATTGCCTGGCACCTTCAATTTTGTCCCATGAAATAGAGATGGCACTTTCAGATGCAGTTTGAAGCAGATTAAACTTATCGCTTATTGGTACTATTCCAGTAACATAATTACTCCAGGGACCTGCTATAATGGCATTCCTTAGTCTAACCCTATATGTATGCCTGGTTCCGGGTATCAGGTTTAAATTTGTATAGGTATTTGATGCAATATTTCTGACCAGTACCCCGTCTGCCTCAACTTCATAACCTGTACAGCTGCTTGCTTCATCCCAGTCAAGTGTTATTTGCCTGGCTGACTCTGTAATTTTGACATTCAGAGGTGCGGCTATCGGTTCTACGCCATAAGCTAACCTGTCATTAATGTATCCCGTTACTCTGTTATAATCTGCATAAGTGTCACCGGATTTCCTGAATGAATAGTCGTCAGTCTGAATAAATTCAGATTTATCCTTTTTTTCTATTCTGCATTGCAGCTCAACAACATCATTTTGCTTTAATAATCCCGCATCTGCCTTAAAGGTTATTTCAAGGCAGTAATCCACTCCATCCGTTCTGCCGGGAATTTTTACAAATCTCCCTTTCACATTGCCATTGCCTATATTCGACAGATCACAGAAAAAGTTTTGTTCACTTTCTCCATTTACTGTATAGTAATATCTGATTTTTACATTTGATAGCTTTATGGGTATATTTCCATCGTTATACAGTTTATATCTGGGAAACAGTGTATTTATATTGGAGGATTTATTCGGGCTATATGTCTCAAGCTTTATTGATTCTAAAATCTTACTTCCCTGCTTTTCTCTAACAGTTTTTATCTTCTGGTAATTGTTATTGTTTTTATCCTTTGCATTAACAGGATAAGAATTCGAACTGCCGGCTTCCTCGGCCATAACAATACTTCCTGCAGCAGCCGTTTGAAACAACATAACTACACTTAATATTACCGCCAGCTTTTTTTTATATAACAGCTTTTTCACGCTCTTTTCCTCCACAAATACAAATTTTAAACAAACATAAAACCTGATTTTTTAAGGCACAACAGTTATAGGCACATTCTCAAAGCCACCGAATGGCATACCCGACTTGTAGGTCATCTGGGTATCGCTGTCAAGGGTGTCATGTATTGATGATGAATAGGTAAGAGAAGCTTTAGACCAGTCAATCTTCGCTAATTCAACCGGTACATTTTTCTGGTTTATCACTATTTGACCATTATTACTAAAGACCTTCCCCCTTAAAGTGTAACTGGCCCCATCAGCATTCAAAGTAAACAAGCATCCGAACATACCTCCGTCACTGTACAAATTGTTAACCTGCGGAAGGTTCACTTTAATTGAATTCGTACTGCTGCTGTAAGTTATGGAATCAGGTGTTATAGCGGCTTCCGGAGCAGCACCCGGAGTTACTTCTATGGCTATTTTAGAATTAACGCCGTCTCCGCTAAAGTTTGTAGCCGTTGTCCCTTCTTTAGGCGCGGGTGTCAACATAATAAAGTATTTATCACCTTCGGAAAGCGAAGGAGCATTATCCAAACAAATATAGATTTTATGATAGTCTCCTGAATTGCTCCAGATTCTGAGAACCTCCGAATCAGTATTTACAGGTGTCAGATTCTGCCGGTCAGGCCCCTTGTTTATGGTAAAGTCAAAGGAATTGTAGTCCAATAAGGCAAAGTTCATTTTTATATAAATGTATTTACCCTGGCTGGACACAGCTGTGTCATTTGATGAAATACCATAGCTTACAGCTTTTACAGGTATATTTGAAAAGCTTTCCACCTCGTTTGGCGCAGCAGCATTATCCTGTAATGAGTCTCCCTGATACAGTTTGTTATAGCTTATTGCCAACTCGTTGTTAAAATCGTTTATGCCGTCAACTGAGAGCTCCACAGTCCCCTTATCCGGGGCAATATTCTTTAAGCTGATTCCGGTTATGCTTATTGCCCCGGGAGTTGTTGCATCAGTAGTTATTGCTATAGCTCCCGGACTTGTTGTATTATCAGTTATTGTGAAAGCACCGGGCGCAGGTATTAAAGCTGTATTTAAAGCTTCATCAAAATAGAGGGTTATTTTATTGCATTCACTATTTATGTATATACCGTTGCTGTATAAAACCGGAGCGGTATTATCCTGCTGAACAGCGTCAGCAGACAGGAATTCTATCATTACAGGTTCTTGAGAAATTATACCTGTGCATCCCTTTAGAACAAAATACATCTTAATGTTATTAATACCCTTTACTGTAACCTGGGTTGCTATCTCATACTCACTCGTGTCGCATATCTGAATAAAAGGTGCCTCATCGACCTCAACCAGACCATCTTCCGCGCCGCAATGACCGTGCATGACTTCTTCTGATGTAGCATCAAAGAGCGGATTCATCTGATTTACAAGCATAAATACATCTACCGGATTTTCAGTGCTTGCCTCCTTAAGTTTTACTATCAGTTTTATTTTTTTATCGGAAGTCACCACGAACTTGGGATATCCTTCCTCAAAACGTTCATCCACTGTTACCGGCTTGTTCCATCCGCTCCATTTGGCATATAAAGTAATATTTGAAGTAATAGGTGTGTTCTGAATAAATTCCGTTGTCAGAGCTTCGTCGGTATACCATCCCATAAAAATATATCCACTGTATGAAGGAGCTGGCGGCAAGGTTATTTTTTCTCCGCTTAGCACCGACACAGCCGGAACCGCTGTACCGCCATTAGATTGAAATGTGACAATATAACTCCTTTTGACCGGAGGCTGATTTGAGGAGGATGAGGGGGATGAGGAAGACGTTGAAGAAGCAGAATTGCTTTCAGGAACTTTCTTTCCATTGATAACCGAATCTGCACCCTCAGCAACCGATATACTTTTTATATAAGCCCCGCCTTGCAGTATGCATTTTTGATTAAGCTGCAGCTTTTCTATTGTACCGGTTGCTTTAATCTCCATATCTTTAGCATTGTTTATAACAAGCTTGAATAATCCATACAAATTGACACTGTGTCCCTTTGGTACACTTGAAGATATTTCAACACACTTTACTTCTCCGGATTTTAAATCTTTTGAATCTATTGTTGCTCCGCTATCAAGCAATATCTTTTCAATAGTAGTAGCTCCTGATGCTATTAAACTTATTTTTCCGCCAGCTTTATTTATTGTTATTGTGCCAGATACTGAAGAATTGCCAATATATACATTGGCTCCGCCTCTAACAATAATATCTCCGTTTATTTTCACATTTTCAAGGCGTACATTTCCGCCGGCAGCTCCCTGAGAAATAATGACATTTCCATTTACAGTCATATCTTTAAGCGTAATGTGGGAATTATTGATAATGATATTTCCGTTAACCATATTGTCACTATATGTACCTTCTTGGGAATAAATTTCTTTAATACAATTATCAAGTATGGTAACAATTTCGGCACGGGTAATATTTGCTTTGGGATTAAACCTTTTTTTCTGATCCCCATTTACATAGCCATTACCGGCCATTGCATTAACACTGGATATAGCCCAACTGGAAATTTGAGAAGAATCACTGAATTTCAAATAGTCATTTTCTTTGTTTGCTTTTATTGAAAATGCATTTACCAGTATAGCAGCAGCTTCCTCACGGGTAGCATTATCCTTTGGACGGATTTTTTTATTGCTTCCGTTAATAATTCCTGCATCATTTGCCTTTAACAACGCATCTGTATAAAATTTCTGATCCAGGTCTTTAAAGATATTCTCAGCTTTATCCTGGTATTTCATTATATTGTTTATAACAACAGCAAGCTCGCCCCTTGTTATATAGTCATTGGGACGAAACTTATTAGCATAGCCGTTAAAAATTCCAAGGCCTGTCCATCTGTCAATTCTATCCTTGGCCCAGTGCGTTTTAGTATCAAAATAATCGGATGCGACTACGGGAGAAATAGCAGACGAAATCATAATACAGGCAATCATAATTGCAGACAACAGTTTCTTTACACTCTGCTTCATAAGCTGACCTCCAGATATTTAATGCCTTTGTGAAATACAAAATGTCATATAAATAAATTATGTTTACTCTTTATTATGTTTTTACAAACATACAACATTTATTTTAATATCAGACATCTTATCATATTATAAGTAAATAAGTCAATTTATGTAAGCAGGTTTTGTAAAAGGATGTTTAATATTGCGGAAAAAATAAAACCCACTGATTATCAAAATCGTGGGTTTTACATAGTATATTCAAAATATCTATTCCGGCCTTACTCCGTTATTCAGCCAGCCGACAAACTGGTCTTCAGTTATGATGCTGATGCCCAGCTCCTTTGCCTTTTTATTCTTGGAGGAACCCGACAGGTTGTCGTTATTTATCAGATAACTGGTCTTTGAGGTCACTGAGCCTGTGACCTTTCCACCTTTTGCTTCTATAATCTCCTTGAGCTCGTCACGGTTTTTAAACTGCTCGACCGAACCGGTTATAACAAATACAATATCCTCAAATACCTGTTCGGTTTCAGCAGCCTCGATGGTTTCAAACTCCAGCTCCTGAAGCAGATCCTCAACAATTATCCTCTTCTTTTCGTCGGCAAAAAACCTTACAAAGGCCTCTGCCATAACATCACCAATTCCGTTCATTTTTATTAACTCCAAAAAGTCCGCATTCTGTATTGCATTCCAGTCATATTTGAAATTCCTGCATATTAATTTTGCAGTGGACAAGCCCACGTTAGGTATTCCAAGACTGTAAAGAAGTCTTACGACAGTTGTATTTCTGGCTCTGTTGACCGAGGCAACCAGCTTGTTGAAGGACTTTTCACCAAAGCCCTCCATTTCAATAATCTCCTGTTTGAACATATCAATATGAAAGATGTCTGCAAGCTCTTTAATCAGGCCTTTTGCAATAAGCTTTTCAATGGTAGCCTCAGACAGGCCTTCAATATTCATGGCATCCCTGCTTACAAAGTGGGTAAAGGACTTGATCTGCTTTGCAAGGCATTCGTCATTTATGCAGTAGAGGAACTTTACGCCGTTTTCCTGCCGCAGTTCGGTTTCTCCCCGACAGACCGGACACTGCTCCGGGATATCTGTCATCCCGCTTCTTGTCAGATTTTCAGATACCTGCGGAATTATCATATTTGCTTTATAGACTCCTATAGTGTCACCTATTCCCAGTTCCAGCCCTTCCATAATACTTATATTATGGATACTGGCTCTGCTGACTGTGGTCCCCTCCAGCTCCACAGGCTCAAAAATTGCGATAGGATTTATAAGCCCTGTTCTTGACGCACTCCACTCTATTTCCAGAAGCCGGGTTTCCTTTATTTCATCACGCCATTTGAAGGCAATTGCATCACGCGGAAACTTTGAGGTGGAGCCCAGAGACTCTCCGTATGCAATATTGTCATAGATTAAAACAAGCCCATCGGATGGGAAATCATTTCCTTCAATACGGTCAAAAAACCACTGTACCGAGTCTTCTATATTTTCTGAATTGACCTCTTTAAATTCCACAACCTCAAAACCCTGAGACTTGAGCCATTTCATCTGAGCCAGCCTTGAATTGTTATATTCCGCGTAATCGGCTTTGACCAGTGAGAAGGCAAAAAAATGTACATTTCTCTCTGCGGTAATTTTGTTGTTCAACTGGCGTACCGAGCCGCTGCACAGATTTCGCGGATTTTTATATTTTGCATCCACATCTTCGATTTCGTTATTGATCTTCTCAAAGTCCGAATAGCGGATTATTGCCTCTCCTCTCAAGATCAGAGTATCCTTGTAGGCAATATTGACCGGAAGGTTTTTGAACACTTTTGCATTATTGGTAATGACTTCACCGATTTCTCCGCTTCCTCTGGTAATAGCTTTGACCAGATTTCCGCCCTCGTAGGTCAATACTATGGTCAGTCCGTCCAGCTTCCAGGATAGTACACCGGTTTGATCTCCAAGCCATTCCTTTAAATCTGAAACCTCTTTTGTCTTATCCAGCGAGAGCATGGTTTTTTCATGCCGCTCCTTCGGAAGGTTTGACAGTACTTCAAAACCTACATTTATTGTGGGACTGTTTGATAAAACAATCCCCGTTTCCTTTTCCATCTCTACAAGTTCGTCATAGAGCCTGTCGTATTCGATATTGGGCATAATCTCCCGGTCTTCCATGTAATACGCCTTTGCAGCCTGATTCAATATTTCAATTCTATCCTTTATTATCTGAAGTTTGTCATCCATTTCAGTTCTCCTTATAATGTGTAAATAAATCTGTCCTCAATAGCGTTTGGCCGGCCTTCCGGAGCCGCCCTTTTTTCTGAACAGTATGGTATACACTGCAAAAATCGATATCGCCAGCCATAATATTCCCCAGACTACGGCAGGTATATGTGTAAGTCTGGCTATAAGCACTGCGTCTGTGACAGGCATGGGTCCCATCCGGAACAGGCCGAACATATCGTTTACGTGCAGCAGTACGGTATCTACAAAGGTGTCATATATTGCATATGTAACACTTCCTATGCCTATTATTTCAATAACCCAATCGTGGAGTCTTTCATTCTGGATCATATACACAATAATCGTAAACGCTGCAAAAATAACCGAATATAACATTGTAAACGATATTATTCCCGAATACTTGAAGGTAACTCCAAGGAAAATTATTGCTATAAAGCCGATTATGTATTTCTTGAATCTGGTATTCTTTAACACCAGAATACATATTGCGAAAAATACGCTTCCCAGATATCCTCCGTTTGCTATAAGAAAAGAGGATAGCCAATCCTTCGGCAATGAGGTAACGTGCCCGCTTTCATTGAAATAAATGCTCAGACCGGTAACATTGCTCCCCGTGACCACAGCCATAAAGGCATGGCCGATTTCGTGCAGAAAAACTGTAAAAAGCTTGATGGGTTTTACGATAATTGTATTCCATAATGCCATAAGTACCACAAAAATAATAAGAACTCTCCAGGTTTGTTTCATGCTTACTCTCCATTCCAGACTTTTCAAACAGTGCTAAAGCACTCTTTTACTCTGTAATAAATTATAACCTGCAACAGGATAAAAAGAAAGATATTCTAAATAAATAGAGGCCTGCGCTGGCAGGCCCCAAGTAACTTTTTACATCAAATATTTTCCCATGTCCTCCATGCTTATACCCTGGTGCAGGGACATGTTTATGCCGTTAGCCACAATTTTTGAAACTCTGCTGATAATATCATCTATTTCCTTGGGAGTAACTATAAGCTGTCCTACAAACGGATTAAGCGCCTGCTTTATAAGCTGGTACTTCTCCTCCCTGTCAATGCTTTTGAGAGTATTATAAAAGCTGGAATCTGAAGGCGACTCCTGCATCAGGCTGTCAATAACCAGGTCCATGGCGTCATTTGTAAGAGTTGCCGCATCTACCACAGTGGGAACCCCAATGGCTATGACAGGCATTCCCAGTGTGGCCCTGCTCAGTTCCATTCTCTTATTTCCAACTCCTCCGCCGGGGGCGATGCCCGTATCAGCTATCTGAATTGTGGTGCTGACACGCTCCATGTTCCTGGCTGCCAGGGCATCTATCGCTATCAGAGCATCCGGTTTTATTCTTTCCACCACACCCTTGACTATCTCACCTGTTTCAATACCTGTAATACCCATGACACCCGGAGAGATGGCACAAACCGGATTGACACCTTCATCCACGTGTTCGGGGACAAATTCCAGAAGGTGTCTTGTCACCATCAGGTTTGATATTACCTTTGGTCCAAGCGCATCGGGAGTTACGTTCCAGTTTCCAAGTCCCACAACAAGTGTTGTGGAATTGGGCTTCAAACCAAGCATGGATTTTAACTCCCGGGACATGGCATCTATTGTCTTTTGGCTTACACCGGGATTGTTATCCTTTAGCTGGGGTACTTCAAGAGTAATATAATTTCCCATAGGCTTTCCTATTGCCTGCTCACCGGTTGGTGAAGTAATTCTCACCCTTGTTATTTTTACATCCTCATCACCGGCATTTTCCACATCAACCCCCGGAGGAGATTCGTGTTCAGCCGCCTGCTCCCTGGCCTGACTGCTGTTCATGAAAATTTCATGAGCTTCAATTACAAGATCTGTACGCCTATTCGATAAATTCACCATAAATATGTCCTTTCCGCAAAATCTGAAATTATTTATATTGATTAGTATTTCAAATAAGTTGGGATTTTAGTATTTAAATTGAGTCAAAATCAAATTCAAACCCAAACTGCGTTTAAAGCCAGCTTGGAAGCATACTTCGCCTGGAAGGCGAGGCTTTGAACCGTAATTGACTTTGGTAAAAGTTACTTTTTCTCAAAAGCCTCTCAAAAGTTGAATTAGAAAAATAAGGGTTAATACTTGCATTTTAAAAAAGTTCATGGTAAAATATCATCTGTTACGGGCAAGAAGCGGTTTATTAACCGATTAAATATTATTGATTTTTTTGCTCACGTTTTACGCGAAATTAGGCTCGCAGGAGGTGAATACTTTGCCAAATATTAAATCTGCAATAAAGAGAGTTAAGATTACTGAAGCTAAGACTTTAAAGAATACCATCAGGAAGTCAGCTCTTAAGACTACTGTTAAGAAATGTAAAGAAGCTATTGCCAGCGGTGAGGGTGCTGCTGATGCGTACAAAGCAACTACCAAGGCTATAGATAAGGCTGCAGCTAAAAACTTGCTTCACAAAAACACCGCTGCGAGAAGAAAGTCAAGATTAGCAAAAGCTTTGAATGCGGCAAAATAATATTGACAAAAGCAAAAACTCAGGAAAACACCTGAGTTTTTTTGTTGCAATATACCCTCTGTTGACAATGTATAACACGCCTCACGCCGGCTATTTTGCCACTTTTCTTTGTCGTCGTCCTTGCCTTGCGTCAGCAAGGCTGCATCCATCCTCCTCGAAAATTGTCAAAATATCTCGGTGTGAGGTCGGTGATTTTTGAGTGAGATAATTTGGCTTGCGACAAGGCAAAGGCGTGCAGTAAGGCTTTGTGCCTTGCAAGCAGCTTCAACGCAGCCGCAGGTCAAATTAACCACTCAAAAACGTATTGTACATTGTCAATAGAAGGTAAAAATAAACAATACAATTATTGTTTATTTCTTGTCACATCAAATACACTGTCAATTTTCCTGAGTTTCTTTATTATCTTTTCCAATTGCTCGGTATTTGTTATTTCAAG
>JAFABO010000018.1 GCA_023426005.1 Bacillota bacterium | reverse complement strand
CCAACGCCTATATTTCCCGCCAGAAATCCATCGGTTTTTTCCCTGACGGTTCGGGCGTTTTTAATGAGAAGCTCTGTCTGCTTTCCCCTGATCACTGCCGGAATATATGCGTACACTTCTTTTCCCTGACTTCTGACTTTTGTTATCTGCTCACAGGTGTCCCGGTTTAAAATATCATTTAAGTGAATATATATTCTGTCCGCATTGACCCTGTCCAGCTCCATATCCCCGTTAACATGATAGAACATGGCAGAAATTTTTGGCTTTTTCAGATTATATGACAGGTCTGCGGTATTTCCCGGGAAATATGTATAATCCCGTTGGAAATATGTCGGATTATTTTGCAGCCCGGTCTTCGGTTTTCCCTCTGATATACGCCTATTTTCCAAAAGTCCGGCCGCTTTTCTCCTGATATTGTTCAACTCACTTATGGGTATCACAATACCGCTGTCCATTTCTATATTTAATTCAACCACATTAAAGGGTGTTGAACCCATTTTTTTTAGCTGTTCTGAAATCCTGTCCCCAGTGAGAGGCCTGTTGACAGCTTTCTCTGGAAGGCTGCCACCCTGCGCCGAAACAACATTGCCGTTAAAATCCTCCAGGATTAGTTCCGGCAGTTCCTCGGTTTTCATTTTAAAGGCAGCTTTAATATCTGTTTTTCTGGAGGGCTTTGCAAAGGAAGCTGCCGCCTGCTCCAGCATTTCCTTATCCGAAGTCTTGTAAACCTTGCTCCCCTTTTCTATATTTCCCCTGATAACCGAGACCCAGACCGTATCGCCGCAGTTGGCGCGCTTGACCTGTTTGCCCTCATCCAGGACTATTTTCGTGATAATGCCGCCGGGACTTTCCTCGCAGGCTTTCCCCGACCATATCTCTATGCCGTCTCCATTGCCCAGTGTATTTTCCAGCCTGATCTTTACAGAGTTGGTGCTGCTGTCCCGGGCAAGCGCCGTGCCTAAATAGGTTCCCCAGTTTTTAGGCTTGTCATAGGCCATCATATCAGGCCCGGTCTTACCCAGCAGGTAACCCTTTGAAAAGCCCCCTCTGTTAAAGCTTTGCAGGAGCTGCTGTCTGTCCTGCTCCGAAACCACGGGGCCCGATATTTGCTTTTGCTTTGCTCTAACCTGTGTTTCACCGGAGAGCGTTCTCTGCCCCTGCCGGAGCAGATTCAGATATTTCCGGTAGGTGCCCACCACGGTGGCAACGTATTCAGGGCTTTTCATCCTCCCCTCTATTTTAAAGGAGGCCACACCTGCGTCAACCAATTCTGCCAGATGGTCTATATAGCAGATATCCTTTGGGCTGAGCAAATAGCTGCTTTTCAGGTTTTTTCCGTCCCTGGCCACCGAATAATACATTCTGCAGGGTTGGGCACATTTTCCCCTGTTTCCGCTCCTGCCGCCGATCATGCTGCTCATCAGGCACTGGCCGGAGTAACTGATACAGAGTGCACCATGTACGAATATTTCTATTTCCAGCCCGGTGTTGCGGCAAATCTCTCTGATCTCACCAATTCCAAGCTCCCTGGCAAGCACCACTCTTTCAAAGCCGGCTTTTTCGAGAGCTCTGACGCCCTCCGGGTTATAAACGGTCATCTGGGTGCTTGCATGGATCGGAATATCAGGAACGGCTTTTTTTAAATTTGCCGCGAGCCCCATATCCTGTATTATGAAAGCATCCGCACCCATTTCATATGCCCTGGCCGCATATTCTACAGCCTCCCCCATTTCACTGTCCAGTACAAGTGTATTGAGGGTCAGAAGTATGCGTACTCCCCTGACATGTGCATAATCTATTGCCTTTTGCAGTTCTTCATCCTCAAAGTTTCCCGCAAACTGTCTTGCATTCAACAGCTTTCCGCCCAGATAAACCGCATCCGCGCCATTTTCAACCGCGGCAAGGAATGCGGCATAATTGCCTGCGGGTGCCAAAAGCTCAATCTTCTTAGCCATTGCCGCTTAATTCCCTCCTGAATAATTCAATGACAAAAGGCATTATGTCAACTAATGAGTTTACTTCCTTCTCCACCTGCTCAGCCTTCTTTCCCTTTACAATTACCGGAACCCTGTTCATGGTATGTGTCCGGACCGATATATCCTCCAGATTTCCATGGTCACTGGTGATTATAAGTACATCTTCCTGTTCAAAGTCCAGCATATCAACCAGTTTGCCCAGAAATCTGTCCAGATTGACTACCACTTCGGCCGCCCTATCCATTTCAAATTTATGGCCCGCATAATCAGTTATAAAATGCTCGTACAAGGTAAAGTCATATTGGCGGCTTAACCTGTAAAGGTTTTGAGCCGCCTCCTCCGGCGATACCACATCCACTTCGTATCCCGACTCCTTTAATATTTCACCGGTTATATCATGATATACTCCGTTATTATCCATAAAATCTTTTACATTGCGGAACTTGATATTTTCGGCCATTCCCATGACTGAAGTCACAGATGGCCTGTTGCGCCTGTCCCTGACCTCCAGCATATTGGCAAGATATTCATCCCGGTAGACATTTGCATTGGTAACCGTTAACCCCATTTTCATCAGTTGTCTGAAAATATTAATATCCTGAATAAGCTTCTTCAGTGTAACGGTGGGCTGCCCGCTGAGGTGCCTGTTCAGTACCGCCGGCGCATTGATGCCGGTAAAAATGGCAGTCTGTCCGGTAGCACTCTGAGGCAGCCCCGGCACTCCCAAGGATGCGTCGGCTGTAAACCGGGCATTGTCGATCATATTTGACAAAACCTGTGTGGGTGCGGCATATATTGGGTTTGTATCCCTGTTTTTATTTCCGGTACCTATTCCATCTATAAATATAAAAATTACTTTCATATGAACCCTTCGTATTTGTTATTTTGTATTTTCCGTCAATCTTAACTATATAATGCGGATTTTTAAAAGTCAAACCTGACGCGAGGAACAAAAAAGCCGAAGGGTATTTTTCCTTCGGCTGTGTCAGCTATAAACAACTACATATCATATCCGCTCAAAGTTTTTTGAATAAGAGTTCTGCTCCCCTTATCTATTGAATTTCTGACTTCGCCAAGCTCTGCTTCCCTTTTGGCAAGTTCCAATTGAAGGCTGGTGTTTTTTGCAGCCAGACTGCCGTTTTCTTCCTTCAACTGCAGGATTTCATTCCTCAGTTTCTCAAGCTCTTCATTTACAGCTTCTTTTTCCTTCCTGACATTAAATTCCGTTTCACGGGCTTTGAAAAAATCGTCTGCCACGTTTATTGCGGTGAGGACAGCTGCAAGCGAGGTACTGAGCCTATTGTTGCGCATCAATATTTCATTCATTTTTTTGTCGATATACAGTCCGACCTTCTGAATATATTCGTCGGACTCCATACCCACCAGTGTATAATCTTTACCGGCTATACGGATAACAACCTTATTTTTTGAGGTCAAGGTAATCAGCTCCTTCAATCTCGCTGTGGAACGGCTTATTCAAGCCTTCCTCAATTTACCTCAATTATACTATATTATTCTATATTTCGGCAAATAATTTATTTCTGCTGTTCTTTTACATAGGTGGCAAAGGCCTTGTCCATACTTCCGATATGCTTGATCAGCCAGTCCACAAATAATTTGTTAACAGTAGAAACAAAAAGAACACCTGCACCTTTTTCATCGAATTCCTGTTTCAACTTTTCAAAATTCTTTAAAAAATTCTCATGTACGTTCCTGTGATTGAGCCTTTCAGGATAATTGAATTTTATGTGCAGCTGCTGCTCGTCGGTGAAATGAACCTTTGTATATTCCTCCAGAAACCTCAGGGTATTCCCCACTTCTTCCTTGCCCTTTCCCTGACTGCATGCTGCAAAGAGTTTGTCAACTGCGTCAAATAACTGTTTGTGCTGATCGTCAATCTCCTTGATGCCAATTGCATAGCTGTCTCTCCATTGTATTGCCGCCATTTTTATCCCTCCAATACATTACGATATTAAGCTTATAATTCTATTATATACCATATTGTAATGCTATGAAACGACAATTATCTACTTAATTTTGATTAACTTTCCTGTTCTCGGATCTATAAGAATAATCCAATACCCAAAGGCGCCGTATTTGGGCCTGTAGCCTTCCAGCTGAGCCCAGCTTCCCAGGTTTCCGAAGGGATTCTCATCAATGCTGTATACCCCGGGAACACCGCATATAAAGCGCTCTCTTCCCGAATACCTATCATACCGGATGCCAAAAACAATATATCTGTACTTATAATGTGCCAGCATAACCTTTGGATTAAATAAAAGATATGTTTTTACATTATTTCTGAAAAGTATGTTATTCAGGTACCCGGGACTATTGATTTTCCACCACTTAAACCTCTTGCTCCGGTTGTTGAAGGGGTTGCATATTTCAAAGCTCTTGTCCAGTTCCTCTTTCAGGAGGTCAATGTCAAACTCTTTTCTCACCCTATCGCCCTCTGCATTTATTGAGGATATGTCTCTGAAATTCTTTTCAGCGGCACTTATTATGTCACTTTCTGCACTTAATGCATCATTTCCCTTTTCATGATTGTATATGCTGGTCAGGGTTGCTTCGAATTTACTTGAAATATCATCGCGGCTTTTATCCTCCATATTCTCCGGCTCCGGTTGCACGGCGGTATGAGAATGTTCCTCCTCATTATTAACCGAAACCTCTATCAGATCGGACAGCCGGCCCACAGTTTCCTCTTCAAGCTCTTCCCTTTCAAGGACTTCCTGTGTTATTATGTTCTGCCTTTCCTCCTCAAAGCTGCTTATTTCTTCCTGGGCATTATCTTTTTCTCTATCTGCCGGGGTGTCAGGCGGCACCGCATCTTCCTCCATGATCCTCTGCTGCTCCTGAGCAGGACTATATTCATCCACTGGGCTTACAGTATCCGCCTCTTCCGCAATGAGGCCGTCAAGTTCTGCTGAAGCAGGCATATCAACTCTTTCGGGCATCTTTTCAACTGCTGTCTCAATAATTACCGGCGGTGCGGGGTTTCTCAGGGCGGCCTCAAACTCCTGTTTCCACTGTACTTGACCGTTTCTATATGCAACCAGCGGGCAAACGGCTGAATTGTTGTCGGGATTTGCCGCTATTACTGCAAATACATTAATATCATCAAAGCAAAGGTTACTTCCTCCTATATTGCTGCTTTCCAGACTAAACTTATGATCCGCCCTGCCGTTGTTATTTCCGATATCGCATATTTCAGCATATTGCAGCCCATTTTCCTTCCTGCTTATGCCATACAGCCGGTATCCTATCCCCGGCCTGTTTGCCAGGTTCCCAAGTGATATTTGCAGCTTTGCAGTCGGATCATTTATCTCAACCTTTATATAGCCCGTCGGATTGCCCAGATTGTTATCCATGTTCTGAAATATATAAAACTGTCTCTGATAATTATTG
>JAFABO010000015.1 GCA_023426005.1 Bacillota bacterium | reverse complement strand
CTTGACTTTAGCCAACTTTCATTATAAAATAATGTCGAATTCCATTTTTAGGAGGTTGTATATGAATAAGTCAGATTTAATCAACTCAATTGCATCAAAATCAGGTTTAAACAAGAAAAACAGTGAAGCTGCTTTGAATGCATTTATTTCTTCAGTTGAGGATACTCTCAAGGCTGGCGACAAAGTTACTTTGGTTGGTTTCGGAACCTTCGAAGTAAGAGAAAGAGCTGCTAGAAAGGGTAGAAACCCACAGACTAAGAAAGAGATTACTATTCCTGCATCAAAAGCTCCAGTATTCAAAGCTGGTAAGGTTTTGAAGGACAACGTTAACGCTTAAGTTAACGCTTAATATGGTCAATGCACCCTTACGGGTACACTACATAAAAGCCCTGAATTAACTTCAGGGCTTTTTGTATTGCATTTTATTATGAAACTTTATTTAGTCATGATTTATATATATATTTTTTATTAATTGTTGACCCTTATTTTTTCTATCAGCCGACAAATCACCTGGGAATTTGTTGGCTTTTTTTGTTTATCCTCTTCAGATATAACATTTTCTATACAGTTTCTGATAGCCCTCTCAACCTTTTGTATGGTAACATTGTTCTTTAAAGCTATTTCCCTGTATATGCCCTTGGGAAGGGAACCGCTCTGGCAATAGCTGTCAAAAGCACGGGTAACGATATCCCTTATGTATGCGTAACCCGTCATATGGGCCTTCAGTCCATATTCCCGCATATACTTGGTTGCCAGCACTTTCAACTCATCATCATATCTGTTTTTGGACTTTTGACTAATAGCAGGACTATAATTTTTCATGGTATACTGTTTGGTATTGGAATCCATATAGAGCTGTTTGATTCTTAAGGTCAGGACATTCTCGTCAAAAGGCTTGATTATGTAATAGTTTGCACCCAGATTCATTGCCCTGGAAACATAATTTTCATGACTCACTGCGGAATAGACTATGTAGACAGGTGAATCCCCTGTACTGTTGGCTTTGGCGTACTCAAGCACGCCAATACCGTCCAACTTGGGCATTATAATATCCAGCAATACCACATCCGGTTTTTCCCTGTCAATCTGCTCAATTGCTTCAAGACCGTCTTTTGCTATTCTCAGCATTTCAAATTCCTGGCACTCATTTAATTTGTCATATAATGCCTTTGCAGTTAATAAATTATCATCCACTATCAAAACCCTTATTTTACTCATTTTTTCTTTAACCCTTTTCATTAATTTATGGCTGAATCAACACATCAGCTAAACTTCCCGGCGTACTTCAATTTTCAGGAAATCAATTATCTTCTGACATATGGCATTGGGTTCACTGCTGTCACAATCGATAACCTTATCCGCATATCTTTTATACAAAGGTGTCCGTTCATTGTATAAGTCTTTCAAAGTACCACCTGCTTTAAGCAATTTTCTTGAAGCATCCATCCTGGCTTCAATAACCTGATAACTCGTGTTCAAAAAAATAATTTCCCCTGTTTTTTTCAGGTGATTCATGGCTATATCACTGTGAACCAACCCACCCCCCGTGGAAATTACGCAATTGCCGGAGTGGATATCCAATACCACCCCATTCTGAACCTTAATAAAATATTCCCGTCCATATTCTTCTACCAGCTGCCCCGGTGTTTTGCCGGTTTTACCGGTTACCAGCGCATCGGTATCAATAAAGCCGTATCCCAATATTTCACTCAATAGCTTTCCCACTGTGGTTTTACCTGTTCCGGGCATACCTATGAGAATAATATTTCTGTCTCTTTTATTGTTCCTCATAGGCCATCCCACCTGGAATCCATTTCTGTAATGCTTCTCATGCCCGACGACATTATGATGCTATCTACCAGAGCTATTCTTACCATCGCTTCACAAATGGAATAAACTCTCGGTACAAGCGACGGGTCGCTCCTGGATGCAAACTTGCGGGTTACGGGCTCAAGTGTCCGGACGTTCACAGTAAGCTGATCCTGCAAAATGGTTGGAGTGGGTTTGACAGCCACACGGATGCGGATTTCCTCACCGTTGGATATTCCTCCAAGCATACCACCGGCCCTGTTGGTTTTGAATCTTATTCTGCCCGTTTCCTTATCGTAATAAGGGGTGTCATTCATTTCCGAACCCTTTTTCGCTGCCACTCCGAAACCTTCACCTATTTCTATGCCTTTGACTCCGCCAATAGACATCAGACCATGGGCAATAGTGGCACTCAGCTTGTCAAAAACAGGCTCTCCCAATCCTGCGGGAACTCCCTTGGCAATGATTTCTATAACGCCGCCGCAGGAATCGCCTGCCTTGATTACCCGCAACAGGTCTTCCGTCATTAATCCGGCAGCTTCAGGGTCAGGGCAGTTTATTTCATTTGTCCTGTAATTCTGTTTGGCCTGCTCATAAGTAAACGGGCCCGCTTTAATGCCGTGTGATTCGACGGTATATGCTATAACATCTATACCCATCCGGTCCAGCACCTGCTTCGCAACCGCTCCGCCTGCCACTCTTGCCGCCGTTTCGCGGGCCGACGCCCTGCCGGCGCCAAGATAGTCGGCATGTTCGCCATACTTCTTGTAATAGGTGTATGCCGCCTGCCCCGGCCTCAGGAGGTCCTTGTTGCCTCTGTGCTGCTCAATATGCCTGTCGCCTATATCACTGCTTGGAATGAGCATTGCCACAGGGGCGCCGGTTGTAGTGTCATCCTGCATGACGCCCGAAAAAATATATACCCTGTCAGCTTCCGATCTGGGCGTATGCAGCTTTGACTGCCCGGGCCTCCGCTTTTCCAGTTCCTCCTGTATGATTTCAAATGTTATTTTTATCCCGGCTGGGACACCATCCACTATGACTACCAGTCCACCCCAGAGTTCGGGAGGAACACTTTCGCTTTTTCTGAAAGCGCCTGAGTAAGATTCTCCGCTCGTTGTTACGCGAAATACCCGTCCAAATGAATTACCAACCATTGCTGCCTCCATATATTTAAAAAATTTATAATCGGTTAAAATTTGTGAGAATAAATGCATTTTGGTTATTTAACTAAAATTAGCGCTTACTCTTCACAAAGCCGGATATTACCGCCGCAATTCTTTATGCAATCGACAAAATCAGGAAATGTAACATTCATTGCTTCGGCAGTTTCAATCACCGTTTCTCCTGCCGCCTTCAAACCTGCAACCGCAAGGGACATAACCACCCTATGATCGTCATGCCCGTTCACCCTGCAGCCCTTCAGGCTGCTTTCGCGTATTACCAGCCCATCGGGCAGTTCCTCAATGTCGGCACCCATTTTGGCGAGTTCCGTACACATAACACTTATTCTGTCGGTTTCCTTCAGTCTTGCCTGTGGAACATTGACAAGCCGTGTTTCCCCCTGTGCAAAACACCCTGCCACGGCCATTGCCGGCAATGCATCGGGTATGGAGTTCATATCAATGGTCCTTCCCCTCAAGTTCTGTCCCTTAACAGTCACACTGTTAGAATCTGAGGAAACCTTTGCACCCATATCTTCTAAAATTGAAAGCACCAGCTTGTCACCTTGCGGATCTGTCATATCAAGGTTTGTAAGCCTGAATTCCCGCCCGGTTATTGCAGCCAATACCATAAAAAATGTTGCCGAGGAGAAATCTCCCGGAATGGTGCATTCAAACTGCGGGTATTTCTGCTGCCCCTGAATAATAAATTCCTTCATATTATTATGTTTGTACTTTATACCGAATTTATCAAGCCACCAGAGAGTTATTTCAACATAGGGCGCTTCGTTGAGTCTTGTTATCTCTATATGTGTATCGTTTTCCAGAAGAGGAGCATTAAGCAGAATTGATGATAAGTATTGCGATGTAACAGCGTCTAGTGCAGTAAATCCACCTTTAGCCCTTCCTTTTATTACTACGGGGGCGGACTCATTTCCCCGCGTGGTATAGGCCTCTCCGCCAAGATTATTAATAGCCCTGACCAGGGGACCTATTTGTCTGTTCCTTATCTGGTAATCACCCGTAAAAACAGTATACCCGGGAACAAGTGCAGCTGTCATCAGCCCCAGTCTTAAGCTGGTCCCCGAATTTCCAACATCTATTATGTTCTCGGGAACCTGGGGCCTGCCGCCCATTCCGTCTACCATATAACAGTTTTTATCCCATTCATAGGATGCTCCAAAGGCTTTACATAAATTAACAGCCGAGACGGAATCGCTGGAAACCAACGGATTCCTGATAATACTCCGTCCCTCTGCAAGCCCTGCAAAAAACATAGACCTTATAGTATGAGATTTTGATCCTGGAATATTAACTATTCCGGAAACCTCAGACGGTTTTACTTTTAATATCATTTTTCCACCTACCATATTACCTATTTTTCCAAAAAATTTCAATCCTTTTTTATTATACCATGCTGCAATATACTACCAATACTATGTTATTATAACAGCAGGGATTCGTCAATTTTTTTGCCTGTTTTATCCAGCAATCAGCTGCCGCTGCCTGTGGATTTTGGAGGTGGAGGTCCGAAATATTGAAAATAATTACAAAGTAATTTCCCATTATAAAGCTTTCTTTTTTTATCGGCTCTTCTTCCAAAAAGTTTTTCAAACTCAAGGTTGGAGGTAATAACATAATAGGACCATGAATCCAGTCTGTTAAAAACCGTCCCCATCTCCCTGTAGAGCTTGTCGACATAGTCCTTTTCCCCCAAACGTTCTCCGTATGGCGGGTTACATATTATTATACCGTATTTATATCTGGAACTGATATCTGAAACCGGCAGCCTCTGAAGATGTATGGCATCCTCGACCCCAGCCTTTTTTGCGTGGTACCGGGCCAGGCTCATGGCTTCCTCATCTATATCCGAACCATGGATTCTCAGTTCCCTGTCCTCCACCATTAAATCATAAGCTTCATCTCTTGCCCGATCCCAAAATTCAGAGTCAATAATATTCCAGTTTTCGGCGTCAAATTCCCTTCCCAGACCAGGGGCGATATTCTTTCCAATAAGAGCCGCCTCTATGGGAATTGTGCCGCTGCCGCAGAAGGGATCCAACAAAACCCGGTCCTTATTCCAATGGCTGATCAGTATCATGGCACTTGCCAGTGTCTCCTTCAAAGGTGCTCCGCCCACAAGTTTTCTATAGCCTCTTTTATGCAGTCCGGCACCGCTTGTATCAATTGTCAGAGTGGCAATATCTTTTAGAAGGGCAACTTCAATTCTATATCTGGGCCCGGTTTCCTCAAACCATTCACATTTGTGACGCAGTTTGAGCTTCTCCACTATGGCCTTTTTTACAATTGCCTGGCAGTCAGGAACACTAAAAAGCTTTGAATCAATGGACTTTCCTTCTACCGGAAACTCTGCGTCGGCCGGTATGATTTCATCCCAGGGTAAGGCCTTTGTCTTTTCAAAAAGCTCCTCAAAGCTTAACGCTTTAAATTCCCCCAGCTTTAAAAGCACCCTGTCGGCTGTTCTCAACCAGAGATTGGCCCTGCAAATGGCCATTTCATCTCCTTTAAAAGTAACCTTTCCATTTTCCACCTTCTGATCAAAGTAGCCCAGTTTTTTCAGCTCCCGGGACGTTACAGCCTCAATACCAAAGGCTGATGTTGCTATCAGTTCAAAATTACTCATTAATCTGCCTCTCAAACATATATTTAGGATCAATAGCCAATTATCATGTTCATTATTGGATAAGTACTACTATTATAACCTTGCAAACAGTTTATAACAACAAGTTATTGCCAATCCGGCAAATAAAAATTGGGCGGACTCATGTACTAAAATGTATTGAAAATAAAAAATATATTCTCTTGAAATATCTAACAAATATGTGAAATATAAATGACGCTGTAAAAGCAGCAGCTTGCAATTATTAGAAATATGCAGTTCACCATGTTGCCTTATTAAACCAGCTATAAAAAGCCAAAACAATCTGCAATACAGCCACTCAGGATATTTGTATATCTTTTTCCTTGCAAATATAAAAAAATAAATGAAAGTTTTTATATTTCTGCTTGCAATTATTGTGATGTAATAGTATAATTTAAAAGAAATTAAAAGTAAATATTGGCGTACGACGGGGTATGCTAAGCTGTAACAACAGCGCCGGTAGAGTTTTATCAGGTTTAAAGTGTTTTTATATGACCCTTACGCCAAAATATTAATTGACTTAATTATATTTTAGTTGTGGGAGGGTTTTTTTAATGGGAAGTTTACAAAAAATTATGGATCAGGTTGTTAAAAGAAATCCCGGTGAACCGGAGTTTCATCAGGCAGTCGCAGAAGTGCTTGAATCTCTCGAAGCAGTTGCCGAAAAACATCCTGAATGGGTTAAAGCCGGAGTATTCGACAGAATCGTCGAACCTGAAAGACAGATCATTTTCAGAGTACCCTGGGTTGACGATAACGGCAATGTACATGTTAACCGCGGTTTCAGAATTCAGTTCAACAGTGCGATCGGTCCTTATAAGGGCGGATTGAGACTTCATCCTTCAGTTAATGCAAGTATCCTTAAGTTTCTCGGTTTCGAACAGATATTCAAGAATTCCCTGACAGGTCTTCCAAT
>JAFABO010000007.1 GCA_023426005.1 Bacillota bacterium | reverse complement strand
GTTCCAGCCTGTCGATTATAATATTCCTGACATACTCGGGCTCAATAACTTTTGCCGCATTCCCGAAGGACAAAATATAGCCGTACACCCAATCGCTCTCAGGATAGGAGGCTGTCACCTCAAAGCTCCCGTCATGGTTTTGCCTTATACAGTTTTCATTAAATTCATCATATACACGGTAGGCAACAGACTTATCCAAATGCAGTTTAAAATTTACCGTTCTGAAGTTTTCATCCCTGCGGGCATCAAAGGAGATTTCCATATCAGGTCTTTTTTGAAATGAAATGTCGGTAACCCGGACCTCCTTCATTCTTGTAAGCCTGAATATCCTGAAATCCTCTTTGGACAAACAATAACTTTTCAAGTACCAGGTTTTATCCTTGAACCAGAGCTGAATGGGCTCAACCTTCCTGCTGCTGCTTAACCCGTAAGAGCTTGAATAATCAAAGCTTATTACTCTCTTGTTAATTATGGCTGTCTTGATAAGATTAAATTTATTCCTGTTGGTTTCACCCCAATGTGAAAAATCCACATCGATCCAGTTATAGTCCTCCTTGTTAAAAAGAAGTCCCAATTTTGCTATTACATTATCTACTTCCGGATAGTGTACCGCGTTGAGGCCCTGAAGCGCAGCCAGAATTTCATTTTGTTCGTTGTCCGACAACAAGGACTTATTCAGTACAAAATTATCCAGAAGACTAATCCCTCCGCCCTTGCCCTTGCTCATATATATTGGGATACCGGCCTGGGAAAGCACATCAATATCCCTGTAAATGGTACGCACCGATACCTCAAAGCGTTCTGCCAATTCTTTCGCGGTTATTATTTTTTTATCCAGCAAAATGTATACAATTTCAAATAACCTGTTAATCTGCATAAAGCCCTCCATACTACTAATAATTATATCATCAGAACCTGACAGCTGCATGTCATATTTATATTGACGCAAAAAAAATAGTATCCACAAAAAGTGAATACTAAAATTGTCTTAAATATTTATTTTCCGATAACAGTTATTTACCGTTTACTGTCTCATATGGCCAGTCTTCAATACCTCCAAGGTCATATACCTTTGTATATCCCATCAGTGTGAGCACTTCCGCTGCTATGGCACTTTTGCCGCCGCTTGTGCAGTAGACAAAAACAGCAGCGTTTTTATCGGTAAGTTTAGCCTGTGCATCCTTATCAATACCTTCAACCGGAATCAAAATACTGTTCGGAAGGCGCTTTTCATTGTATTCCTCTTCAGTCCGTACATCCAGCAAAATGATCTTTTCGCCTCTATCAAGCCGTGCTTTAGCTTCCTCTGGTTTTATTTCCATTGTTTAACTCCTTTGTTGAGCGGTTTGTACCCATGCCGCATTTTTACCTTCCGGCAGGAACAAAACTTTCTCCTGCGTAACGCAAACAGTATTTATAATGCCCAAAAGAGCTATATTAACAACTAATATTTTTTTCATTTTCAGCCCAATTTTTCTAAAAACTCCGAGCTTTTTTCGACACAGCCGACACAGGAAAGTTTCTTCAGTCCCCTGATATTCCTGCACTCCAATGCTCCCGCATGCTCAAGGAAGTGCTTTTCCAATTCTTCCAGCCTGGCGGGATCTTTTTTATCCAGGATATACTTAACAGCATAATAAGCTCCGCATAAGCCCCCGGGAGCTCTTCCTCCCCCGTAACCTTTAAAAGTATCCGCCATAGACTCATCTATGTCAAAATCTTCCCTGAAAGCGCTCATTACCGCCTGTGCACAATTCATTCTGGGGCATCCGCTCTGCCCTGTATAATTATTTTTTGCTTTGACAGCCGACATATAAAATACCTCCGGTATATTAATTTTAATACCTTAAACATACTTGTATTCCCTTACACATTATAAATCAAATCTATCATATCGGTCAATCCGTATATTCAAATATTATAATATATAATATGCGTTTTCTACTTTTTCGTTACACTTTTATTTAATTGTGGTCAAAAAATTAATAAACCCCCCGATAAAATCGTTCTGTACATCCTCCTGATATATTATATTAAATTCTCTGATAATTTTAACACCTTTAATTGGTATTATTTTTAATGTCCCCGCCTCTGTTTCCTGCCTGACAGCTTCCCTGGAGATCACCGTGTACCCCAGATCGGCCCCGACCAGAGATTTAATTGCCCCTATACTGCCCACCTCCATGTAGACTTTTACTTCCTCAAGGCTTATACCAAGCTCCAACAGCCTGTTTTCAAATATTATTCTGGTTCCGGAGCCCTTCTCACGCATTATCAGCTTTCCGCCTGTAATTATATCCGCAAGCTCTACCTCCCCATTCTTAGCGAGCTCACTCAAAGGTGATACAGCTAAAACCAGTTCATCATCCTTTAATTTTTTATATTTGAACCGGGTCTTGTCAAAAGGACCTTCCACAATTCCAACATCGAATTGTCCGAAGCTCAACCTTTTTATGATCTCTTCCAGATTATAAACATGCAATATAATATCAATATTTTCATACAGCCGTTTGTGCTCTCCAAGCAGGCCGGGCAGAACAAATTCTCCGATAGTCAGCGTCGCCCCTATATTGTACCGTTTGACAACTGCAGATTTATTTATAAGCGCTCTTTGGAATTTTAACGAATTTGCCTCCAGCTCCTTTGCATACTTTAGCAGCATTTCTCCTTCTTCAGTCAATATTATCTGTCTTCCTTTCTTCCTTATAAGCTGAACGCAGTAATATTCCTCCAGCTGCTTAATATGCTGAGTAACGGCCGGCTGGGTCATGTTCAGAATTTCAGCCGTCCGTGTATAGTTCTTTAGTCTTGCAACACTTATAAAAGTGAGAAGTTTGGAATCAACCATATGACCTCCATAAATTATTTTTATATATTTATAATAAATCATAATTTGTAATTATAGTACAGAACTACTAAAATATCTATAGAAAATATTTTAAATTAGAAATCATAAATATTTTTGTGTGCCGGCCGGCATAATAAATCTGACAATGAAAGGCAGAGTGGAACTCAAAATGATCTGGTTAAAAAGAAATATCGCTGGAATTTTACTTTCATTATCGCTTGCAATTGCGGCGGCATGGCTCGGGAGCCTGTTCCCTGTGGTAGGCGGGCCTGTATTTGGAATAGTTTTAGGAATTTTGATCAGCAACTTGATTGGCAAGCCTGAATGGGCAAAATCAGGTGTAAAATTCACCTCAAAAAAAGTTCTTCAGTACGCAATAATTTTGCTGGGTGCAGGATTAAGCCTGACCCAGGTTTGGAAAACAGGCATGGAATCTTTGTATATAATGCTTGTTACGCTTTCTGTTGCATTTATAGCGGCGTATGCTTTTGGAAAGCTGCTGAAGATACCGTATAATCTTACGACTCTGATCGGCGTTGGAACGGCAATATGCGGAGGCTCGGCAATTGCCGCAGTTTCTCCGGTAATAGAAGCAGAGGAAAAGGAAGTTGCCTATTCCATATCCACCATATTCTTTTTTAATATTATAGCAGTACTGATATTTCCTCCGCTCGGGCATTTGATCGGCTTTTCGGATAAAGCTTTCGGCCTGTGGGCCGGCACCGCTGTAAATGATACTTCCTCGGTAGTTGCAGCCGGCTATGCTTTCAGCAGCATGGCAGGGGAATATGCCACAATAGTCAAGCTGACCCGAACCACTATGATAATTCCGGTTTCCCTGATATTTGCCGCCGTTACAATGCTGAAAAAAAGAAATGCTGCAAAAACAGACGGGACAGTTAATTACAGCTTCAGTAAGATTTTTCCCTGGTTTATTGTCGGGTTCCTTGCCACCTCGCTTTTGAATACGCTTTCTGTAATTACTCCTTCAATGGCGGCCCACCTGTCCTCAGCCGGCAAATTTATGATTGTCATGGCATTATCGGCAGTAGGGCTCAGTGCAGATTTCAAGGAGATGCTGAAAACCGGTTTCAAACCTTTGCTGCTGGGCTTGCTGGTGTGGATGGCCGTTTCGGCCGCCAGCATAGGTGTACAGCTTATTACGGGACAAATGTAAATTAGTTTTCTGAGATATTTACAAAGTATTAAAGTATATAAAAGGGGTTTTATATGTATCAATTATTTTGGCTAATACCTTTGGGATTTATGGTAGGGACATTCGGCACGTTGATTGGGGCAGGCGGAGGCTTTATACTTGTACCTGTCATGCTGCTCCTTTACCCGGATAAAAGTCCTGAAACCATTACTGCCATATCTCTGGCAGTCGTATTTTTTAATTCACTGTCGGGCTCTGTGGCTTATGCCCGGATGAAAAAGATTGACTACAAATCCGGCATTATTTTTTCAATAGCAACCTTGCCCGGATCGATTTTAGGTTCTCTTGCCACATCTCTCATACCCCGGAATATTTTCAACCTGATCTTCGGAGTGATATTGTTAATAGGGTCTGTTTACCTCTTTATAAAACCTCAGAGCAAGAACCGGGACAGAAAGCCCGCAAAAGGCGATGTAATCCGGTCTGTCACTGATATTGACGGAGTGGTTCATACCTTTTCCTACAATCCTGTACTTGGGATTGTGATAAGTGTACTGGTGGGATTTCTCTCAAGCCTTTTAGGCATTGGCGGAGGTATCATCCACGTTCCGGTCATGATTCAGGTGCTTAATTTCCCGGTACATCTTGCCACTGCCACCTCCCATTTTGTTTTGGCCTCCATGTCCTTTTCCGGAAGTATGGTTCATTTGGCAACAGGGGTATTATCGAGCGGATTCATTCAAACAGCGGGCCTTTCCATAGGTGTATTATTTGGTGCACAGCTGGGTGCCCGCCTTTCAAAGCGACTTAAAGGCGGGTGGATTGTGAGAAGTCTGGCTCTGGCACTTGGAATTGCCGGTATCAGGATTTTAATCATGGTATTTATTTAGTACTGGAATTTCTTTGAATCCTGTATTAGTATTATAATTAGTATAATATAAATAGTTAAAAGGAAAATAGTTAAAAGGAGTTTTTATATGAATAAATTCATTGAGATCAGCCCGGAGAAGTTTGATCAAAGCCCATTTAGAATAATTGGCCATGAATGGATGCTTGTGACTGCCAAAAAATCTGATAAAGTCAATACCATGACTGCCTCCTGGGGAGGTCTGGGCGTGATGTGGGCAAAAAATGTTTCTTTTATAGTTATTCGTCCGCAGCGTTTTACCAAGGAGTTTATTGACAATTCGGAACAATTTTCCCTCTCTTTTTTGGACGGTAGTTTTAAAAAGCAGTTGGGATACCTTGGAACAGTCTCGGGCAGGGACGAGGATAAGATAGGCAAAGCGGAATTGACAGTTTCTTATGACAATGACGTTCCCTATTTTGACGAGGCAAAAACCGTTATCATATGCAAAAAGCTATATGCCCAGGAATACAAGCCGGAGTGCTTTATTGATGCTGAGCTTGACTCCAAGTTCTATCCCGGCTCCGACCATCATACGCTCTATATTTCGGAAATTCAAAAAATACTTGTAAGAGAATAAGCAAAAGTCCCGTATCGAAAGCATCTCTCCGCTGCCGGTATGGGACTTTTTCAAAAATCAGCTCAAGCCTATTAAAAGCTTCTCCACCTCGTCCTTGGGCAAAGGCCTGGAAAAAAGATATCCCTGAATTTTATCACATTCATATTTTTTAAGATATTCCAATTGATCGTTATGTTCCACACCCTCTGCAATGACCGACATTCCCATTGACCGTCCCATTTTTATAATATGCTGGGTAATGGTTTTATTCTCTTTGCTTAATGAAACATTGTCAATGAAGGTTTTATCAATTTTTAAGGTCGTTATTGGAAGCTGCTTCAGGTAACTCAGGGATGAGTAACCTTTTCCGAAATCATCAAGAGCGATTCCTATTCCCTTTTCCCTTAATTTCAGCAGCTTATTATATACCACATCAAAAGATTCAATAAGTATTGTCTCGGTTATTTCAAGTTCGATTGAGCGCGGGTCAAGCTTAAAATAATTAATTATTTTAAGGACTTTAGTGTTGAAATCAGCCTGGAATATTTGCAGAGTTGAGATATTGACCGACATTTTCATGTCTGTCAGACCCTGCTTATGCAAATGGCTGAGAAAATCACAGGCTTGTATCAGTACCCATTCTCCCAATTGAATTATCAGGTGGGTATCCTCAGCAACTTTTATGAACTTTATTGGAGAGACGAGTCCAAGTTCGGGACTCCTCCACCTTAGGAGGGCCTCCAGCCCGGTAACCTTATTGGTTTTGAGATCAAACTGCGGCTGGTAAAAAAGCTCGAATTCATTATTATCCATTGCCGTATGCAGGTATTTTTCAATATTCATCCTTTCTGTAAAATCCTTATTCATGATTTTGTCATATAATACATATCTGTTCTTTCCGCCCTCCTTAGCCTTGTACATGGCAATATCCGCAGATTTTATGAGATCCTCTATATTATTTCCGTGGTCCGGGTATATTGCTATTCCGATACTGAAACTGATATGAAGCCCGATATTCTTAACAAAGAAATTCTCCTTAAAACTGTACAAAATATCCGCAGTCAGCTGTTCGGCACTATCCTTCCCCGTCTCTTCCGCAAGAATTATAAATTCGTCCCCGCCCAGCCTGTACAGGGTGCTTTTTTCCAGCAGATCCAGGGACAGTCTGTCACTTGCCGCCTTGATCAGCAGGTCGCCAAATTCATGTCCCATTGTATCATTGATATATTTGAAGTTGTCCATATCAATAAACAGCAAAGCAGCTTTTTTATTATTTCCTTTATGTAATATCCTGTCGGCATCTTCAAACAGCGAACGCCTGTTGGGCAGACCTGTTAAAACATCATGAAGTGCCAGATATGTATATTTTTCTTCACTCTCAGCCAGATTTTTCTGGATCTCGGAGATCTCATGAAGCTGATTCTTCAATTCATCATCTGTCGCTACCAGTTCTTCATAGGTCTGGGTTAATTCCTCGTTGCTTATATTCAGTTCTTTTCGGATCCTTCTTATTTTCTTAATATAAATCAAAAGGATCATGACAAATAAAATCAGAAATACGAACACTGCCAGTACAGCCAACACCAGAAGCCTGTAAGTTTCAAAAAATGAAAAGGGTTTATTGAATACTTCTGTATCCGGAGGCAGTTTATCCCGGGAAATATTGAACCTTTGCAATTGGTTGTAATCGAAAACTTCTCTGTTTGCCTCCGGTGAATAAATCGCGATATTATCGGCACTTTCCCCTTCCAGAATTCTCAAAGCCAGTTCGGCGGCATAATTGCCGTATAATCTTCCGCTGAGCATATTGCCGCCGAAAGCACCATTGTTCAGACCAAAATCATACAGATGATACATCGGTATGGCGCTGTATTTGCTTATTTCCCTGCCTGCCAGATTAAAATCTATTATAGAGCCGGTAGCATCACTGTAATAGGTGGCAAACAGCAGCATGCTTTTATTGTCCAGACTGCTTACCGTATTAATTATGGTGCTGAATTTCATATTATTCATCGGAATGACTTTTATTTCCGGATTCATTTGTTTTACTTTCTCTATTATTATTTTGGATGTGGAGATTCCGCTCTCGGAATTGTCAACAACCAGATATAACTTCTCTATCTCCGGATTGATTCTCTTAGCCATACGGATAGTATCGGTAGGATCAATTTCTTCTATAACACCTGTCAAATTTTCATATTTCTCTTGGATCTGGGATACTTTCTCCTGGTTTACTCCCGAAAACACAATTGGGGCATTGGAAAACAGATCCGCCCGTTTTTCCAATGCAAAGGTAAGGGCAGCGTCATCTGTAGTAATTATCAAGTCCAGCTTTTTATTTGAGTATTTGTATTTCAAATAACTGTACAGGGAATTAAGATTAATCTGATAAGGATAGTTCTTCCAATCCATGTACTCGACAAATATTGCACAGTTATTGTTTGATTTAGTTATGTTTTCGATGATACCTGCATTTTGCTCGCTGGTCCATTGAAGGCCTTCATTATACGAATGAATTATCAGAATACTTTTTTGCTTTTCAATACTAAATGCAGAAGCAGTAAATGACAATGATAGGACAATAGAAAATGTAAATACTGCCAATAAAATTCTACTCCAATTTTTTAGCATCATGAAAATACCTCAGTTAATAAAAAAATAAATTCTTATAATTCCGGTAAACAGTATTACATTTTAAAAAAATTCCTTATAATAATTTATATTATACCATAATTTTCTTATTTTCAATATATTTGTAAGCTATACGCTCCTATTGTACTGAAAAATTTACTGTGCTATCATTAAATAATGCAATTGATTTTTTTAGTATTCGGAGGAGCCATGTCAATAAAAGTTAAATCATTTTTAAATAGAGAAACCCTGGTATATCTTCTAGCAATAATCTTTTCAGCAGTCCTTCTGGTAGCCGGCAACAAAATAACCACAAAAAACCTGAATATGCTGAGCGGAGCAGAAGGAGTTACCGCTGAAAAAGCACAGGTTATAAAAGTCGTCAGTACAAAGAAGACCGAATATGATCTGGGCGGTGAAAATCCCGCCACCGGCAAGGACATTATTTTTCAGGCCAGGGTTTTATCCGGCGATGACAAAGGCACTGAAATTATGGCAATGCAAACCATAGACCCTTTTACAGGGGCCTCTCTGAAAGAGGTTAAGGCTGGGGACAAGGTAATACTTTACAGGCTGGATAACGAAGGTTCCGACAATGATTGGGTTTTGGGTGAATACCTGAGATCTGATTCACTTTTGATAATGGGAATTGCTTTTCTTGTATTTCTTGTGATTTTTGGGCGATTTAAAGGCTTCAATACAATTATCTCTCTTGGCTTTACCTGTGCGGCAATTTTTGCTGTGTTTATTCCGTCTGTACTCCAGGGCTTTAATATATATTTCTGGTCCATAATAACCTGCATTTTCATAATAACAATGTCCTTCCTTATCATTTATGGTGCAAACAAAAAAAGCCTTTCGGCAGGAATAGGCTGCTTTGCCGGAATTCTGGTATCAGGTTTTCTCACCCTTATAATGGACCGCGTTTTAAAGCTCACCGGTCTGGTAAGTGAGGAGTCCCTTTATGTAATCCGCGTCAATCCCAATCATCCTATAGATCTCAGGGCAATAATATTTGCAGCAATACTGATCGGAGCCATCGGAGCAATAATGGACGTATCGATGTCCATAGCGGCTGCCCTTGCCGAATTCAAGGAAAAACTTGAGTATACCCCCTTCAGCCTTATTATAAAATCCGGAATGGCTATCGGAAGGGATATAATGGGAACTATGGCCAATACCTTGATCCTGGCTTATATCGGGAGCTCGCTTTCGGTGGTCCTGCTGCTGGTATCCTATAACAGCTCTGTTTTAGAGCTCATGAACAAGGAAATGATTGTAGTTGAAATTCTTCAGGCACTGATAGGCAGCTTTGGTATTTTAGTGACCATTCCTGTTACCTCCCTCATATGCGCCTATTTGTTTTCCGAAAAAGTCAAACCCGAATTCAAAGCCCATAAGCTTCCCTCTTCGGACGAATTTCAGGATGAGTACACCGACGGTTGGAAGTAATAACCGGTTTTCCCGAAAATTTTATTATGAATTTTGTCCGATTGGTGCAAACTAAATTAAAATAACAGTAGATGAGGTTGTATATGTTTGTACCGCAAAGAGTAATCTTCGAAACAGGCTCCCTTGATTATCCCCTGGGACGGCAGCTGTACCAAAGCTTCAAAGCCGGCAGCCTTCCCATAATCGAGAGTTCGCTGAATAAAGTAAAAAGTAATATTCCCGGAGAAACAACAACTGCTTTGTATCAAAGCGGGAAAAACACCCTTGTTGTAGGTGTAAAAAAGAGTTTGAGCTTTCAGAGCTGCAAGCCCTCCGCCCATTACCAGCTGCCTCTGGTAAGCGGCTGTATCGGTCAGTGTGAATACTGCTATCTCAATACCCAATTGGGTGACAAACCTTTTATAAGAATTCATGTAAATCTTGAAGATATATTCCGGCAAGCCGATAAATATATTGGTGAAAGATTACCGGAGGAAACTATTTTTGAAGGTTCCGCAACCTCCGACCCTGTTCCTGTGGAACCGTATACCGGGGCGTTGAAGCTGGCCATACACTACTTTGCCTCCCAGGAAAAGGCCCGCTTCAGGTTCGTCACCAAATATACCGATATTGATGACCTTTTGAAGCTGGAACACAAAAACCATACGGAAATACGCTTCAGTCTGAATACAGAGTCCATAATAAAAAAGTACGAGCATAAAACCGCTTCAGCCAAAAAACGTATTGAGGCAAGTGCCAAATTATATTCTGCCGGTTATCCTGTTGGCTTTATAATTGCACCTGTGTTTATATATGAGGGCTGGGAAAAGGAATACAGGGAGCTTCTGTCAGCACTCCGGCAGGAATTTCCGGCGTCGGCCTCAAAACCTGTGACCTTTGAAGTTATTTCCCACAGGTATACCACAAAAGCCAGAAATAAAATAACTGAGATCTTTCCTGAAACCACCCTGGACATGGACAACGGAAACAGGCAGTTTAAATACGGCCAATTCGGTTATGGCAAATATGTATATCCCAGGGAAACCATGGCTCAGATAAAAGAGTTTTTCCAGAAGGAGATATCAGAGCTTTTTGAGAATGGAGAGATAAAGTATATTATTTAACGCGTTGTGCTAATTATTTAAATTTTGCTTTACCTGTGTAATTATATAATCAACTGTACTTCCGTACCAGTTGATTATAATTAAATCTATCTGTAAAGCAAAACAAAATATCATTGGTACAACGAGTTAAATGACACTCAGCTTCACAGCAAAGTCCTGAACATCAGTCTATTACAGGTGCGACGCCGGCATTTATAAAATCAACCAGCTCCTGGGGCTTTATCTCTACCTGAAAACCGATTTTCCCTGCGCTGAATATTATTGAGTCAATATTCTCACAGGAGCTGTCCACAATTGTCGTGTAATCCTTTTTCATTCCTATGGGCGAGCAGCCTCCTCGGATGTAGCCGGTTACCTTGTTTATTTCATCCATTCTGATCATCTCAACAGACTTTTCTCCAACGGATTTTGCAGCAGCTTTAAGATTCAGTTCCTTATCCACCGGAATTACAAAAATAAAAAAATTCTTGCCGGCACCCCTTGTAACAAGAGTTTTATATACCTTTTCCACAGGCTGTCCGATCTTGTTAGCCACCGAAACCCCGTCTATGGCTCCGTCCTTGTTTTCATAGGTATATGTATTGTACTGAATATGTGCACTATCCAGTATTCTCATAACATTTGTCTTTTGAATTCCCATATTGATGCTTCCTCCTGTTTATTGCAGCAGCAAATCAAGAAAACGCCCTTTGGCCATAGCGCTTTTGACTTTTATTCCAACTGCTCCTGCGGAAACCTGAAATGGCCGATAATCCGGCCGCTCTTGCTCCACTTCAGCAATATGTTTTCTTCCTCGACCGCTACGGTACTGGAATTGTGTATGATATACGGCACCCCGTCCTTACGCCTTTTGTCCGACACTATGGCCACATGTTCGGTCCGGTTCAATACTACTATATCGCCGGGCTGCCATTGGTACAGGTTCTTCCTGTCATAGGGCCTGACTTCCCGGGTCAGGCTTTCGGCATACTTTTCAAAGAATACTATCTGGTTTTTAACCCGTCTGAAATCGATATTGGGATCAGGTACCTTTACGCCATTTTTATAATCCTCGGTATTCTCAAAAATATCCCTGTCCATATTGCTTTTTAAATCATAGCCTGCATTTTTTAGTGCCCGCCAGATAACATCTGTACAGACTCCTTCCCACTCAGGAGGGTATCCTCCCTCATAATAGGTGCTCTGGTACTTGGTCCGGTTAAATACTTCCTTTCTGGCACCCTGGACTATGTCATCCATATCCGGGATACCATCCCCATCCATATCCCCTTCACATACTATCCTTTCAACAGTAACTTTACCTTTTAAAAAGAAAAAAGCATCCAGGTAAACAATTTTATTGTAGCCTAATAACGCTGCAAATCCCAATGCCAATACTATAGACGCTGTAATAATATTTTTACTGCCGCTGCTTTTTATTTTCCATGTAAAGCCTTTTTTCATACCAATCCCCGTTTCCAGCTATGAATGACCGGATTATCCGATACTGGAATTCACTGACAATAACCTGCTGCTCAGGACAATCCGTAAATATTCTGTTCTATACATATCCTTGCCCTTTCGGCAGTCTTTGGATCAGCCTGCAGAGAATTTTGAATAAATTCAGGATGCTCCGCAAGGAAAGCCCTCATAGTTTCAGTGGGTCTTTTAAGATAATCCATAAGTAATTTATGCTGCTGCCCGGTAATGTAATTTTCATCCAGGGCCCCATCGAACAGGGCTTTGTCAACATTCATCAAAGCATGGGATTCCACTCCGGCACCATTGAGCTTTTCTGAGCCGCCCTGAAGCCTGTCGACAACCACCAGGCTGTATTTCAAATTTCCGTTCAGGGACTGGACAGCCGGTATCCAGGCTCTAATGTAGCTGGAGGCTTCGGTTATTATATCTGCTATATGAAGGACATTTGCGTTTTTTATATCCTTAACCTCTGAGGATACACCCTTTTGAAACAAAACAGCCGTCAGGTCTTTAAATATGGTTATATGCGGAATTTTAAGCATATCTGCTATTATCAGTGAAAAAAACCAGTCCCTTCTTTCTCCACCAGATATGTAACCGATATTTTTCATATTGAAATTACTTTTAATATACTCACACATGGAAGAAATTAGACCTCTGAAAATCTCATCGGTTTCAAAATTTTTGCGGGCAAGCTGCAAAACTATCTCAGAGCATCCAAGCTTGTTTTCCTTGCATACATCAATCACTTTCAGCAGGCCGTCGGCCTTTTCCTCACTGCCGTAAAGGAAGTGGGTATTTATATAGTAAGGGCCGATTTTGGAGGATGTATACCAGAATGGTTTATTCTCAGGGCATACTCTGACTGCATTTGTTTTGAAAAGCCAGGTTATAAGTTTATTTTTTCCCATTTAAGCTCCGTTTCCGCTCCGCGTAATAAAATGAATCTGCCAATGTGTAAATCGGCTTAACCCATTTTATATAGCACATGCCGTTTTATTTTATTTCAGTTTATTTTGCTTGCGCTTTTCTTCCATAAATTCCTGCCACCATTCCTGATTCTCTATTGTGCTCAATTCAAAATCAAGATGTTCGGTGTCGCCTTCCGTCATTACTTCAAATTCATCCTTTTTATCATCGTAATCTACTATAGTAACTGAAGTATTATCATGCCAGAAAATATTTTTAATGTACTCAAGCTTCTGCCCATAAAATCTGCAAAGCATGGTGCGTATTGCTGCCCCGTGGGTTACAATGCAGATGTTTTTCCCCGGGTTGCTGCTGATAATATGCTTTACTTCGCCCATAAGCCTGTCATAAAACTCTGAAACACATTCCCCGTTGGGCATCTGATGAAGATGCGGCTCTTCCTCCCAGGTTTTATTTTCTTTTGGGTACAGCACCGGAAGCTGATCGAAAGGCATGTCCTCCCAATCCCCTCCGTTTATCTCCCTGAGCTTATCTGTCCGGATTATGGGAAGCTGCTTTACATCAGCAATATACTGGGCTGTCTGCAGTGTACGGGTCAAACTGCTTGAATATATTATATCTATAGGCATAGAAGCCAGCCTTTCGGCAACTTTTGAGGCCTGTTTATGGCCCTTTTCGGTTATCCTGCTGTCAAACCATCCATGAAAGCGTCTGTTAATGTTGCCTTCCGCCTCTGCATGTCTTACAAAAATAAGTCTGGTTATCATCTCATCCTCCAAACACAAAATTGTTATCTTCGGTTTAATTATACCAAACTTTTTACATATTATTAACCGGCACAGAGGATTAATTTAATTCCAGCTTGCCGGTAATTTCCTTCAAACAGCTGTGTCCATATTTCTCCATGTATTCTTTAAGGCCAGAAATAATGCTCTCAGGCACAGTGGGATCAACAAAATTGGCTGTTCCAACCATGACCGCGGCCGCACCTGCAAGCAGGAACTCCACTGCATCATCGCCGCAGGATATGCCGCCCATGCCAATCACAGGTATTTTGACCGCATGGGCGGCCTCATACACCATTCTTACGGCTACGGGCTTTACGGCAGGCCCTGAAAGCCCTCCGAAATTATTTGCAAGCACCGGTTTTTTCCTGTGAATATCAACAGCCATTCCCAGTATTGTATTTATAAGTGATATACAATCCGCCCCGGCAGCTTCTGCCGCCCTGGCCATGGATTTTATGTCCCCTACATTTGGTGAGAGCTTTACAATTAAAGGCTGCTTGCAGTATCTCTTTACAGCCGAGGTTATTTCCTCAACAAGCAGGGGATCAGTGCCAAAGGCCAGTCCTCCGGCTTTTACATTGGGGCAGGAAACATTGAGCTCAATGGCGTCAATGTCCGAGTCTCCAAGTATCTCGGCCATTTCACAGTATTCTTCTATGGTATTCCCGGCTATATTGGCAATTACCCTTGTATCAAATTGTTTCAGAAAGGGCAGATCCTGCTTTTTAAATACCTCTACTCCCGGATTCTGAAGCCCCACACTGTTTAGTATACCTGCCGGAGTTTCGGCTATTCTGGGCGGAGGATTGCCTTTCCGTTCTTTCAGTGTAAGTCCCTTCACGGATATCCCGCCGAGAGTATTCAAATCAATATATTCGCTGAATTCCTGTCCAAAACCGTATGTGCCTGATGCCATAATGACCGGATTTTTAAAACGTATTCCTGCTATATTTACACTAAGATCAATACCATTTGACATATTACGCTCCAATCTGTACACAAATCCTGCTTACACATTCTGCATTTTTATCTTTCAGCTAATTATTTTTGTGGCTTTTTAATGCGCCAAGTTCCTCAGTATTTTGCTCTTTTATCATTACACCAGGGGAAAACGCAAGCGTTTTCCATATGCGAAGGCCAGCGATGTTTGCACTATCTGCTATCTTCGCATTGGTCCCAGCAGATATCTGTGCTCCAGAATACCGGGCCGTCCTTGCAAACATGAGCAAAGCCCCAGTCATCCTCTCCCTTTTTGGTTTTGCAGGCGCAGACCAGACATGCACCTATTCCGCAGCCCATTCTCTGCTCCATGGAGACCTGGCAGGGGATACCGGTTTTTTCCGCTATAGCTGCCACCTTGCGCATCATGATGCCGGGGCCGCAGGTATACACTATATCGGGCTTTTGCCCGAGTATGCGCTGCTCCAGCAGTTCTGTGACAAAAGCCCGCTTTCCGTAAGTACCGTCATCGGTGGCTATTTCCACATGATGTGCCGCGGCCCTGAACCGGTTTTCCAGCACTACGGAGGTTTTTGTCCTGAAGCCCAGCAAGGCGGTCTTTTCCAGGGCCTTACTGCTGTTTAAAAGATACAGCAGAGGAAAGGTACCTATCCCGCCTCCGACAACAATTATATTTTTATATCTGTCATCTGTTTCAAAGGGCCTGCCCAGCGGAGCCATAATATCAACCTGGCCTGTGCATTTGCAGCTCAATCTTTCAGTCCCGCTGCCCTTTACCTGAAAAACAATATCAAAGGTGTTGTTTGCCCTGTCTACATCACAAATACTTATGGGTCTTCTGAGAAGAGCCTCTATGCCGCCGCACTTCACATTGACAAACTGTCCCGGTGCAGCGTTCTGTGCCACATACTCCGACTTGATGGTCATTTTGTACACATCGCCACAGAGCTTTTCCAGGTCTGCAATCTGTTCAGTAAGAACTTTCTTCATCGTTACCTCCTTTGTCAGACTTTATCATTTCTACTCAAATATACTCAGGTTCAGCACTTCAAGCTGGCCTTCGGTCTTTCCCAGCTTGAGACATCTGATTATTGCAGAAGCCGTATCAAGTGATGTCAAACACGGGATTGACATTTCAACGGCTTTTCTTCTTATTTTGAAGCCGTCCCTGTCCGGCTTTCTGCCCTTTGTAGGAGTATTAATGATCATGCCCAGCTTGCCTGACTGTATCAGATCAAGTATGTTGGGTGAACCTTCATCCAGCTTTTTGACCGCATTTGTAGCAATACCGTTGTGGTTCAGCATGTGGGCTGTCTTGCCTGTTGCATACAATGTAAAGCCCAGCTTTTCAAATTCTTCTGCTATATTCACAAGCTCGGGCTTGTCGGTATCCCGTACCGTCATCAATATTCCGTCGCCTTTTTGCGGCAGCCTGATCCCAGATGCTATGATGCCCTTGTATAGCGCTTCGGGGAAATTATCGGAGATTCCCAGAACCTCTCCGGTGGATTTCATTTCAGGCCCCAGGCTGATATCCACGTCATGAAGCTTTTCAAAGGAGAACACCGGTACTTTTACAGACACATATTCGGGTTCTTTATAGAGTCCTGTTCCAAATTTAAAATCCCCCAGTTTCATACCCATCATGCACCTGGTGGCCAGATTTACCATTGGTATTCCCGTAACCTTGCTTATATAAGGTACTGTACGGCTTGATCTTGGATTGACTTCTATTACGTAAACTTCATTGTTGTAAACAACATACTGTATATTTACAAGTCCTATTACGTTGAGAGCCTTTGCAAGCCTCTCGGTATAATCTACAATGACTTTCTTTGTTTTATCACTGACTGTCTGGGTGGGATAGACCGAGATACTGTCCCCCGAGTGTACCCCCGCTCTTTCAAGGTGCTCCATTATACCGGGTATCAATATGTTTTCGCCGTCGCAGATAGCGTCTACTTCTATTTCCTTGCCCATCATGTATTTATCAATAAGTATTGGGTGCTCCTGCACGGTTCTGTTGATTATCTCCATAAATTCAGCCACATCCCTGTCGTTAAAGGCAATTTCCATACCCTGTCCGCCCAGTACGTAGGAAGGTCTTACAAGTACCGGATAACCCAGTTCGTTGGCGGCTGCAAGTGCCTCCTCAAGTGTAAATATTGTCTTGCCCTGGGGCCTTGGAATACCTGTCTTTTCCAGTATCTCGTCAAATTTTTCCCTGTCTTCGGCAGCGTCTACATTTTCAGGCTCTGTTCCGAATATCCTCACACCCATCTCATCCAGTGCTTTTGTCAGCTTGATGGCTGTCTGGCCTCCGAACTGAACTATAGCTCCTTTGGGATTTTCTGCCTCAACTATATTTTCCACATCTTCGGGAGTAAGCGGTTCAAAATACAGCTTATCGGCAGTATCAAAGTCGGTGCTTACTGTTTCGGGATTGTTGTTTGCAATTATGGTCTCATAACCCATTTCCTTAAGTGCCCAGACAGAGTGAACCGAACAGTAGTCGAATTCTATTCCCTGTCCGATCCTGATAGGGCCCGATCCCAGCACAAGAACCTTTTCCCTGGAGGACTGCTTGACTTCGGAGTTATTGTCATAGGTGGAATAGTAATATGGAGTTGCCGCCTCAAATTCTGCCGCACAGGTGTCAACCATTTTATAGGCTGCTGTGATTCCATGCTGTTTCCTCAGGTTTGTTATATGCTCCTTTGTTGTCCCAGTCAGTTTGGCAATTACTCTGTCCGTAAAGCCCATTTTCTTGGCTTTCCTTAAAATATCCCCTGTCAGCTGGCCGGGTATATAGGACTTCAGCTTTTCTTCCATCAGCACCAGTTCCTTTATTTTACAGAGGAAGAAGTAATCTATTTTTGTTATTTCATGGATTTCCTCCAGGGTGACTGAGCGGCGTATAGCCTCCGCTATTACAAAAATTCTCTCGTCATTTATATCTGAGAGCTTTCTTACAAGCTCATTTCCGTCAAGTTTTTTATAAATATCCTGTTCGAGGGTGAATATACCCAGTTCCAAAGACCTTATGGCTTTCATCAGCGCCGCTTCGAAGGAGCTGCTGATGGACATCACCTCTCCGGTTGCCTTCATCTGTGTTCCAAGTGTTCTCTTTGCCCTGACAAATTTGTCGAAAGGCCACTTGGGTATTTTTACGACCACATAGTCCAGGGTGGGCTCAAAGCAGGCATAGGTCTTGCCGGTAACCGCATTTTTTATCTCATCCAGGCCGTATCCGATGGCTATCTTTGAGGCAACCTTTGCGATAGGGTAACCCGTTGCCTTGGAAGCTAAGGCCGAAGACCGGCTGACTCTGGGATTGACCTCAATGACTGCATACTCAAAGCTTGTGGGGTGCAGTGCGTACTGAACATTACAGCCCCCCTGTATTCCAAGTGCCGATATTATTTTCAGTGCAGAGGTCCTCAGCATCTGATATTCCTTGTCTGCCAGGGTCTGCGAAGGTGCTACGACTATGCTGTCACCAGTATGTACACCGACGGGGTCAATGTTTTCCATGTTGCATACGGTGATTACATTACCCTTGCTGTCACGCATTACTTCATACTCTATTTCTTTCCAGCCTGCAATACATTTTTCTATCAGCACCTGGTGAACGCGGCTGAGCCGCAGTCCATGGCCGCCTGTTTCCCTCAGCTCCTCTTCGTTGTTGACGATTCCGCCGCCTGTACCTCCCAGTGTGTACGCCGGTCTTACAATGACGGGATATTCAATTTCTTTTGCAAAAGCCACGGCATCCTCTATGGTAGTGACAACCTTGCTGGCTATACAGGGTTCCCCGATACGTTCCATGGTATCCTTGAAATCCTGCCTGTCCTCAGCCATTTTGATCGTTTCTGTGGCAGTTCCCAGGAGTTTTACCCCCTGCGCTTCCAGGAAGCCCGACTCAGCCAGTTCCATTGCAAGGTTGAGTCCGGTCTGGCCTCCCAGAGTGGGCAGTATGCTGTCCGGCTTTTCCTTCAGGATAATATTCTTTACAACCTCGGCTTTCAGTGGTTCAATATATACCTTATCCGCTATATTTGTATCAGTCATAA
>JAFABO010000225.1 GCA_023426005.1 Bacillota bacterium | reverse complement strand
TCTGATAAATTTCTGCTTAACATTGAATTAATATGTAATTAAAATCCATAAAAATGCCGATAAAAACCTAAAGGGCTGATAGGTGAAACTATTCAGTCTCTTGGGTATTTAGTCCGGCTTTTTTTATCTCTACATGTAGTGTATAATTTATTATGTTAATGTTCATCAAATATACCAACGAATCCGCCCAATGTTATAAGATTATAACCGGGATCAATACACAAAAGGAGAACCAATATGAGCATAAAACCCGACTTTGCAGGTCAGTATTCATCCATTCAGGGTGAACTCTTAATATGTGAAGGCGATAGAACCTCCTCAATTGTTTTATTACTTAAAGGTAAAATCGATGTTTTTTTATCACCTTTTGATGATATTTTTAACAATAACGAATTGCTTATTTCAAGAAGCTGCCGATTATTTACACTGGAACAGAATACTTTTCTAAGCATCAACGATGTTATAAGGAATGGACAGAATTCCTTCAGCCTGTCGGCACGAGATGCTTGCACCCTTTACTGTTTCCCTGCAAATTCGCCGGCGGAAATAAGAAATATAATATCTACCCAGAAGGATTATTCCGCTTACCTGGTTTCGTCGCTGGCAAACTTGATTGACTTGAGCTATAACGCCTACCAGAAGCTGCTCCCCATCTGCCATCATATTAATGCGCTGACTCAGAATTTAATGACCTATTACTGGGCCATTAAAGACAAGTTCTATTTCAGCTATGCTCCGGATATGGACATACTTAATTCATATCAGAGTATTTATGAGAACATGAAACAGGATGGCTACAAGTTTTTCCCCCTTGATCCGGATTTTGTATTTACCCGTGATCTGACAGGTACAATAACCGATTCGGCCGAGCTGGATACTTCAAGTATTGAGTATTTTACAAGCCTATTAAACGTTACGTTGGATAACCGCAAAATCTTCTTCAACAGTGACAGCTTTGTATGTGAATACCATATTCAAAAGGGCTCTGAAGTATTGGATACCATAATAGCCGAAATAAAGAATATCTTTTCTATATTATGTAGAAATATGGAGCTTTTATATTTATCGCCAAATAACTTATTGACTACATATGGCAGAATAGCCACTGATTCAAGAGACGACAAGGAAGCTGCATTAAATATCCTGAACATTTTGACACAGGCCGTTGACATTACAAGTCAATGCATAGATAAGCTGCAAAATGAATTTGACAGCTTTACCAACATTGATATTAAGGAATTCTCAGACCTTATAGAAAGTGTTAAGGCAAAAACTGCCATCGGCACAATCTCAACCAACCCTGCCGATATTGCAGCAGGTTCGGAATTGCCCTCCGAACTGGAGAACAGTCTGGAAAAGATAATGCAGTTTTGCTCCTGCACGCAGGATCAAATTGACAGCTTGAACAAGCGGCTGAGCCAGTTCAGGTCTCTCAAGGACAAAACATCGGCCGACCCTGAAATAAGAGAACTCCGTTCTTCTATTGCAAGCGACTTTTTTGCTATTTATGATGAAGCTTTCAAGAAAACCCAGGCCAACAACAACTGTCCAAAACTTATAAGTATGTTTTTAAACTTCGGTTACATGGATGAACGTCTTGTTACCAAAGAGCAGGCTATAGCGCTGTACAGACTGTGCGACAAGGAATATGACTGCTCTGACTTCAACGTGTATAATACCAGAAATTGGCTTGAACAGATATATCACAATCAGAAGGAGCCCTCTATCAACGATTTTGGTCAGGATTACTCCGATGTATTCAGAGATATGAAGAAAAGGAAGATTGTAACCGATGCCGATAAACCAGCTTATGACCGTGACTTCAAAGCCAAGGTCAGCTTTGAAATCAACAATATGCTCAAGACAAACCAAAAAGTATGTCATGGACATATGAGCAGTTACTTCCCCATACTTCACAAGGATATTATAACACGGGATCTGGAAAAAGCTGTTGTTACGCCCACCAGACTGCAGCAAGCCATAAATAATTTGCTTGAAATTGACTTTTCAATATTTTATAGGGAAATCTGGTATAAGAACGACAAAAAAGGTATTGAAAAAGAGCCGATAATGAAAGAGATACGTCCTGATATAATTATTGTGCCTACCTTTGGTTCCAGAGTTTCCATGTGGCAGGAAATAACCGGGAAAGCCAGAAATACACCCGGTAGATTCATAGTCCCGGCCTTTACTGATGAAAATCTTTCTGAATTGATGCTTAAGCTGATTGGAGCTTTCCGCTGGGAACTATGCAGGACCATGATGGGAGTGGCCTGGAATGACATTACCGAGAAGTCTTTGACTTCGGAATATACCGACTATATACAGTTCTTCAAGAAAAATCACGATCTGACTGAAGATGCAAAGGAAAAAATTAAAATTCAGATACAAAAGAATAGAAATGTAATGAGAGAAATTTTTACCAGCGATTATGAAACCTGGATCAATTATGAATCCAAAGGCATACTGAGGTTAAACAAACTGGCGCGTTCAATCCTGTTCAGGTACTGCCCTCCCCCGAAGGAAATGCGTGATGCTCTGGCAAAGCAGCCGGCGTTTACCGATCTTTTGACAAAGTTTAATAACACCAGGGCCAAAACTTCCAAATCACTGACCGCAAAATACACCAAGCTGTTTAAGAATGACACTGTAGACAGGGATATGGAACTCAATCTGATATTTTACAGGGATTTGTAAATAGTTTTACCGTAAGCAGTATATTACATTAGAAGTTAATAGCATTACTTGTTGAAGGCCTGCATCTTTACATGCAGGCCTCTTATATTTTTATTATTCCAACAAAAAAAGTTATAAACTACAAAAATAAGGCCGGTACAAAGCCGGCCTATTCCTGCAAAAGCCAATTAATACTTCTTTTCAACATAGCTACATTACTGCTACACACTCAATTTCAATAAGTACGTCCTTGGGAAGTCTTGCTACTTCCACGCAGGATCTTGCAGGAAATGCGGATGTAAAAAACTTCTTGTAAACTTCATTTATTACCGCAAAATCATTCATATTTTTTATAAAAACAGTAGTTTTTATAACTTTATCAAGACCTGTTCCTGCGCCTGCCAGAACTGCAGCCAGGTTTTTGATAGCCTGCTCGGCCTGTTCAGCCACTCCGCCTGCAACAACTTCCCCGCTCGTTGGATCAACAGGGATTGCACCGGAGGTGTATACAAAGTTTCCGATTTTTACAGCCTGTGAATACGGTCCTATTGCTGCAGGCGCCTTATCGGTGGAAATAATTTCAAAGCTCATTGTTAATCTCCCCTTTTTATATATCCTGAATTTTTTTGTTTAACTTAATATGTTTAAAGCTTTTTCTGTTATTGGCGTAATCATCCACAATCTGACCATTTCCAACAAGCATATACTTATAGCTCAACAGGCCTTCAAGTCCCACCGGGCCTCTGGCATGAAGCTTGCTGGTGCTTATGCCAACTTCGGCACCAAAGCCGTACTTAAAGCCATCGCTGAATCTGGTTGAGGCATTCCAGAATACATTTCCCGAATCCACCAGATTCATAAACTTCAGCGCTGTCAGCTTGTTTGAAGTAACAATACTGTCGGTATGCCCCGAGCCATAAGTATTAATATGTTCAATAGCCTTATCCGCATCCGGAACAAGTTTTATTGAAATGGTATAATCCAGATATTCTGTTGCCCAGTCAGAATCACTTGCTGCCTTTACCGGAATAATTTTCCCTGTGCCCTCGTCGCCATAGATCTCAACATTTTTTTTATCCAATTCGGCCTTTAACACCGGCAGAAATTTTGCTGCCGCCGCCTCGTGTACAAGTAAAGTTTCAGTTGCATTACATACCGCCACATACTGTGTTTTTGAATCAACTGCTATTTTTACCGCCATATCCAGGTCGGCATCCTTATCCACGTATACATGGCAGATTCCGTCGGCGTGCCCCATTACGGGTATCCTGGAATTGTCCATGATGTAGCGGACAAACTCATTTGAACCCCTTGGAATTACCAGGTCGATATATTCATCCATTTTAAGCATTTCATTTACATCGTCACGGCTCTCCAAAAGGGTGATCCAGCCTTTGGGAAGACCTGCGGCAATGGTTGCCTCGTCAATTATACCGGTCAGGGCTCTGTTGGTTTCCATAGCCTCTCTCCCGCCTTTAAGAAGTACGCTGTTCCCGCTTTTGAGACAAAGGGTTGATATCTGAACCAGCGCATCCGGCCTGGATTCAAATATAATACCTATGACTCCTATGGGACAGGTTACCTTGTACAGTTCGAGTCCTTCATCCAGCATAGTGGAAAGCAGTGTGTTCCCCACCGGCTCCTCCAGCTTTATAAGGCTTCTGATGCCTTCCACCACATCTTGTATTTTCTTTTCATCAAACTTCAGTCTTTTTAAAAGCGGTGCCGCCAGCTTTTCCTCCTCGCTTCTCTTCAAGTCAACAGCATTGGCAGCAATAAGTCTGTCTTTATGTTCAAGCAGCGCATCAGCCAATGCCGACAGTGCTTTAT
>JAFABO010000211.1 GCA_023426005.1 Bacillota bacterium | reverse complement strand
ACAGGTAATTTATCATCCTGGGCTGGCCTGCGGTGAGATTACACTTCATAAATTCATAAGTGGATCTCCTCCTATGTACCGCACCTACTTTAACAAGCAGTAAATTTAATTCTCTCTGATCCAACATATTATCTCCTATCCTAAAAAAATTTAAAACTCATTTTATATTAATTAGAATTCAAATTATTAGAACTCTAATTATATATTATTAATAAATCCTTGCAGCGTCAACATTTAAAATAATGGTTAAACGCAATTGTAATATATGTAAAAAATTATAACAGCTCAAAGTACATGCCTGAAATTTGTACGGTTCCCTACGATTTCAAGCATGTACTTCTAATAGAGCTTCCCATTTGTGGAAGTTGTATTTGCGCACTATTATTCTCTCATTTTAATATATCACCTTGTGTGCAATTACATAGTCAACGAGCCCTCATCTGTGCTGACCAGCATGAGGATATCCTCCTCGGCTCCGGTCAAAGCATTTACATATAATATAAATTTCTGATCATCCAGTGCTCCTATAAATTCGTAACAATATTTTTCCGTTTTAAAATCCGTGGGGATTATTGCCTTGCCTTCCTTCTCGATTTTCAGATTTTTATTTACCTTACTTCTCGCCTGATCAATAGTAAGCTGCGTTTGAGGAATGTCCCTTGTCTTGTGGTTATACAAATAACCCTTGGATTCAATTCCCAGCACTTCACCGTTATCAAGGGCCACCTTTACCTTGACAAGGTCAGGATAGACAGTTACTCCGTCCTGTTCATAAGCATAACAGATTGTTGCCGTACCGTCGGTTCTCATATAATAGGTGTCCTTCATACTGCCGAACCCATTTTTCTTAAGAAAGTCCTGTGCAGACTTTTTGGCAGCATTCATGGACATCTTTCCCGAACTGACGCTCCTGTTCCTAAGCATCCAGTATACCTGTCCGCCCTGTTGTGTTATGTCAATTTCGGCACTGCCGTCATTGTCGGAATTTTTATAGCTTACCTTATACCTGTATGTTTTTATGCTTCCCTCTTTGCTGTCTTCAAGCCGTGTAATACCCTGGATCTTATCATTTCCTATTACCTTCCGGACGATTTCCTCCGCTCTGGAAGGATTGATTTTTTCATCCTTCAAACCTATGGGATTAACCTTCATCATATGGTCTGAATAAGGCCCGTCGTATATCATTGAAGGGTACTCCTGGAAATTCTTATCAACATTTTCAAACTGTGTTGTCTGAATATTCTTGGTGTTTTTGCTTTTCAGCTCCCTTGGTCCTCCTGCAGTCCCCCAGGCCATCTTTCCATTATTGATCTGCTCTTCTATTCCGTGGAGGCTGTTTTGCAAAGATAAAGCAAAGCCGTGCATTTTTTGAAGGCTCTTATATTCGTCATCACTTAAAGGCAGGCCGTTTGCAGTCTTTGTATTATATGCATAGGCCATATCTCCCACTTGAGTCAGAAAATTGGAGGTTTTTTCAAGTATGGGAGGTGACACCGGAAGCTGCCCCATATTTGTCTGAGCCAAATTTGACTGTCGCCACACTTCCTCCAGCATTGTGGAAGTCCCTCTCGGAGTCGCAGTAACCATAGACTTGGCCAATAAAACTTCCAGGTTGTCAACATACTCATTCAAATCCAGGAAAGCTCTGCTGTACTGGTTGTCCATCATTATCCTCATATTATTGAGCTGCTTGCTCTGGTAGTATCCCCATGTGGATACCCCTGCCAATGCCAGCACTGCAACAATTGCTACAGGTATTGCCCAGGACAGGCGTCTCCTTTTCTGCCATGTGTCATCATGATTTTCCAAGTTCTTGTTTTCGTTTCCATTTTCATTCTGTTCCATCAAATCACCTCCATTTATATTCCAAACCAGTGCTTACCTATTTTAAGCTTAACCGTTCTTGACCATATCCATTTGCTTGTAGCCGTTGCAGGATTCCAGTAATACAGGCATCCATAGGTTGGATCCCAGCCTGCAAGAGCATCTCTGGCCGCCTTGACCACTGTGGATTTCGAATCAATGGGTACATTTATCTGCCCGTCGGACACAGCTGTGAAAGCTCCCGGCTGATATATGACACCTGCCAGGGTCTTGGGGAACTTTGAATTCTTAACCCTGTTGAGTATTATCGCTCCCACTGCTACCTGTCCTTCAAAGGGCTCTCCTCTGGCCTCACCGTTTATGACCCTGGCAAGCAGCTGCTCATCGGTTACTTTGGTTGAAGCGGCATTAACTGTTCCGGTTTCAACAACTTTACCAAGGCCCATTGACAATAGTGTATTCCTGTCTGCGATTCCGTTGGCACGGAAGCCGTAATTCCTTTGATATCTAAGTACTGAAGTGAAAGTATCGTATCCAAAATTTCCATTTACCTTGCCGTCATAATAACCCCAATTCTTTAATTCCTGCTGCATTTCCTTTACTTCCTGACCTTTGTCTCCTAACTTGAGGGATGAAGCGGTACCAGTAAAGTACAGTGATCCTTGACCTAAAAGAGTAAGACTGAAAACAACGACTAAACAAAAAGCAGCTAATTTTATGTGCTTTTTCAAACTTGTACCTCCTTCCAAATTCACACCGGATTTAAATTGTGTTATTGCCCATTTTTATTATTCCGGGCAATTGAAGTTTTAATTCTGCAATGTTATTTTTAGTTATTAGCTGTTAAAATATTCGTAATATAATATAAAGTTCTAACATATTTCTGAGCTGTTAATTTCTTTATTTACAGATATAACGTATAATCCCGGCCATAATGTCAAAAATCTATATTGAATATAAATTTTCTTATTTTCAATTATTTTATGTGGAGATCATTATGAGGGTATTAATACTGTATGTATCTGTAGGAACAGGTCACATGAAGGCTGCCGAAGCGTTGAAGGAATCAATTGAAAGGCAGTTTACAGGATGGTCGGTCGATATTCTGGATACGCTTAAATATATAAATCCGATCGTAGATAAAATTGTTGTCAGCAGCTACCTTGGTGCCCTTAAAAGAAGTCCGGGGCTGTACAGCAGATTATATACCGCGTCAGGTAGGGGTACCGGTATTTACGATATCAGCAAAGCACTGAATAAGCTATTATCCTTTAAGCTCAATAGCCTTATAAATGATTATGGACCTTCTGCAATTGTGTGTACTCACCCTTTTCCTATGCAGATGCTGTCTTCCTTAAAGGAAAAAAATAAAATAAAAATCCCCACCGTCGCCATTTTAACCGACTATGTGGTCCACTCTCTTTGGCTGGACAGCGGTATGGATGCATTTATTGTAGCTAATGATTCAATGAAATTGGAGATGATGCAAAGGGGGATTCCCGGAAATATTATTTTTCCATATGGCATTCCTGTCTCACCCAAATTCCTTACCCGGGTCGACAAGAAAAAACTCAAACGGGAACTGGGGCTGGAAGATAAGTTTACGGTCCTTGTGATGGGAGGAGGTATGGGTTTTGGCAATATTGACAACACCATGGCCTCATTGCTGGATTGCGATATAGATATTCAGATTATAGCTGTAACCGGTACAAATCAGAAGCTTAAAACTCAACTTGAACTCAGTGCCGGAAATAGCAATAAAAAGGTACTTGTTTTAAGTTATACGGATAAGATTAATGAGCTTATGGATATATCCGATCTATTAATAACAAAGCCCGGAGGTATGACTATCTCCGAGGCTCTGGTCAAAGGTCTTCCGATTTTTATAATTTCTCCCATACCGGGTCAGGAGGAAGGCAATGCAAACTTTTTGATAAGAAGTGGCGCAGCCAACAAGATAGAAGATTCGGGCCAGCTCATAAGTGTTTTGTCACAGGTCGCAAATGACCCTGTAACTCTCAACATAATGCGCGAAAACTCCAAATTCCTGGGAAAGCCACATTCTGCTTCCGACATAGCAGAACTACTTGGAAAGCTGGTTCTGGGATAAATGGCATAGTGGCCGGTAGCATCTGAAACGCTTATTGTCCGGTGAGGTGAATTTTAAACACCGCAATACGGCTTAGATATTGCATACCACTAGAATATTCTCCTCACGGTTAATATTCTATCCTTGAAATAACTGTCCTCCAGCGTCTCATTAAGGACACCTCTTGAGGCGCTGGAATGCACGAACTTATTATCTCCTATATAAACACCCACATCATACATATCTTTCTTCAGGCTGTCGGTACTGAAAAAGATGAGATCTCCCGGCTGAATATTTTCGGACTCCACTTCGGTTCCCGTTTTACTCATTTTTACCATATCCCTTGGTATGTCAACGCCATTTATCTTGCTGCAGATATATGCGAGGCCGGAGGAGTCAACTCCCCACCTGCTGATGCCTCCCATAATAAATATTGTACCTTCAAATTTTTTTATGGTTTGAATAAATTCATCCTTACTTGTTTTAGGAATGATGTTATCCTCTATGGGAACTGCAATCACTCCGCCTTCCTCTACCCAGCCTTTCTTGTTATCGGGAAGCAGGACATCATACCCGGTTTTTGTCTTTCCGGTGGAATACAGCTCGGTTCCAAGCACAATCTTCTTGAAATTTACCGCATTGTTTGCTCCGGTAAAAATATCTATGGTTTTAGCTGTAACAATTATCCTGTTTTTAATGCCGCCGTCAGTTACACTGCCGGTATTTCTGCTTATATATTTACTTTTAACCCAACCTGAACTGCCATCCAGTAATTTTATATTAGTCCAGGAACTCTCTTCTTTAATAACTTTTACAACCTGATTGTACAGTACCTGGGTCAGGCGGATACCGAGTATGTCCGGTTTATCGAACATATCCACCACAGCTTCGGTAACTATTGCCGCGTTTTCAGGAGTTATGCCGCTTAAAAGCTGCTCATTCTTTGTTACAGGTATATCCCTGCTGCCGCAGCCAGTCAGCGCAATTACAAAAGTTATAAATAATAAAATCAGTCTTGTAATTCGTTGTTTCATCATATTGCCTCATAAGAATACATTTTAATAGTTTTACTATATTTTGATTTTAATGTTATGTCAATGAACAGATTTTACATGCATTTCCCCCGGTTAATTCACTTATCATTTCAACCTCCCGCTGCTTGCAGGTAAATATCATAACCTGCTGTTTCCTGCCCAGTTCATTTATAAGTCTCAATGCATTTTCTGTTCTGATGTCATCATACTGCGCAAAGGGCTCATCCAGAATTAGGGGAAGCTGCTCATTATTCTTCAATACAGCTTCAGATATTGCAACCCTCAGTGCAAGGTAGAGCTGATCAGCCGTACCGTTGCTCAGCACCGGTACAGGCACCATGGTTTCGCTCCCCGGATCGCTCAGCATTATACTCAGGTTGTCTCCGGCTTTTATTTCTGTATATTTCTGAGAGGTCAAGCCTGAAAATGTGCTGCTGAAAGCCTTGTTCATTATTGGAAGGAATTTCTTCCGCACCTCCCGTGCCGCTTCTTCAAGCGTTGTCATTGCCAGCTGCAAGGCCTCTCCTCTTTGCTCAAGTGCTTTTTTCTGCTGTGCCAGCCTGTAAAATTCCTGCTCGACAGCTTCAGTGTCTGCAGTGCTGATCAGGTTTTTTAATTGAAGTTCCAAAGCCGCCTTAGCAATCCGTTTTTGCTGGAGCTGTCCTGCATAAAATTTCTGTACCCTGTCCACTTCCTTACGCTGTCCCCCAGCCGGATTCTCAATTATACTTTCTGCCAGAATGGCCTCACCTTTTGGCAAGGTTCCGCTAACACCCAAAGCCTCCAGCAACCGGATTATTTCCATTGACAAGGTGTCAACCCTGCTTTCCAATTGCTCCGGCTCCTGCTGCCTTAGGGCCGGCTCAATATTCTCCAGCCTTCTTACCTGCTGTTCATACTGCAATTTTTCAATTGCAAGACGTTCAGACAGACCTGCAAGTTGGTTTGACGCGGCAGACTTAACATTTCTGATATTTTCAAGCTGCTGCCATAGCAGCTTCTCCCTGCCGGCCAGCTCCAGCTGTTCTCTCTCCAGTTTCCTGAACCTGTTCCCTTTTACAGCACTGAAAGCACCGGCAATAATAAAAGCCAGAGAAGGTATGGCAGTAAAATACAGCGGCAGCAGGTTAAATATGACAGTCCCCAGCGCACAACCTATTGCAGCTGACAGTGTAAGAATTCCTGTTATACTCAAAACCTTTACCTGTTTTCCAAGGTTTTTTACATCCTCTTCAGAAACAGTCCGGCTCAATCTGTTAAAGTCTTCCTCCAGTTTGCTCTCCTCAAGGGTTGTTTCTGCAACTTCCTGCCCCAGCACTGCTGCCTCTCCTGTAAGCCTGGCGATATTTTCCCGCAGAAGCCCTGCTCCAGCCTTCAGAAACCGCATTTCTTCTGCATTTCTCTTCTGCAGACCGAGCCTTTCCCTTGCGTCCAGGAATTCACCCGCCAGTGTAAAAAGTTCTTCAATACCGGCAAGAACGGCTATTTCCGAATCCATGCGTTCCAATTCACATTTGGCGGCTGTCTGGCTTTCCTCTTCCTCCCTGAGCTTCTTTTGCATCAGACCGAGCTCACCCAACCTCCTGTTTATTATATCCAGCGGCCGGGTGAAGCTCCTCTCGGTGCCGACCTGTGATTTCAGCGCCTCCTTCAGAGCCGTATGGGCCTTTTTATATGATATATCCTCATAACCGCTTTGACAAATATTTGATATCCTGTCAATCAATTCTTTGGACGATGCCTTATCAATTTTTGTTCCCAGCTGCCTTATATACACTGTTCTTTCAAACAAACCCTCGTTTACTCCCAGCAGCTTCTCGGCAATCCCCTTACCATCCCTGGCAGCTGAATAAAGACCTGTAACATCATTAAACTCCCGGTCGTAAAGTTTCACGCTGTTTTTATCAAAGTCCCTGTCCAGTCTGTAGGACGTAAGGGCATCCATTTCAAAGTTAATATATCCTCCATATTGGGAATTGCCCCAGGGCCTGTATCTCCTGGCTTCGGCCGCTGTTCCCTCCCTGTCGGCCCTGCCGCCCTTCAATCCGAACAGAATAGCTTTTATAAAAGCCATAATTGTTGATTTACCGCTCTCATTAGGACCATAAATGACATTTATATTTTTTGACGGCTCAAGCTCAAATTCTTTTATTTTGCCGAATCCACGTATGTAAAGTTTTCTGATTTTCATTCGTCGACCCTTTCGTTTTCCAATGCCTGCAGCCCATACTGCATGGCCAGAAAAAGTGTATCCCGCCTCTCCTGTGATCCTTCAGCCTCCTGCAGGTCCAGAATTCTGCGGATAAACTCTCCCTTTATACCCGGGTCTTCCAGGTAACACTCATATTCAAATTTGACCGAGGTCTGGTTTCTCAGCTTGATATAAAAGCATCTGCTGCTTAAGGTTTCCTGAATAAACCCAAGATCAGGGGAATAATCTTTACTGATAAATCCGGTAAGCGTTATCCTATAAAAATCAGTTTCCTTAAAGCTGAATTGGCCCATACCAGGCATTTGTCCCGCCGGACAGATCTTTTCAACAACTTCTGAATCCCCGGAGCAGCCGCTGATATTTACATCGATGTTATGATAGTGCCTTGCGGCATCCTTGATAAAACTTATATCACACTGCTTTTCACAGTCTTCCGAGATACTTAAAAGGCCCTGCACATACCCGTGCTCACCTTCCTCATCAAAACCTAAAGGTTCCGGACTTCCGGGGTTTACCATCACCGTGCTTTCATTTTTTAATTCACTGTAGCAGTGCATGTGACCCAGGGCAATATAGTCCATATTAAGTGAAAATAATTCCTTTGATGTTATGGAATTATAGTTATCCTCTTCAAAGGGAATATCAACCGTACCATGCAATAGCAGGATATTGAACCTGTCCTTCGCAAGCCCGGTACCAGGAATTAATTCCATATCCGTTCTCACATTATTTTTAGCACCCAGATTATAAATACAGGTATTATACTTTTCCAAATACAATACCTGTTCCGGGTCCTCTAAAATATGTACATTACTGCCCCATACAGTTGTCCTGTAAAAGGAATTTTGCGATAGGGGGTCATGATTGCCCGGAATAATGACAATTTCAGTATTATATATTTCAGTAAATAAATTTTTTACTTTAAGTATTGTAGAACCTTTAATATGTTTATCCTCGAATAAGTCTCCGCTTATTATTAAAATATTTATGCCGGCCTCCTGTACCCTCTGAATAATTCGGCCCAAACAGGACTCAAGTTCGTTTTTTCTTTTACCGGCTTTATCTTCATCACCCAGGGAGGAAAAGGGTGCATCCAGGTGAATATCCGCCGTATGCAGGAAAGATACTTGTTTCACGTGAAACCACCTCTCTAAAATCCTATAGTACAAACAAGAACTTCCCGGCCAATTACCCGGAAAGCTTCTTTATATCATACCTTATTTATAGTTATTGCAACATAGGCAACTGCGTATTCCCGGCAATGGGAAAGTGAAATTGATATACCCGAAGCTCCCAGCCCTTCATAGTATTTTTTTGCCCTCCCGTGAAGGATTATAAGTGGCTTGCCGTTTTGGTCATTGAGTATCTCTATTTCATTAAAAAGCGCATTTTCTCCTATTCCCGTGCCAAATGCCTTGGATACGGCTTCCTTCCCCGCAAACCTGGCCGCATAGCTCTGATATTTGGAAGCACCTTTGCTTTCGCAATATTTGATCTCTTCAGATGTAAAGATCCGTGCTGAAAATCTTTCTTTTATTCCGTTGTCCAATAAGTCCTTAATTCTTTTAACTTCAATTATGTCCGTGCCTATAAGTAATTCCACACCAGCCTCCATATTTTACCGCACCTTTTCTTATATTACCTGTACAGATCAAAAAATCCGGCAAAGCTTTTGAAGTCAGTCCCCAGCTTCATTTTCCTTATATAAAGTTTTTTGGCATTTGTATATTTTTTTATACTCTCTTCAAGTTCCTTGCCATCTATATTTTCAATAACAAATATATTATTTGAGGAAAAGGGGTAAACCTTTTTGAAGCTTTCCTTCAAATCATCAATAACTTCACTGTTTTTAAACAATGAACCTTCTTCATCAATTATTTGAACAACCGTTAGCTCCAAATTGTATTCAATGGCCTGCTTAACTTCCTCTTTCAAATCATTTTTAAATATCTCAATATAGTTAGGCAGCAAAAATCTCTGCTGCAGCTGCATTATAAGAAGGTTGTTCAAAACCGGCGCAATACTTCCCGCTATTGTTTCAAGAATCAGCATGTTCTCTTCATTATCCAGCTGAATATCGTCATATTGAAATACTGCCATAAGCCCAAGTATTTCAATATCCATCATATCAATGTAGACAGGTATCAGCAGCACACCCTGTGCCTCACCTATTTCAGCAGCCAGGTTCTCACCTACATAACCTGCAAGGTTTTGCTGTCCCATGGCAAAAACGGTGTCCCCCTCAAATACCCTTTTCCAGTTCTGATTTGGAGTAATAACCTTTTTGCTGCAGTTGTCCAGGTTGATGGTACTTGCTATTTCAAATTCATTTGCCTCCTTCTTATAGAGGCAAAAAACTCCCTTTGAAGTATTAAAGGATATCTGGAGTGTTTTGGTGCAGGTCTCCAGCAATGTGTCTATCCTTATGGAACTGCTTATATTCTTGGTTAAGCTGTTTAAGGAAATGAGCTTGTCCAGCTTTTTTTGGATCAGCGCCTTTTGCTCGTTCACAAGCCCGAAATGCATGGCATTGCTTAATGCAGTATAGGTTGATGAGGCCAGGCTCTCTATCAGCTCGAATATCCCCGAGCTATATTCTCCGCCTGTAACTGTTTCACTTAAAGTAACCAGACCCAGCAGCTGGCTCTGCTTTAAAATCAGTACCGCATATTTCGCCTCCAGCTGTCCCAATTGGACAGCGGCCTCATCAAACAGCGTGTTCAAATATTCCAGGTCTTCTGCTTTTCCCAGGTCTATGATGACTTTATTTTGATCAATACGGGCACTTCTGTTGAGCTCCAGGTTTATTTGAGCATCCTTCACTTTATAAAAAACATCCTTATAGGACTTCAACACAAACTTTTCAGACTTTTCGTCAAAAAGAACAAAGCCTGTTATCTTACTGCGGGTAAGCTCGGAAAAAACATCAACCGAAATGCTGTAAAGAACATCCATGCGTAGCTCGCTTAAAAGAATCTTTGAGGATTGGTTTATGGCAAAAAGATTAAAGATTTTCTCATCTAATTCAGAATTTACCTTTGCCAGCTTTTCATATCTGCTGAAATTTTCCAATGCATTATTGATGAGCCTCATTAATGCTTCTGAAATTATAAAGTCGTCTTCTCCTATGCTCTTGTTATGGAATAATATAAAACCATATAAATTTCCTTCAATTATCAAGGGAACAGCGGCATTTACCGCCAAGCCATCAATAATTTCAGGATCAAAGAATTTAATTATTTTCTCACGTTCATATAATATATTGCCATTGAAGGCTGCCAGATTTCCAAGCTCTGCGGTCACAGGTACTTTTTCGATCTTCTTTGTAATACCCTTAACTTTTTTTATATAATACCCATCGTTTTCATAAACAAATATCGCCGAACTGTCAACCAAAAGCAGCTCATTTATGAAATCAAAAGCAGCATCTATTATCTGCTCAAATA
>JAFABO010000028.1 GCA_023426005.1 Bacillota bacterium | reverse complement strand
TTGGTGCACTTATACTTCCAAAGCCTATAAACAAGACAATATTACTGCAAACGGCCAAATTTGCCGCCAATTCCCGTAAATCACTGAGAGGTCTGAAGCTTCAAAATGATGATCTGGAAAAGCGGATCAACGACAGAAAGGTCATAGAGAAAGCTAAATGGCTGCTGGTGGAAAAAATGAACATGACTGAACCGCAGGCTCACAGGTATATCCAGAAAAGGGCAATGGATACAAGAGTATCCCAGGTCAAAGTTGCTGAAGAGATACTGTCGAGCTATTAATGGGTCAATATGGACATTGCAAGCAGCACTTCTCTCAACACCTTGCAGGCCAGCGCGGTTGAAGCGCCGCTGTGATCGTAGTGCGGTGACAGTTCGACAATATCCGCTCCTATTATGTTGAGCTTTGAAACGGTTTTTAAAGCGGCAATCAATTGGGCAAAGCTGACGCCGCCTGCCTCGGGTGTGCCTGTTCCGGGAAAGTTTGAAGGATCCAGCACATCCAGATCTATTGTAAGATAGACCGGTGAACCGCCGATTTCTTCGACAGCGGTGCCAAGGGTATCAAAGTTGTGCAGACACATGGAGGTATGGCCCTCTCTGGACCAGTAAAATTCTTCACGTGTACCGCTGCGGATACCAAACTGCCATATACTGCCGTCACCGAGGATGTCCCAGACACGCCTGATTACCGAAGAGTGGGACAGGGCTTCTCCCAGGTAGTCTTCGCGCAGGTCGGTATGTGCGTCAAAGTGTATGATTTTTAAACCGGGATATTTTTTCACGGCTTGTTCTATCGCAGGAAGTGAAACCAGGTGTTCCCCTCCTATCATCAAGGGCTTTTTATTATTTGAGAAAATATATTCTGCAGTTTCGGATATCATGGATAAAGCTTTTTTTGGTGAACCAAAGGGTAGATCAAGATCTCCGAAATCATTGACTGTAAAATCCGTTATATCGGCGTCAAAATACGGGCTGTAGCTTTCAATGCCTATGGAATCGATTCTCATGGCAGAAGGCGCAAATCTTGTTCCGGGTCTGAAAGTAGTAGTGCCGTCATAGGGCGCTCCGAATATGACAATTTCAGCAGATAAAAAATCACTGTCACATCCAAGAAATTTAGTAGATAAAGTATTATTGTTCATATCATTATAACCTGCCTTTTAGTTTACAAGCTTGAATGAAATATATTTTACCATTAATATTCCAAATTACAATAGTTATTATTTCTGTACGACTTCCAAAAAATTTAGTATACTATAATATGTTAAAAGTATACAATCCCGCCGAAAGGGTAAACATAGCAGAAGGAATTATTTTCTTATAAAAGGATTCCGGGAGTGCAAGGAGGAAATATGACATTTGTACCTGAGATTGAAGGAACGCTGAGAAAGCATATGGTTAAGATTCCTGAAGTAATTAACCGCGTAAGCGGAATAAATATTTTTGGGAAGAATATCAAGTCGCTTATGTTTACAACAGATGTGGCAATTATAAAAAATTGCAATGCAAACGCCGTAATTGCAGTGTACCCATTTACACCGCAGCCTGTAATAACGCATTCAATAATTAGCGCATCGGATATTCCTGTCTTCTGTGGAGTAGGAGGCGGCACCACTACCGGAAAACGGGTGATCAATATTGCCATGGATGCTGAATTTCAGGGGGCCATTGGAGTTGTGGTAAATGCACCTACAAAAAACGAATTGATAAAAGCACTGTATTCAAAAATAGATATTCCGATTGTGGTGACGGTGACCTCTGAAAATACCGATATACAGGCCCGGTTGGACGCAGGCGCCGAAATTTTGAATGTCTCCTGTGCCGCCAGGACGCCCGAGGTAGTCAGGGCAATACGCAAAAAGTTTCCACAGGTTCCGATTATAGCAACGGGGGGACCCACAAACGAGAGTATTCTGGAAACAATAGAAGCCGGAGCAAATACCATTACATATACTCCGCCGTCGAGTGCTGAACTGTTTAAACAACTGATGAACAAGTACAGGGAAGAACTATAGATGATACAGACTACCAGTTGCTAGGGATTTTGGGGGAAAGATGATAAAACAGGTAATATTTGATCTTGATGGGACTTTGGTGGATTCGCTGCAAACCTTTATAAGAATAGGAAATGAAATGGCTGAGAAATATGGGTATCAGCCAGTGAGTCAGGAGAGAATCAAAGAGCTGCTGAAGCTCCCCATGAAGAAAAGGATTAAAGAACTGAAAATTCCGGTATTCAAGCTTCCTAAAATGGGTGTGGAGCTTTTGAACAACTACCACTCCTATGCCGAAGAAGTCAGTCCTATAGAGGGCGTGGGAGAAATGCTTGAAAAGCTTCACTCGGCAGGTTATGGCTTGAGTATTGTATCATCAAACTCGGTCCATAATATTGAAGCATTTTTAAAATACAACAATCTGGAAATGTTTGGTAATATCCAATCCTCCAAAGGTCTGTTTGCAAAACATGTAACCATAGGAAGGCTGATTTCAAAGCTTGGGGTGGAAAAGGACGAGGTAATATATGTAGGGGATGAACAGCGGGATGTTGAAGCGTGCAGAAAGATCGGAATAAAAGTGATTTCGGTTTTATGGGGGTTTGACTCGCTGGAACTGCTTGAGAGGGCAAAACCTGACTATATCGTTCTAAAACCTGATGAAATCGTCGAGATCGTTGCAGCAATCAAATAACTTATGTCACTGGAGGAAAAGATGTTACTGGCAGATGAATGGAAAGATTATGAGCTTATAGAGACAGGTGATGGGGAAAAACTCGAAAGATGGGGAGATGTCATATTGAGGAGACCGGACCCCCAAATCATATGGCCCGTAAAAAATAAAAAGGCATGGGAACGTGCCGACGCCCACTATCACAGAAGTCAGAGCGGAGGCGGACAGTGGGAATATAAAAAAAAGCTTCCCAAAAGATGGACCATCGGCTTTGAAAATTTAAAAT
>JAFABO010000182.1 GCA_023426005.1 Bacillota bacterium | reverse complement strand
GGCAGAGACTGGGCAGCATATTGCACACGCTTGAAGAAGCTATTATTCATGCGGAGAAAGGAGTTACTATGAGCAAAGAAAAAATGTTTACGGGACTGAACAAGCAGGAGTGGGAGGAAACGCTGTCCGGGCAAAACGAATACCTGAAAAAAGAGTACGGATACGATATGCTGTCCGAAAACGATATCAAACCGGACGAACTCAATGAGCACTCCCAACAGGCTGCAAAGTTTATGATGTTCATGGCTGATGCACTGAAAAATGGAGTTCGGCCTGATGATGCCGGCATTAAGGAAGCTATTGGGAAGCACATCTCTTATGTTAACGAAAAGATTCATCCCACAGATGCCAAAGCCTTTTTGGGAGAAACCGAGTTTTTCCTGACGGACGATTTCCATCGCAATATGTATGAAAGCATCCAAACCGGTCTTAGTTATTACATTTTTGCTGCTGCAAAGATGTTTGCCCGAAATCAATAACAATAGGAATCTGGTAAAACAGAGTCCTTATCAACAGTATAATTGCCGGAATATAATTCCGGCAATTACCGGGTTTGTACCGGAATACCGGCAGGAATGCGGATTATAACCGTCGTACCCCTACCTGGAGCACTTTTGTATTCAAGGCCATACTGCTCTCCGTAAAACAATTTGATCCGTTCATTTATATTTCTGACACCATATCCATGTGTGCCGCTGGTATTGGACTTATGCGTCAAAAGGGTCTTCAGTTTCTCGGGTTTGATCCCGATGCCGTTATCCTGGACTTTAAGGGTTATGACACCCTCGGAGACATGGCCGGTTATGAGTATAAGCCCGCTTCTGTCGTCCTTCTGCAGGATGCCGTGCAGCACCGAATTCTCTACAATGGGCTGCAGTATTATTTTAATGGTTGTGTATTGATAAACTTCTTCGTCAATATGTACCTGGAAGTCAAAAATGTTTTCAAACCGCATGTTTTGTATTTCCATGTACATCCTCACATGCTCAATTTCATTTCTGATGGGAATTATATTGCTGCCCTTGCTCAGGCTCAGCTTGTAAAACCTGGACAGTGTCTGAACCGTGTCTGATATTTCAGGCACATTGTTATTTATGGCCGACCAGTTGATCATATCCAGCGTATTGTATAAAAAATGGGGATTGATCTGTGCCTGGAGGGCCAGCAGCTCTGCATTTTTTGCTTCCAGTCCGATCCTGTACTGCTCATCCACCAGGAATTTAAGTCTGGCTGACATGCTGTTGAAGTTTTCAATAAGCTCTCCTATTTCATCGTTGCTCTTAGTGGTGATTTCTATATTAAAGTCACCTTTTTTCAGGAGTCTTATATTTTTAAGCAAAAGTGAAATATTTTTTGTAATCGAGGAGGAGATAACATATGCCAGAATATATGCTGCGGTACTGATGAGTAAAAACATTAGGAGCATCTGGTTTTGTATCTCTTTTCCCACGGCGGTGATCTCACTGAACGGAGTGATGGAAACCAGGGTCCAATCGGAGTTGGGAAGCTTCTGGCAGGCAAGGATCACATGTTCGTTTCCCAAATCCCGGGTCCCGTAATACATTCCGTTTTTACAATAGTTCTCAAGGTCATTGCTGTCAAACATCCAGTTATTGTTTATCTTTTCGGAGGAAGAGGATATTATTTCATTTTTGGAGTTTTGTATATAGGTGACCGAGTTTTGGGTAGAGGAAGCTTTCTTCAGTATGTCGCTCAAATTCTTCTCCAGTATATCTATTCTGACAAAGCCTAAAAAATTGAGATAATTGGATTTGTCCAATATGGCACTGACTGCTGAAACACGCTTTATTTCCGAGTCGTCCGGTTTTGTTGTGTAATCCTGCTCGGTTGTTTTCACCCAGATAACCTTTTTGTGATATCTTACAAAGTCCTCATACCAGCCGGAACTTTTTGCATCCTGAAAACTCAGAAAGTTTACCTTTTCAGAGGAATAGAGAAAATCATCCTTTACATAAAGCTTGACATTGAACACCTCATCCTGATTCTGGAAGGATCTCAGGTAACGGGAGAGATCCTGCATGTCCAGCATCTGGGAAGGGATGTCAAGCTTGTCCGGTTCCTGGCTGATAGTGCTGTTGATCTTTTTATCCACCAGAAGAACATCTATTGTATTGATTATTTTATCAATTTTATATGTTACGAACAGGCCGGACTGTTCAAAGGAATGCTTTGCCGAATAGCTGACCAGTGTCTCTATGGCGTTATATACCCGGAAGTTGGACATTATTGCAAAAACTCCGAAAGGCACAATGATCAAAAGCAGATAGGAGATCAGCAGTTTGTTTTTCAGTTTTATACCCGACAATTTCTTTAGAAAGTGCCGGGGTTGAAAAAGTTCTTTCATATGCGCATCTCCCTGTATTCGGATGGAGTCATATTTGTATGCTTTTTGAAAATTTTCGTAAAATAATTCTGATCGGAGTAGCCTACCCTGGCAGCCACATAATATAGTTTTACGGTACTGTCCTCCAGAAGTTCTCTGGCTTTCTCCATTCTGAATTCGGTAATATACTGGTTCAATGTCTTTCCGGTTTCCTTTTTAAAAAGCACACATAGATGTGAATGGCTGATATAAAGCTTATCAGTTATAAATTTTATTGATAGCTCGGTATTTCCATAGTTATTTTCAATAATTTCATATATATCCGATATACACCTGCTGACGCCCTCCAGCATGGCAACTTCTGAAAAATAAGCCGCAGTGAAATTCAAAACAAAGGTTTCAACTTCATCCATTGTTGTAAATTCCGACAGAGTTTCCCAGAGAATACTTTCGGAGCTTGCCGCAGAAAAAACGATTTTTTGTCTGGCAGCGTGATTTAAAAGGGAAAGGAGTATTTTAAAATACAAACTTTTTATATTTGGAATCAAGGTGTTTGCATGGGCTCTGATGGATCTCGACAGATCTTTCAGGAAAGCCAGGGCCCTGTCATTATCCCTGCTGACCAGCAAATTTTTAAATTCCGTCAATATTGAATCATTTATCTCAAAAGTTAATGAGGTATTAACTTCCGATCTCGAAAATTTTCCATACCCTGCGAAAAACAGCTGCTGAGCTGCAATAACCGCCGTCTGGTAGGAGAGGGATATCATTTGCAGCGTTTCTGCGACACTTCCGATTCCTATGAATATAGGATAGTTATCTTTTAATTTATTTATTATTTGGGCAGATAAACCATTTAAAATATTTTCACTTAAAAGTCCGGCGTCCTCCAAAATAAATAAGATCATTGTATTGGTGTCCTTAAAACCGGAAAAGGTCCTGAGGCTGTTTTCCAGGAAGAAGTCATGGATCAGTTCCTGGAGATAGGGTTTCCCAAATCCCTTCATGGACAGTGAATTCCAATCCCTTGTGCCAAAGCTGAATATGAGGACGGCAAATTTTGTCAGGTGTGTTACCTGAATATCGGATACATTCAGCCATTTTTCCAACTGTGATATATCTGTATTCTTCTGAATTATTTCTATGGGAAGATTGAACTTGAGGATGTCCAGGCTTTCCTTTATGGCTGTGTCCCTTTTTAAATCCAGGGCCTGTTTTTCCCTCTCCCGGGAACACATGGAGACAGCCTCGGAAATAACTTCAGAAACCTCTTTCAGGTTAATGGGTTTTTCAATATAACTTACGGCTTTAAGGTGCAGGGCCGACTTAAGGTACTCCTTGTCGGAATAGCCGCTCATAAAAATAATTTTACAGCCGGGGAGCACTTCACGCAGTTTGGTAGCAAGTTCGATTCCATCCATTTTAGGCATGCGGACATCGGTCAGCAGAATATCAGGCCTGAGCTCGGAAGCTTTTTCGTAAGCGGCTGCGCCGTCGGCAGCCTGTTCAACCAGGTCCACACCCAAGCTTTGCCAATTGAGATTTTTAATAAGACCGTTTCTTACAAATCCTTCATCATCAGCGATTAGCAGACTGATCATCGAGTGCCCTCCATTGGAATATATTTACAAAAGCGCATTACAATTGGTCTTCCCTATATAAGGCTTGCCTGTTACAAGTCATTAGTATAGCATTTTTCCTTTTGGTTGAGAAGGAGAGCAGGTGCATATTTGAATTATTACAAACGATTTTACTAAAAATAAAACATTTATCATGTATTACTGGCATCCATTGTCATGTTAAATTAGATGTATAAAGCGAATAACGAATTATACAATGCATTGATCTTAGTCACAACAGGAGGAATTATTAATGAAACTTATTCGTGATGTATTCCAGGATTTTAAAAAAAATAAAGTTATTTTATTTATGTTGATTCCTGCGGTACTGTACTATTTTATATTTATGTATGTTCCCATGGCGGGAATCGTCATAGCCTTTAAGCGCCTGGATTATGCCGCGGGAATATTCGGCAGTGACTGGGTGGGTTTTGATAATTTCAAGTTCTTTTTTATGTCGGGTCAGGCTTTCAATGTTACAAAAAATACATTTTTATATAATTTGGTATTTATTGTTGTCAACACTTCATTACAAATAACTGTCTCTATTTTTTTAACGGAAATGAGAAACAAATATGTTAAAAAGACAACACAGACCTTGATGCTGATGCCTTACTTTATTTCCTGGGTAGTAGTCGGAGCTTTTATTTATAATATTTTCAACTATGAATTCGGAGCCCTGAATACTATTTTCAAGTCACTGGGACTTGAACCGGTGGACGTTATGGGAACAGTGGGTGCCTGGAAATATATACTGGTGTTTTTTAATGCATGGAATGGTGTAGGATATGGAAGTATCGTGTATATGGCCGCCATAACCGGAATAGACAAGGAGCTGTATGAGGCCTCCGAACTGGACGGTGCAAACATATTCCAGCAGATTTGGAGAATTACCATACCCAGCATCAAGCCTACCATTATCATAA
>JAFABO010000173.1 GCA_023426005.1 Bacillota bacterium | reverse complement strand
TCTTATCTCTGCCAAGTCTTGCAAACTTAACCTTTCCATCCTTAAGTGCAAACAAGGTATCATCAGAACCTATTCCTACGTTTACGCCAGGATGAATCTTTGTACCTCTTTGACGAACAAGAATGTTGCCGGCTAAAACGAACTGACCGTCAGCCCTCTTAACGCCAAGTCTCTTAGCCGCACTATCACGGCCGTTTCTTGAACTACCAACACCTTTTTTATGAGCAAAAAGCTGTAAATTAATCTTTAACATGAGATTACACCTCCTCATCCATTACCTTTACATGTTTGGGGTAAGCAAGCTCTATCTGTTTAAAACCTATTTCGGCAGCAGCCATAATTATTTCGGCAGCATGCTTAAGTTCAGGCAAAATATCAACATCGATGGAGCATGTCATAAAGCCATGCCTCTCTTCAAAAAAGTCCTTTATCCCTGCCAGCTCCCCAAGAGCACCGGCCGCAGTATACGCAACAGCTGAAACGGCTGCACATACTATATCATCTCTGCCTTCCCTTGCATAACCAGCATGTCCTTTGACAACAAACCTTTTAATATTTCCTGCTTTATCCCTGCATATATTTACATTAATCATCAATCATTAACCCTTACGCATTGATCTTTTCAATCTGAACTTTTGTGTAAGGCTGTCTGTGACCTTGCTTTCTTCTGTAGTTCTTCTTTGCCTTGTATTTGAAAACTATAATCTTTTCACCTTTACCATGGCTGAGAACTTTAGCATTAACAGTAGCAGTTTCCAATAATGGAGCTCCAAAGTTAACCTTACCGTCCATAGATACAGCAAGAACCTTATCAAAAGTAAAAGCTGAACCTTCTTCAGCAGCGAGTTTTTCTACGAAAACCACATCGCCTTCCTGAACTTTGTACTGTTTTCCGCCAGTCATTATAATAGCGTACATGATACACCTCCTACTAACAGTCTCGCCGGCTAAATGACGTATACATATCAAACAACATGTTCATCACAGGCAATAATCCATGGTTTAAGCCAACAGGATTATATTTGGAAAGCCTTGGCCGAGCGGCTACCGATATATTCTAGCACAACAGGGCAGCCTTGTCAACGATTATAAACATACGAAAAAAGTAGCGCACCGTTATGCGCCGTACTTTTTTCATTCCTGCTTATAATAATTTCCAGGCAACTTCATTCCATCTTAATGCATTTCTGAGGCTCTGAATGGTAGTGTCCTTATTGATAAGCACATATTCAATTCCAGCCATTTCAGCCCAGTCAACAAGCTGCTCGGCAGTGACCTGCGTGGAGAACACCGTATGGTGTGCGCCGCCGGCATAAATCCAGGCTTCGGCACCTATCTGGAGAGACGGTTCCGGTTTCCACAGTACTCTTGCAACAGGCAGCTTCGGCATATTGACAGTGGGCTGGATAGCCTCAGCTTCATTTATGATCAGGCGGAAGCGGTTTCCCATATCAATCAGCGACGCACAAACCGCATGGCCCGCCGCACCGTCAAATACTATTCTGGCAGGGTCGGCCTTACCGCCTATACCAAGCGGGTGTACCTCCAGCCGTGGCTTTGTAGCGGCTATGGTAGGGCAAACCTCCAGCATATGAGCCCCAAGGATCATTTCCTCACCGGGTACCAGGTTATAAGTATAGTCCTCCATAAATGAAGTTCCTTTGTTATTTGACATTACCTTCATTACATTGGTTAGAGCAGAAATCTTCCAGTCTCCCTCTCCGCCAAAACCGTAGCCCTGTGCCATCAGATCCTGTGCGGCCAGACCCGGCAGCTGCTTGAGACCATGCAAATCTTCAAAGGTAGTTGTAAACGCGCTGAAACCGCCTTCTTTAAGAATTGCTTTAATACCAAGTTCAATTCTTGCCTGCTCTCTGATTGCCTGCAGCTTTTCATCTGTTTGAGCAGAATCTGCAATATCATATTTATTTTTATATTCAGCTATCTGCCCAGCTATCTGCTCATCGGTAACGCTGTTTACTCTGGCTGCAAGATCCCCCACCCCGTGGGTATTAACCGACCAGCCAAATTTGATCTGTGCTTCAACCTTGTCACCTTCGGTAACCGCAACCTCACGCATATTATCTCCAAATCTTACAACTTTGAGATGTCTTCCCCATATGAATGCAACTGCTGTTCTTTCCCATGCTCCGATCCTTTCGCGGACTTTTGCATCCTCCCAGTATCCGGCGATTACTTTACGGGACAAACGCATTCTCGCACCGATAAATCCATGCTCTCTGTCCCCATGTGCCGATTGGTTCAGGTTCATAAAGTCCATATCTATATCATTCCACGGAAGCGCCTGATTGAATTGTGTATGGAGGTGCAGCAAAGGTTTCTTCAGCTGAGAAAAACCTGCTATCCACATCTTCGAAGGTGAAAAAGTGTGCATCCATGTGATGACCCCGGCACATTTTGCATCAGCATTTGCATCGGTAAGAACCTTTGTTATCTCTTCAGGCGTGGTAACCGTCGGTTTATAAACAATTTTATAGGGGACGGCAGAATCCATGTTCAAAGCTTCAACCATTGCCTTTGAGTGTCCGGCAACCTGCTTCAGGGTCTCCGGGCCGTACAAATGCTGACTCCCTGTTATAAACCAAAATTCAAAATCCTTATAATTCATCATATTTTTCTAACTCCTCCCTATGTGTTCAACTTGTATGCACATGTTATAAGTTAATTTTATATTCCCTTTGCAAAAAAATCAAGCCATCCGTGAGACAAAAGTATTATGACTGCTTATATATCCGAATATTCAGACCCGTGAGGTACAAAATAATAAAAAAAGGCCGATGAACACTTTTGTCTTCATCAACCTTTTTTGTCTGATTAATTCCTGTTAACTGCATTTGTAACGGCTGAATTGATTTTACCGGTACCTTCACAATATGGACATTCACATTTCATCACTGTTGCAAGCTCCTGGCGGATCTTCTTTCTGGTCATTTCCACCAGCCCAAGAGCAGTCATTCCCAGAACTATGGTTTTGGTCCGGTCGCTTTTGAGGCTTTGCCGCAGTGAGTCCAGGACCATCTGCTGATGTTCCGAGTCGCTCATATCAATAAAATCTATGATTACAATTCCGCCTATATCCCGCAGCCTCAGTTGTTTTGCGATTTCCTTCGTAGCTTCGATATTTGTTTTCAGCACTGTATCTTCAAGATTATTATCGCCCACAAATTTTCCCGTATTGACATCTATTACTGTAAGCGCCTCGGTTTTGTCGATAATAATATACCCTCCGCATTTTAACCATACCTTTCTTGCCAGGGCTCTCTCTATTTTTGTTTCAATCTGATAATAATCAAAAATGGCATAATCCTTGCTGAAGAGTTCAACCCTGTTCTTCAGTGCAGGAGATATCATTTCAACAAGTTCCAGCACCTTGTTATATTCTTTTTCATCATTGATAATGAATTTATCAATATTCCAGGTAAATAAATCCCTCACCGACCTGTATATCAGGTTAATATCCTTGTGGATGCACCTTGGAATCGGCCCGCTGCTTTCCGACTGCTTTATTTTAGCCCAAAGCCTGGTTAAAAATGAAACATCTTCAATAAAATCTGCTTCTTCCTTACCTTCCGATACTGTACGGACAATAAGCCCCATATTTTCGGGCTTCAGCCTTTCGGCTATTTTTTTTAGCTTCAATCTCTCGTCATCGCTTTCAATTCTGCGGGATATACCCACATAATCGGCATTTGGCAAAAGAACCAGATTACGTCCCGGAAGTGTAATATGTGTTGAAACCCTCGGTCCCTTGGTTCCGATAGGTTCCTTGATAACCTGGACAGTTATTTCCTGCCCCACTTTCAGCAGATCTGTAATATTGTACCCGGTATAATCACGAAAGACGTCTAATTCATCATCGGTGTACTCTTTCTGAGGTATGGCATCACCAACATAGAGAAAAGCATTCTTTTCGTAGCCTATATCAATAAATGCCGCCTGCATACCGGGCAGGACACTGCTGACCCTGCCCCTGTATATATTTCCTACAATACCCTGATGATTTGTTCTTTCAATGTGAATTTCAACCAGCTCTTTATCCTCAAGAATACCCACTCTTATCTCACCGGCGCCGACGTCTACAATAATCTCGTTAATCATTCAAAATCTCCATTCCTACGTGGAATTAATGCCAATCACGTCTGTCTATTTCACGTGTATCCGGGTTTTCCAAAACACCCTTACAATACTTTCCCATCCATGGGATCCAGCAATTCTTCCTGAACCTTGACATAAAGTTTGGATCTATGAATCCTGTCTATCTCGTATCCGGTTTCAAATATTTTAAATAAAGATTCCACAAGCAATTCCGGTTTCAGATTGGCCTTGCTGCCGGCACTGACCAGCATGGTGAGCTTTATTATGTTTAAAGTCCCACAGGGCTGCAATTCAAAACCCAGGTCGAAAATCATGTCTTTTATATCTGTATCCTTAACTCCGCTTTTGGTCTTCTTCTTTACTATTATCTCTTTTTGTGAAAGATATTTGCCTATACCGGCTTTCAGACTTTTTTCAGTGCACTCATACCCGGTACCGACTACTACAATGTATTCAGAAGCTGAAATTGTAGCCATTATATTCTGTTTTGCCTGTCTCCGTTTTGCGGCTAAAACCTCCAGCCCCCGCGGCAGCTGCTCGTTGAGCCTTTCAATAAACTCATTCATCGGCAGACTGTCATCAATAATCTCAAAGTCTCCATATTCCGCTTCACTTGTGACCCCGACACTCAGAGGAAGTCCAAACACCATACCGGGGTGGGGATTAAAGCCTTGTGAGTAAGCGATGGGAAGTCTGGCCCTTCTTATGGCACGTTCAAAAACCTTCATCAGATCCAAGTGTGAAATAAATTTAACTTCTTCTCCACGCCTGAATTTTACCCGTATATTAACCAAAATTAGCCTCCATCTATCGCACATTTACATGCAATTTATATAATCAGCGCCTTATCCGCATATTCCGTTGTTCAGCGCGGCAGCACCGCAGCCTCCGCAGTCAACTCTGCAATTGGGAGTGATCTTTCCTTCCAGGGCCTTTTTACTCTCATTTATCAGATATTGTTTGGATACTCCCACATCCACATGATCCCAGGGCAGGACTTCGTCATACTGCCTCCTGCGGGTAACGTAAAAATACGGATCCACACCGCATTCTTCAAAGGCCTTCATCCAAACATCATACTTGTAATGCTCTCCCCAGCCGTCAAATTTACAGCCCATCTGCCAGGCCCTGATCAAAACCTTGCAGACCCTTCGATCTCCGCGGGCAAACACGGCTTCCATAAAGCTGAGTTTATTTTCATGATAATTATATGTGATCTGCCTTGAACGTATTTTGTCTTTCAAATACATTTGTTTTCCATGGACATTTTCAATACTGTCCTGGGGCTCCCACTGGAAAGGTGTAAAGGCCTTTGGTACAAAGGTTGCAGTACTTACGGTTACATTGAGCCCCTTCCCCTTTTTCTCCCTGGGAACATTTCTGTATACATCAACTACCTTATAGGCCAAATCAGCTATCCCTTCAACATCTTCAAGCGTTTCAGAAGGCAGGCCCAGCATAAAGTACAGCTTAACACCGTTCCAACCGCCATTGAAAGCCAGGAATACCGCCCTCAGAAGATTCTCTTCGGTTACGCCCTTGTTGATAACATCCCTCAATCTTTGCGTCCCGGCCTCGGGTGCAAAGGTAAGTCCGCTCTTACGCACCTTCTGCGCCTTTTCCATCAAATCCAGTGAAAAGGAATCAATTCTTAAGGAAGGAAGTGATAAATTCACTTTCCTTTCCTCCATATCCTCAAGCAAGCCTGTGGTTAAAGGCTTCAGCCCCGTATAGTCACTGGTGCTGAGAGATGTGAGGGATATTTCTTCATAACCGGTGCTTTCTTCCAGCTTCTTAGCCAGTTCCAGCAGCCTTTCCGGGCTTTTTTCCCTGACAGGCCTGTATATGAAGCCTGCCTGACAAAAACGGCAGCCTCTTGTACAGCCTCTGAATATTTCAAGCATTATTCTGTCATGAACTATATCTGTGTATGGAACAACAATTTTATCAGGAAAATATGCCTTATCCATATCCTTGATAATACGCTTCCTTATCCTGGTGGGATAATGGGGCTTCAGAGGCAGAAATTCCTTTATGGTTCCATCCTCATTGTAGGTAAACTCGTAGAAGGAAGGGACATAAATGCCTTCTATTTTGGCAATTTCCTCAAGAAAAGCTTCTCTCGGCTTGCCTGTTCCCTTCCACCCGCCGTATACGTCCATAACTTCATTTATTATTTCTTCACCTTCACCCATCATAAAGAAATCAACTATGCCGGCCAGGGGCTCGGGATTGTAGGCACAGGGTCCGCCTGCACAGACAAATGGAGCCCCGGTACTTCTCTCTTCTGCCAGAATGGGAATCCCGGCAAGGTCAAGCATGTTTACTATATTTGAAAAGCTCATTTCATATTGAAGGGTAAAGCCCACAAAATCGAAATCCTTAATAGGGTCCTTGCTTTCAAGTGAATAGAGCGGTATGTTGTTTTCCCTCATTTTGCTTTCCATATCCGTCCACGGGGCAAATACTCTTTCACAATAGCAGTCCTGTCTTTCGTTCAGTAAATGATACAGTATTTTCATGCCAAGGTGTGACATTCCTATTTCATAGGTGTCGGGAAAACAAAATGCAAATCGTATATTAATGCTTTTTGGATCCTTAATGATGCTGTTCCATTCGTTTCCGGTGTATCTGGATGGTTTTTCAACACTTTTCAGTAATCCATCCGAGAGTTTTATCCCCATATCAAGCTCCATTCTCAATTAAATATTTTTACATTATTATATACTCAATTATATACCAAAAAATAGGCTCTATTGACCTAATAGGATTATTTCATATAAATAAAAAGCCAAAAAAAAAGAACAAAATAAATTCTTTAACAACCTTTCGGTAAATATTAACCTGCTGCAAAACTTATTATATCAAAACAAATACAATATGATAATATAATTTTTATATTTGTTTTGGCTACACGTATGTAATTATCGACTTATTTTATTCCCGTGTCAAGAAAATTTGAAGCGGATGACATATCAGATAGATTGTACAGAAGCAGGAAAGATTATACTCATTTTGTTTTACTATAAACTTTATTCGACAAAGTGATTGTCGCAGCGATTCCATATTACGTATGATATGATCCTGCGGCAGTACGCAAAAAATCAAAATAGTACTACAAAAACAGCAGATTTGAAATATTATTCAAACCTGCTGTTCCCGGTGGTCGGAAATGGGAGACTCGAACTCCCGGCCTCTTGGTCCCGAACCAAGCGCGCTACCAAACTGCGCTAATTCCCGAATTACTACATTTATATATTTTAGTACGAAGATTGCAATTTGACAAGAC
>JAFABO010000167.1 GCA_023426005.1 Bacillota bacterium | reverse complement strand
GATCGCATTTTTTGTTTGTACAGCTGCCGTTAATCTTTAATGAACCACACTTGTTACAAAATTCCATAAACAATATCACCCCGCAATTATTAACTATAGCATATTATTAGATAATCGGGTCAAAAGTACCCTTGTGATAAGGCCGGAACGACCAGTCACTTAAAATAATTGATGTTATATATTATAATACGTGCTAAAGTATTTAATGTAAATATATAATTTCTATTTTTACTAAATAACTATCACAATATTATGCATAATAGTAATAAAATTCAAGAGGTTTTCAAAAATTTCCCTACTTTTGTACTATTCGCAGCAGAAAGCTGCCTGCAGACTTGAAAATTAAAAGGAAAATGGCCGAGTTGATTCCGGCTTTCATTAAATTAAACGGCAACAGTACAGGGACGATCATCGATATGACAACATCAACCGGTGTGCCGGCAAAAAGAGGGTAAAAGACCAGATTCAGCGGAATCATCACAGCTGTCATAGCCAGAGTCCCGCAGAGCAATCCTATTATTAATCCCTTCATGTTCCTGTTTCTTAAATAAATTGCCGAAGAAATCCCAACCAGAGCAGAAGCGGCGAAAATGTGCATGACGCAGCCGATCCAGCCACTGCCGCTGCTTACGGTCACAGCCTGGACAATCGAGGTAACGACGCTCAAAAGTATACCTGCCAGAGGCCCAAATATGAAACCTCCCATAAGGATCGGAATATCCCCGGCATCATACTCTAAAAATGGTGCCGCCGGGAACGGGAATCTCAACGGTGAGATAATAAGGATTATGGAAATGGCTATTAAAATTCCCATTGTTGTCAGTTGTTTGATTTTACTGCTGCTCATACAAAAAATACCCCCCAGGTTTGTTTGCGTTCTTACAGAAGTGAAGAGAAAGAATTCAAGTACGTCCCGTACTTCATTTATGCTCATAATATAAAAGCTTAATATAAAAGCTCTGTGAATAAAATTAATCCACAGAGCCCAAAAAGCATTTTAAAGCCAATTCTTCTTCCATCCAGACTGTACTGTCGGCCATGGGATCTCACCATGTCTGCTTTCGCTCGCGGGCTAATGCATTGCTGCATATTACCGCCGGTAGGGAATTTCGCCCTGCCCTGAAGATACGCAATATTAAATTTAATTATACTATTAATATTTTGGGAACAGATAAATTATTCCCTGCCTATTGATAAAATTATAACACCGGTAGTAAAAAAGCGTCAAGGGCTATCTACTCACAATTTTTTTATGTTTTAGGGCAATAATTTGTATATGCCTGTTAGATAAAAGGTAAGTGTGTTAAAATTGGAAATATATAAGCAAATAAAAATAAAGTAATTTGGAGGAGTTATGAAGGTAAGAAAAGCGATTATTCCCGCAGCAGGTCTTGGAACAAGGTTTTTGCCTGCCACAAAGGCCACACCTAAAGAAATGATTCCTATTGTAGACAAGCCTACAATACAATACATAGTTGAAGAAGCCGCTGCCGCAGGCATTGAGGATATACTTATTATTTCAGGAAGAAATAAGAGGGCCATTGAAGACCATTTTGACAAATCCTATGAATTGGAAGAGGAACTCCGCAGAAAAGGCAAGCATGAGCTTCTGAGCTGTGTCGAAGAGATATCGGGTATTGCGAATATCCACTATATCAGGCAGAAGGAGGCCAAAGGCCTGGGACATGCTATTTACTGCGCCAAGTCCTTTATTGGAGATGAGCCCTTCGCAGTTCTGCTGGGAGATGATATAGTTGATTCCAAAACACCGTGTATAAAGCAACTGATGGATGTTTACAACGAGTACAGGACTACAATTCTCGGAGTACAGAAGGTACCGCTTCCCGACGTGTCCAAGTATGGAATAATAGCAGGGAACCAGATTGATGAGAGGGTCTATAAGGTTAAAGGCCTGGTTGAAAAGCCGGAGGTTGATCAGTCACCGTCAAATATTGCAATGCTGGGAAGATATATCATTTCTCCGAGGATATTTGAATTTCTCGAAAAGGTTGCTCCGGGCAAGGGCGGAGAGATATGGCTCACAGATGCCCTTCAGCAGCTCATGGAATGCGAGGCCATGTACGCTTTTGATTTTGAGGGAGACAGGTTTGATGTTGGAGACAGAATAGGCTTTCTTAAGGCCACTGTAGAATTTGCCCTGAAGAGGGAGGAGCTGAATGAGGAGTTCACAGCCTTTCTGAAGGACAGAATAGAAAGACTGCCATAAGGAATTAAAAAGCTGCCGCGAAATTATGTTTTAATACATATTTTCGCGGCAGCTTTTTTACAGCTTTATTTTGATTTGGGTTATCTGCGTAATTTTTATACCAACTGGTATCCCCGTACTCCCCAAAACAATTACGCACAACTTATTAATTTAGTGTTTTAAACTGATATGTAACAGTATCGCCTTTTACTTTAACCGAGACATATTTGGCGCCGGCTTTGTTTTTGTCACTGAAGTCGGCTGCGTCAAACCCTGCCGTAGTAATATATTTTACTCCCTTGTCCATGTAGCTGGAGTTAGTGGAGCCCTTATAAAATACCCAGACATTTTTACCGGGATTTTGCTTTTTATAATCTGCCAGCATATCCTTCAGCACCTGACCTTCCTTTGCGTCATTAAAATTGGAAGGATTCTCGGACAGGAATATAAACAGATTATTGCCGGTAAAGGAGCTGAGCTGGTTTTTGAACCAGAACCACTCGTTATAGTCGGTAGCACGTAACCCGCCTTTTGTGGTATTGAGCTGTATGAGCCTGCTGCCGTTTTTATCCATGGCTTTGTAGCTTGCCGTAGTAGAAAGCGAAGAAACTTTAAGTGAAGGCCATAGATTGTCATAGCTGCCAACAACCACAGAGGCCTGCATTTCCTTGTTTATTTTAGCAGCCAGGGAATTCAGCAAACTTGTCTGTGTCTTGTCTTTATTCTTGTCATAAGCAACCGACTGTCCAAAAACTGAAAAGCTTAAGGAATCAGCGCCTGATACGGTGCGGTCCTTATAGGTGTCATCCTTTGGAACTGTGGTTACAGCCGATTTTGAAGGCGCAACCTCGGGATAGCCGGAGTATACCATGGTAAGATCGTCAAAATACAAAGTACCTGAGGTCTGTTTCTTGGTGGTTTGAATTGCATAGATCTTTGTTATTTTTGCCGGACCGCTGATATCATCAAGTGAGATCTCAAGATATTTCCAACCGGTCCAGTTTACGTCCTTTGTAAAATACTTATAATGGGGAGTACCTTTTTTATCATTTATAATAGCACCGATCCACACGGGCTTGGCATTTGAACTGTAGACCCACATTCCCAGTTTAGTTGCGGTACTGTCCAGAGTTTTTCCGCCGCCCGGAAGATTGATATATGCCGCCCGGTTTTCCTGAAGACCCTTTGTGAAGTCATAGGTCAGTTTTCCCGAATAGGGGCCCGACTTGTATACATTAGTTGCAGGATCATACTTGGCTGTTACGGTTTTGGCCGACAGATCAACGCCTAAAGCGGTACTGCCGTTGAAATCTTCTATAACCTTTTTAATGCCGGGCTGACTGATGGATACCGGACAGAAAACCGAAACTCCGGCAAAAGAGGCCGACACGTAGCCTGTTCCCGACTTACCCGCAGTAAATACATTGGAATCGACAGTTCCAACCTTGTCAACTACGCCCCATTTCACACTTGAGGGGTGTATGCTTGCACTGAAGCCGTTTTTATCCAAACCCTTTATAGCAAAGGTGGTAGTTTTTCCGGGAGAGGTATTTAATGAGCTCAAATTCAACTCCAATTTTACAGGAGCACCCAATACCGTTAGGGGGCAGGTGCCTATTACCGAATCTCCTATTTTGGCGGTTATAACTGCCTGACCGGCCGTTGTGGGGGTAAAGACATTATCTGCGAAAGTACCTTTGACGCCTGTGACCGACCACTCAATATCCTTGCTGTCAATGGCAACCGGATTAAGGTATTTGTCGACACCCCTGACAGTAAATGCCCTTGCCGTGTTAACAAAAGCATAATCCTCATAGGCACTGACCAGCAGGGAATCAACCGGGCCCTTTGGTCCTATTGAAAATACTCCGAGGGATGCCGATACACCTCTCAAGCCTTCCGAAGGAGTATTTACGGTTGTAATATCGGGAGCGCCTTCCTGCCTGGCCACCATGGTAGTTGAACTGCCGCCGTCAAAATTTATTGCGTTGGCACAGCCCAATTCCTTCATATATTCAGCCAGTTCGGCCTGGGTCATGCCGATGCTGCTATTCTTTTGCCTGCCGTCCACTGTCACGATCAAGAGAGTCTTACCGTCCTCTGTGGTTCCTGCGGCAGTTCTCGGCTGTCTGGAATCCCCGGCAGCAGAGTGGGTAAAGTACGGCGCGACCTTGCCTCCCTGAACCAGCATAGAACCGCCGGTAAGAGCCATCTGCATCTGACTGTTGTCCACATTGAGTTTTATCTCATAAGAGACCGGGTCACCAACTTTAAAATTATCTGTAAGGAATTTCTCATTTCCCATGGTAGCCATCACAACATATCCGTTTTTGGGAATGGGAATTCCGGGTTTGTTTTCACTGAATTCCTTTACAACACCATCTTCAACAACCATTTCGGTCCATACGGGATATTTTTTTGAGACGCCGGGTGTGGTGGTGCCCCACTTGGAATCAACTATGTACATATTATAATTGTAATATCCGTTGTAATTGTTATAAGCAGCCACACTTTTACGGGATTCGTTGGGCGTTATAAGCTCGATTTCTGTTTTCCAGTATTGGTATAACGCTCTGTTCAGCTTATCAATGGCAAGTGTAGCTATATAATCGGAATTATCTCCGGCATTTGCCATTGCAAACTCTCCGTTTACAGCGACCGGCCCATAGGGAGCACCGGTTGAGGTGTCAAAAAAGCATGCATTTACAGCTGCCAATGCGCCGTTGCTTTTTGCAAGATTGTTGACTGTAGAGGTTTTTTTAATTCCGGCTGGATTTATCAGGCTGTCCACCTTGACGTTTTCATTTGATAAATCAACTCTGAGCACATTGGTGCGTATCCAGCCGCTTGTGGTGAAACGGTTGTATTGCTCCAGAACAACTCCGGAGGTTATGTTCTGTTTTTCCACTGTCTGATTGATTACCAGAGGTGCGGCTAAAACGCTGGTACTGAGTGAAACGATTAACAATGCCGACATCAATATCAATGCCAGACTTCTTCTTATGTATTTAAGCATTTTGATCTCCATTTCTTTATTACTTTTCCTTAATAGAAATATAGTTGAAGGGCTACTCATGCCAGCCGTCGATTTCAGCACGCTTAATTGCTCCAAATAGATTGCTTTTGATATTTCTGTTTTCTTTTTGAAGCTGAAAAATTATATCTTTAACGTACTGACGCTTGGTTTTTCCATCAATATGACAGGGACTTTTAACTATTGGGAATTGTCCTGATTTGGCAACAGCTTTTATTTGTTTTTCTTCTGTATAAATAAGTGGCCGGATAAGATACAGTTCTTTTCTGTCCAGATATGTAACCGGAGAAAATGTATGTAAGTTGCCTTCAAAAAAAGTACTGAGTAAAAGGGTTTCTATTGCGTCATCCCTGTGGTGTCCGAGTGCGACCTTGTTGCAGCCCAATTTTTTTGAGACATTGTGCAGAGCTCCTCTCCTGAGATTTGCACACATTGAGCAGGGGTTTTTTTCCTGCCTGTATTCAAAAATGATCCTTCCTATTTGGGTTTCTTCAATAGTATAGTTGACGCCTATTCGGCGGCAATACCCGGCAACCGGTGTGAAATCAGCATTTCCTATTCCCATGGTAAGGCTTATAGCTTGGATTTCAAATTTTTTAGGATAAAAACGTTGTAACTGTTGCAGGGCAGTAAGCAGTGTCATACTGTCTTTTCCGCCGCTAACACCAATAGCAATTCTGTCGCCGTCACCAATCATATCATAATCCTGGATAGCTCTTCTGACCTGCCCAAGAATTCGTTGTATAAGCACCACTCCTTTAGTAATCATTTGTCATAAATTAATTGTCTAATTATTCCTTATTATAGAAAAAGTCGTATGACGGTTCAAGTCTTATTAGATTTCAATTGTATTACATATGAAAAATATGCTTAATACATCCCAGATAAAGGGTATAAGAGCTTGATTTTCCCTATTTATATCGGACATAATAAACAGACGAAAAAATAAGTATGCTAAAGAAACATAGTGATAAATTCAAATATATGTATATTTTATATATTGCTTATATATCATGGCTATAGTACAATACTTTTGCACTTGCGAAAGTAAAACAGAATATAGCGGGGTGTAGCGCAATTGGCAGCGCGCTTGGTTTGGGACCAAGATGCTGAAGGTTCAAGTCCTTTCACTCCGACCATTTAACCCTTGACAGATTTTTCTGTCAAGGGTTTTTCGCGCAAAAAATCAGGACTTGAACCTGGGAAGGCACGAGGCGTGAAGAAAATGCGAAGCATTTTTAGCCGAGTGGGCCGAGACTAAAGTCGAGGCGGTAGGCTGCGAACGAAGTGAAGCAGACGTCAAGTCCTTTCACTCCGACCAAAAGGCGCTTGTATTTTCTGCGGAAAATACAGGCGTCTTTCACGTTGTTCAGACGCGAAGCGCCTTACGGGTGAGACTAGTCTCCCCGTATGCCCCACTGGCCTCCCGGCGGGGATAAAAGCTTTAAGAGCCTTTAAACCCAACCGCTTATTTCCAACTATGTCCCTCCTCTTACCATCTCTAAGGCTATAATTAGTTCGGCTTATCTGCTTAAGGTGTACTTCTGTAGAAGTCATTACATTTATTTTATCACAAAAAATCTTGCCCGGTCAGCTTGGCCTTATTGTTTCGTTAGCATATCGTAGCGTTTTTTGGCAGTTTTGTTTCCCCTGAAACAATACTCCCATATAGCGTTTTTTTCTTTTCTGCTTTCTGCCTTTTCCTCTAAAGCCTTGATGAGCTCCAACACCTGTTTATGATAAAACATTTCATATGTATGTTTTGCCTTCGCTTGTGTCATACGCAATTCTTTCGCTATAGCCACAAAGGACGCTTTTTCAACCTCCCGAATTTCCACAACACGGGCAACGGTTTTCTTACTCAAATTCGGCTTGAATGGGGGCATACTCTTGACAAATTGTGTCGGCATACCCGGTTCCCCGTCCCTGTATTCGGTTAAAGTATCTTTATACTTCTTCTCCAGATACGCACAGGCATATGACCACTCCTGATAGCATTCATAAGCATCATCACAGACTTTTCTTACTTGTGAAGTGCCCTTATATCCAAGCATTACCGCAATATGATTGATGTACAAGCGTATTTGTTTAATCTTTATTTTATTATATATCTGCACTACCCTTGCAACCGATATTTCACATTCTCTTGCAATATCGGTAAATGTGTTGGCATACTGGTCACGGAGCAGCATAATCTCATACGCGCGTTCGTCTTGTTTTAATATACTATATGGAATGTCTTTCATAAAAAGTTTACCCTCCGTTCGTCGCATATAATGAATATCTGTATTACAGGTATAAATTATATCGTTTACGGGTAACGATTACAACGATTTGAGGTAAATTTTATTTGGGGGCGTGGTAATGTGTTGCGATTAAAAGAACTAAGGGAACAGCGGCGGCTAAATCAAGAAGGATTAGCCCTGAAACTTAATGTTTCTCAATCTACTATCAGCGCATATGAAGTAGGTGAAAGAGTACCGGATTTAGAAACTCTGATTGCTATTGCAGATTTCTTTAATGTTTCACTTGACTATCTTGCGGGCTTGTCTGATTTAAAACAGCAAATTAGACAAAGTGACTTATCACCCAGTGAACTTGAGCATTTACACACATACCGGCAATTAAGCGATACTGACAGAGAAAAGATAAACGCATACATTGACGGTTTGCAAAGCAGGGGATAAAGAAAAAAGGTACGCAGAATTTCCTGCGCACCTTTTTTCTTATGCAAAGACTACTTGTCTGTTACCCTGAAACCGTTAATATTACTGGGATTTTCAATAAGTTTCCCTATTGAACCGTGCCTTTAGGCGGCCTTCTTTTTGTATACAGTTTGAACCATGAGTTTAAATTGACAACCGAATTATAGTATGTCCTTATCTAATATGCTTTGAACATTTTGTTTCCCATGGAGTATTCGATGAATTTCCACC
>JAFABO010000053.1 GCA_023426005.1 Bacillota bacterium | reverse complement strand
CACTGCCCGGCATCCTGTGTATCAGGCTGTCGGGAGCCGCATCCGAGGAAAATACATTGGTTCCGTCCTCAAGCATAACCCTTATATAGGTTTGATTCTGCCTTGATAAAGAATCCAATAAGACATTCAGTTCCTCATTGTTAATATTCTTTTCAATTGTTTCAGCAGATGATTTGATATTGTTGATTTTTATATGCCTGTAAAAGTCGTCCAGAAATACAATCTGAAAGCACCACAGCATTACCAGCATTACCGCCGCAAAAAAGGCAAGATAAAAAAACAGCTTGTATTTTATACTCATTTTTTCAAGTTTCAAAGCGATATCCCACCCCTCTGAGGGTAACTATATATTTGCTGTAATCACCAAGGCTCTTTCTAAGCAGTTTTATGTGGGTATCCAGGGTCCTGTCGTCACCAAAAAAGTCGTAGCCCCAGACATCGGTTATAAGTTTTTCCCTCGTCAGAGCTATACCCCTGTTTTTTACGAAATAGAACAATAGATCATACTCTTTCGGGGACATGTCGGTTCTGGCTCCGTCAATATAGACAAGCCTGCCTGTAAAGTCCACCGTCAACCCCTCCAGGTTTACAATTTCCCTCTTGTTTTCTTCCATACCCTCTCCGCTGCTGCGCTTCATTATAGCGTTGATCCTCATCATCAGTTCCTTTGGAGAAAACGGTTTTACGACATAATCGTCGATTCCAAGTTCAAACCCGTGGATCTTGTCATATTCCTCACCCCTTGCAGAAAGCATGAGGACGGGTATATTTTTTGTTTTCCTTATTTCCTTGCAGGCCGAGAAACCATCCAGTTCAGGCATCATAATATCCATTATTATGATATCGAAGTCCTTTTCCCGGCATATCCGGACCGCTTCCATACCATCAGCCGCCTCGCTGACCTCATGGCCTTCAAAGACTGCATATTTCTTAATAATCTCACGTATCCCTGCTTCATCATCAACTACCAGAATCTTATACATACAGTCACCCTCTTGAATTGGAAAGACCCTTCACGCCATTTCCGGAATGATATTATTATACATCATCTTCTGAAAATAATTGTGAAGGGCCGGTGAATTCCAAATGAAACTTTTACATACAAAATAAGTGCTGATATGCCGGCCAAACTCAAACCATGGCCTTGATTGCCCTTTTGTTCCTGTACATCTGGCGGTCCGCCATGTCCAGCAGGCCGTCAACCGTTATATCCGTTTCCCCGTCATACTGGGAAAAGCCGTAGCTGATGCTGATTGTATAACCCTTATTTGAAAACGGCTTTAACTGTTTTAATTCCCCCGAGATCCTGTGCATGACCTTCTCGGAATATTCCATCGTACAGCCCGGGAATACAATGACAAATTCATCTCCGCCAAGTCTGCTTATCACATCTGTTTCCCTGATATTATTTTTAATGGTGCATATAACCGTCTTTATCAGAAAGTCTCCCTCCCTGTGTCCAAGCATATCATTGATAACTTTTAAATCATTTACATCAATATAGCACACAGTCAGGCTCTTTTTCTGCTTTTTACACAACTCCAGCTGATCTTCTATGTACTTAAGTCCCGAACCTCTGTTAAGTGTTCCGGTCATTACATCCTTCAGATTGTTCATCTTCAATCTGTCATATTTTATCCTGTTGAGTAAAAAATAATTTATGAGGTAAATAGTTCCTACTATTGATGTAATCAATACTGCCACTATAATTATGACATTCATATAGATCCTGCCGTTCTGGATGATATTATACTGGAACTCGGTTGTATAGTCGAACAGGCTGAATAAGAATAAAAGTATTACAAAAACTGTTATCAGGTTCCCGAAGAGCAAAATCATTAAGCGTTTGTTGTTATTGTAAATCCTTTTACGTGCTTTAATAAAATCATTGGATATAAATTTAAGGATTAAATATGAGAACAAAAATATCAAAAGATCTCCGATTGTAACATAAATAAAACTGCCACTGAATTCCAATTTATCCAGCTTCAGAGGATATATATAAACAAGAGTCACCAGCAGTTCTCCAAATCCCAGTATAAGCAGACCCAAAAAGACCGAAACAATTGTATAATACATATTGTATTTACAAAAAATCATTATTATAAACACAGCAGCCAAAATATAACCAATTATTTTGATGCCTATGATTGAATCCGGCATTGTTACATTGATCAGAGCAACAATAGAAGCTATGGACAAACTGCTGAAGACATAGTTTATCAAAGGAACTTTTTTCAGGTCGGTATTTAGCCTATATATTATGTAACAAATAGTTATTGAGGATAACAGCGCTGAATATGATTCCAGGATAATACTAAAAAGCAATACTAATCACTCCTATGCCCATTTTCACAAATGGCCGCGTCATAATGTATTATTATATAATAAGTTTTTTAAAAAATATTGGATGCAATCAACAGTTTTGTACTTTAATATGCTAAATTTTTTGTAGAAAATATCCAAAGTCAATTTCTATCGCTGAAAGCCGATAGCCTGGGTTTAAGGCTAAAGCCTCCTGAAGTCAAAATCAAGTTCAAACCCAAACTGCGTTCAAAGCCAGCCTGAAAGTATATTTCGCCCGGAAAGCACAGGCTTTGAACCGTAATTGACTTTGGTAATCCGGTAAACTTATAATTATATTCTGCACTATTTCCCGAAGTTGTTAAAGTCTCAGAAGTACTCCATAGTAATCGAGCTTGCAATTGAATCCATTAATTTATATAATATTCTAAGCTAATCGGGCTGTTTTAACAAGCATAAAGCTCGAATATTCAACATTATTCGAGCTTTATTGTCAATTTTGATTCAAATATTTAACTGTCTGACGGCGTCAAAACTGTTGTTAAAACAAAATACTTAAATTTCTTGGAATTGCTTCATACCATTCATTTAACCCAAGATAACGGATTTTCTCCTTTATATCTGCCGAAGAAGAATCTATAGGCACCCCCTCCAGCAATTATTAGTTTCCTCAGCTGAAAAGGCTATGGAATCAGCAACTTTATCCAACTGATTTTTGTTCATGGGGCAAACCGTTTGACAAATTAAACAATCGTACAGTGTATGATTTTCTGTTTCCGGTACCCAATCCGGAAAGTCACCCGGTATTTCATTAACACAGGATAGGCATCTCCGGTTGTCAATTAAAAAAGTTTCCTTAGACCATAGAATCAGCTGCTTTTACTGTGTCTACGGTCCGGAAAATATAACATCTTTTGTTTTATGGCAACTGCTTCATAAGGAACTTGGGATCGATATCAGGATTACCCTGAATCAGCATTTTGGGATCGCAATTATAATTCGGAGAAATGAATGTCTTTTTATCTAATGTCTTCATATATATAGTCTGATTGCTCCCGGCTTTTTTTAAACAGTTTGCCTCAATTGAGATTTCAGCAACACAAATTGACGGCAAAAAAACAGAAGTAATAGTAGTTAATGTAAAAACACCCAACAAAATCTTACCTTTTTTCATAATTTCCCACCTCAAATACTTATTACAAATACTTTTGACGCTGGATATTATAAAAAGTTCCAAATATCAATAATCAATATAAAATAAATCTACCGGCTTTACCGAACTTATATGGCCATTTCATCAATAGTTCCGCTGAACCCCAATACCAGATTTTCCTTTTCCTTTTTTGCTTTTGTGGAAGCAAGGCTTGCAAGGTTAATCAGATTTGCAATGTTTTTGTACATATCCCCGTCTTTTGAATTGCACCTCTTCTTTCCTCCGGCAATTCCCGCTGAAATCCCGACACTTATATCACTAATAAAGTTATTCTGTCTGACCCTGTTCAATACAGACTGTGCCAGTACCTCGCAGTCCTCGACACATTTACCCGTTAAAAGGGCAAATTCATCACCGCCGTATCTGCAGAGGAATGTGTCTGCCGGCACACAATCTTTAAGAATTTTGGAAATTTCCTTTAAAATATTATCCCCTATGGTATGCCCATATTTTTTATTGATATATCCGAAGTTATTCACATCAAAAAATATGATGGATATCTCTCCGCCCTGATCCAGGAGTTTTTGAGATTTATGTATAATGTAGCTGCTTTTATATAAACCCGTCAGCATATCAACATGCTTGCCAATTTCAATGTCAACGGCACTTTTAGTTATTACCCCGGTGACCTCCTCCCCGTGGGTAACAAGAAGAATCTGGCTGCTCTCATCTTCAAAAAGTTCTTTTGCCCTCCAAACAGTTTCGTTTTCATCAATATACTCGCATCTTCCCGACATGGCATCCAGTACAATCCTGTTGGGGTGAGCTGTTATCAAATCATTCCTGGTCAGGATTCCAACAATCTCTCCATTGTCAATGACCGGAAAACAGTCGTAATGATCTTTTTCTACTATCTTCTGAACCCGCCTGATCCCCCAAAAGGCATCAACCGTTATATAGTCTTTTGCCATAACTTCAAAAACTTTTCTTATCATAGATCTATTGCTTTGCTAACATGAAGCACAATATTCACCTGTGCTTTAACTATTGTTGCTTCGTCAGCAACCTGCTCCCCTTCCTCCAGCATAAGCCCAACCAGTTTCTCTTTAGGAAGCATGCTGAAAAGTGCCTTTCTTACAACCATTGCCTCTATAACAGGATGGTCTACCTTTATAATTTCGTACTGTTCCGGAGACAATATATCTACCATACGCCTTGCTGCCTCCGGGCCAATGGGTGCTCTTCTGCCCACAAATAATACATCCTGCATAGGAGGCATCTCAAATTCGGACATACGCATGGTAATCTCAGCTTTTTTTGAGCCATCTACGCTTTTCGACATCTTTCATCCTTCTTCCATTTATTTTACTTGGTATTTTATCACATATTGGTTAATTATTCTATTCGAATAATATTATATTTTCTGCAAAGTTCAATTATATATACAGTTACATATACAGTTGATGTATAGTGTTGCATCAACATTGAAAGTTTTGAAAACTATCTGAAATACGCAGGTAGACTTAATCAAAATCCGCCATTTTCCCAACTGCAGATTGCTCCATACCTTTTCTGAATGAAGCGTTGCGTCCCCGATAAATACTTTATAAGTATATTTCTTTAGCACCTTTGGGTAAAACATGAACATCTTTTAAAAATTTCAAGCTGTTATTTGCCTCAGTTTCGTTATACTTAATATTCATAGTATGAGATATCTCTTTGGCGATGCCATCAAATAAATCACACATGATAAAAACTGCCTCCCAAATATTTTTTATAACTCCTGAAGGGTAGGTTTTCAAGAATGCGTTCCAATTATTTTCTTCCAGCCATTTATACATATATTTGCCCGACTT
>JAFABO010000029.1 GCA_023426005.1 Bacillota bacterium | reverse complement strand
AAACGGAAAAAGGTCCGGGTATCTCCTACGGTGAAACAGCAGCCAAATTATTTTCCGATGTCAGTAATCACTGGGCAGCCGACTATATTGGAAAGGCTGTTGAGAAGAAGCTTTTTGCAGGTATGGGACAGCACGAATTTGCTCCCGATAATACCATGACAAGAGCGATGTTTGTTACTGTACTCGGAAAGCTGGCCGGTGTTGAGGGAATAGAGACAGATGTTTTTAAGGATATCAGGAGTGACACCTGGTATTCCGGTTACGTGGGCTGGGCCAGCAAAGCGGGTATAGTAAACGGAATCAGCTCTGATGAATTTGGCACGGACAGACCTGTTACAAGAGAGCAGATAGCTGTGATGCTGTACAATCTTGCCAGGATAAAGGGCATGGAGGTGACCGGAGAGGGAAAGACAAACTTTGTTGACGATGCTTCCATAAGTAATTGGGCAAGGACAGCCGTCTCTGCTATGATCAAAGAAGGTATTATAGGCGGCAGAGAGGATGGCAGCTTTGATCCCAGGGGAATAGCCACAAGAGCGGAAGCGGCCGTAATGGTTGTAAAATTTATGGAGAGATATGATTTATAATGAGGCCTCCTGCACCGAATAGTCAATAATATGATTCCCGGCGGGCATTCGGCAAAATTGACGATTCCCGCCAGGCATTATATACTTTAAAAAAAGGCAGATTATAATCGGAGTATTGGCTTATGGAGGTTATCATGAAATACAGAGCAGTGATATTTGATCTGGACGGGACCTTGATTGATTCCCTTGAAGATTTGGCAGACAGTGCAAATGAAGCCCTGACAAAACACGGTTTTGCCTGCCATCCCACTGCTGCCTACAAAAAGTTTGTGGGCAATGGGGTGAAACAGCTGATAAAAAGCGCTGTTCCGGCAGGTACAGGGGAAGAAATTGTTGACAGCATCCTGGCTGATTACAGAATTATCTACAATAATAATTATGTTAATAAAACAAAACCATATGATAACATATCTGAAATGTTGGGAAAACTCAAGGCTGCAGGCATAAAAATGGCTGTCTGCTCAAATAAACCCCATGGACCCACAAATGAGATTATTGAAAAGGTTCTTGGAAAAGACTGCTTTGAAATTATTTTTGGTGAACGGGAGGGAGTGCCGAGAAAACCTGACCCGGCAGCTCTGCTCGAAGCGGCGGAACATATGGGTATTGCGCCGGCGGAAGCCGTTTATCTTGGAGACTCGGGGGGAGATATGATATCTGCACGGAATGCAGGAATGTGTGCGGCAGGTGCATTATGGGGCTTCAGGGAAAGAGAGGAACTGGAGGAATGCGGTTCACAGGTGCTGTTTTCAGATCCGCTGCAGCTGGTTGAGTTTGTAAACCGGAATAATTCATAGTATTTCAAATTGTTGCAGACTGCCAGTTTTTGCAGCAACCTCTTGACATGCTGTTGCAGGTTTGTATATAATTTTTGTGTAAATGGCATTGATGGAAAGAAGTAGCCTTATGTTTGCCGTTCCAGAGAGGGAGCGTTTGGTGGAAGCTCTTACAGGATATATGGTGAAGCGGTTCCGGAGCTGCCTGTCATTAAAAAGACAGGACGTGAAAACGGCGTTAACGTTTTTTCTAAGAGCCCCGTTAAGCGGGGAATTAGGGTGGTACCGCGTGAGAATATCTCTCGTCCCTTATAAAAGTCAATTGCTTATGTAGGACAGACTGACCGACATAAATAATTGACTTTGGGATGGGAGTTTTTTATTGTTATATAAGAATTATTAACCGGGGAAAATTGCTGAAAGAAACATATAGAAAGAAGTATTTATTTCACGCTAAAAAACACAGGTTTTTATTACTATTGTGTGCTGCATTGCAGCGGGATGGAGGATTAGATGCAGAAGTTAGGATTAAATGAGCTCAGGGAACGTTATCTCAGCTTTTTTGAAAGCAAAGGTCATTTGAGAATGGCAAGTGCACCGCTAGTGCCTAAAAATGACCCTAGCCTTTTACTTATCAACTCGGGAATGGCACCGCTGAAGCCTTACTTTACAGGTCAGGAGGAACCGCCCAGAAAGAGGGTGACAACCTGTCAGAAGTGCATCAGAACTCCCGATATAGAAAATGTCGGTAAAACGGCGCGTCATGGAACCTATTTTGAAATGCTTGGGAATTTCTCTTTTGGAGATTATTTCAAAAAAGAAGCTATTCCATGGGCCTGGGAATTCTGTACTCAGGATCTGAAAATGCCGGTTGACAAGCTTTGGGTGACGATATACGAGGATGATGATGAAGCCTTTGAAATATGGAACAAGGATATAGGACTCCCTCCAGAGAGAATTGTCAGAATGGGAAAGAAGGATAACTTCTGGGAACACGGCATAGGTCCATGCGGCCCATGCTCGGAAATATATTTTGACAGGGGCCCCGAAAATGGCTGCGGAAGCCCCGATTGCAAGGTGGGCTGCGAATGTGACCGCTATGTTGAGTTCTGGAACAATGTTTTTACCCAGTTCAACAAAGACGAGCAGGGCAACTATACCAGACTTGCACATCCCAACATAGATACCGGCATGGGTCTGGAAAGACTTGCTTGTATATCCCAGGGTGTGGACAACCTCTTTGAGGTTGACACTGTGCTTAATATTTTGAATTATATATGCAGGATAGCCGGTGTTGAATATAAAAAGTCCGAAAAGACGGATGTATCAATCCGTGTAATAACAGACCACATCAGAAGCACTACAATGATGGTAGGTGACGGAGTTCTGCCTTCAAATGAAGGCAGGGGCTATGTTTTGAGAAGACTGCTCAGAAGAGCGGCAAGGCACGGAAGACTTCTTGGAATCAACAAGCCTTTTCTGTATGATGTTGCAATGGTAGTGATAAACGAATCCAGGGAAGCATATCCTGAACTTGCTGAAAAGGCCGAGTACATCAAAAAGGTTATAGGAATTGAAGAGGAGCGCTTTGAGGCTACTGTTGACCAGGGGATAGTTATTCTGAACGAATTTATCGCTGAGATCAAGGAAAAGAAGCAGTCGGTCCTCCCGGGTGAAATGGTATTTAAACTGCATGATACCTATGGTTTCCCCCTGGATCTCACCAGGGAAATTGCAGAGGAAAACGGTCTTGGAATAGATGAGGACGGCTTTAAAAAGGAGATGGACGCCCAGAAGAAAAAGGCGAGGGATGCCCATAACAGCAAGGATACCTCTGCCTGGGCCGACAGCGTATTCGACAAGCTGGACAAAAACCTTAAAACTACCTTTACAGGCTATGAAACCACCTCTGCCGATGCAAAGATCCTCTACATTGTAAAAGACGGAGAGATTGCAGAGGCGGCCCAGGAGGGAGATGAGGTTACAGTAATACTGGATAAAACCTCCTTCTATGCCGAAAGCGGCGGACAGGTGGGAGATACCGGTACCATAATCTCCGGAAACGGCAGGGTTCAAATAATTGACTGTACAAAGACTGCCGACGGAAAATACCTGCATACCGGTACTGTAGAAAGCGGTTTAATAGAAACGGGCAATCAGGTCACCGCACAGATAGATGTTAAGAGAAGGATGGCAATCTGCAGAAACCACACAACTACACATCTGTTGCACAGGGCGCTGAGGACAGTGCTTGGCGAGCATGTTCACCAGGCTGGTTCACTGGTAGAATCGAGCAAGCTCAGATTTGACTTCAGTCATTTCTCGGCCATGACGGCTGAGGAGCTAAAAAAGGTTGAGGATATGACAAATCAGGCCATACTTGAAAGTATGGAAGTAGATGTCAGAGAAATGCCCATAGAAGAGGCCAGGAAGCTTGGGGCCATGGCTCTGTTCGGAGAGAAATACGGAGACACTGTCAGAGTTGTCAGGGTTGAGGATTACAGTATAGAATTCTGCGGCGGTACTCATTTGAAGAACACCGCACAGGCAGGGCTGGTAAAGATATTGGGGGAAAGCGGCGTAGCAGCCGGTGTGAGGAGATTGGAAGCCCTTACAGGTGAAGCGGCTATCAGATATTATACCGAGAAGGAAACCCTGTTAAACGAGGTTTCACAGGCTCTGAAGGCTTCACCTCAGGACAGTCTGAAAAAGGTTGAAGCCCTCGGACAGGAACTGAAGAATGCCGAAAAGGAAATTGAACAGCTCCGTAACAAGTTGGTGAGCGGTGAGGCCGATGAAGTTATTTCAAAAGCAGTTGAAGTCAAGGGTGTTAAAGTGATTGCCGCCCGCTTTGATACTCTGGATATAGACGGGCTCAGAAACACCGGAGATATGCTTAAGAACAAATTGGAATCCGGCGTTGTCGTGCTGGCTTCAAACTATGGAGATAAGGTCAGTTTTGTGGTGACGGCTACCAGGGATGTTCTGGCAAAAGGAGTTCATTCGGGAAATGTCATCAAGGAAGTTGCAAAACTTGCCGGCGGCGGAGGAGGCGGTCGTCCTGATATGGCACAGGCCGGCGGAAAGGATGCATCAAAGATAAATGATGCGCTGAAGGCTGCAATTCCTGTTATTGAGGCGCAGATAAAGTAAAATGGAAGAGGAATATGGAAAGGAGCTTTATTATGAGCGATTGTATTTTTTGTAAAATAATCAACAGGGAGATTCCGTCCAAACCGGTTTATGAAAATGACAGGGTATATGCTTTTCATGATATCAGTCCCGAGGCACCTGTTCATGTGCTGATAGTGCCTAAAGAACATATAGCCTCCCATAATGAATTAACCGCCAAAAATGTTGGAATAATGAAAGATATACACCTTGCAGCAAATGAAATAGCAAAACAGTTAGGTATAGCGGAGACCGGTTACAGGCTTATAAACAACTGCGGAACCCACGCAGGCCAGACGGTTTTCCACCTCCACTACCACCTTGTGGGAGGAAAACCCATGGGCAGCAAAATACTATAAGTTGTCTGCTTATATAAATAAATGTTGACACTTTTTTGAAAAATAATATATAATATACTGTGTGCTGTATTTAGCTTGATTCCCTATAGTATTAATTTAAATACTACGGCTTATTCCCGGCACAATTGTTACCATCGGAGGGAGGGAAGTTGTGTGTCTGAAGTAAGAGTTAAAGAGAATGAGTCTTTAGATAGTGCTCTCAAAAGGTTTAAGAGATCTTGTGC
>JAFABO010000013.1 GCA_023426005.1 Bacillota bacterium | reverse complement strand
ATAGGACACCAAAGCAAAGTTCTATTTTGCCACAATTTGATTCGCTATAATAAGACTTACTCAAGTAAGACATGAAGTAATCGGTTCATATTTGGAAATCAGGTGTAAAATACACAGACAGGAGCGGAATAAAGTGAATAATGCGGAGAGAATTAAGGCAGTGATAAAAGGTGAGCCCGTAGATTATGTTCCGGCAGGGTTTGGTTCCATTATAGTTCAAACTATTCTGTGGAAGAGATGATAGATGCCCACATGAAACTCTATAATGAAACGGGAATGGATATTATCAAAATCATGCAGGATTATAGTTATCCAATCAGCGGAGAGATTACATGTGCACAGGATTGGTACAATATTAAAATCAAAGGTGTGGATTCCGGGGAGTTTGCAAAGATGGCGGGAGTGATCAGGGGAATCCGTGCCAGAGCAGGTGATGACGTGCTTTTATTCCAGACAATGTTTGGACCTTTTAAAGCGGCATCTATTGCATTTGGTGAAGATGTTCTGATGAAATACAGTAAGGAAGCTCCAGAAGCACTAAAAGCAGGTATAAAGATTATTGCGGATGGATTGGAGCAGTGGGCGAGGGAATATCTGAAGATAGGTGCCGACGGAATTTATTATTCAGCCCAGTATGGTGAGGTGGGAAGATTTACAAGGAATGAGTGGGAAGGGCTGGTAAAGCCTTTTGACCTTCAAATCCTCAATGTGGTTCGTCAAACCCCTCAAAAATATAATATTCTGCATATTTGCGGAGAACCGGAATACCATTTTGAAACCCATATAGACAGATTTGGAGAGTATCCGGCCGACTTGGTAAACTGGTCTGTTAAGGATAATGGATACAGCCTGGAAAGGGGCGGGGATTTCTTTAAAGCAGGTATTCTCGGAGGCATGGACAATAAGGGAAATATCCTGAGAGGACCGAAAGAGAAAATTGAAGAAGAAGTTGGGTCAATACTGAACAGATTTGGTACCACAGGGATAATGATCGGTGCGGATTGTACAATACAGGGAGAAAATATCCGCCTCGATTATATAAAAGCAGCCGTTGATGCTGCTCATAACTACAATAAATAAACGGGAGGAAAGTATTATGAAAAAAAAGTTAGCGCTGTTATTATGTGCGATGCTGACAGTTACAAGCCTGGCAGCATGTGGGAACCAGGAGCCGGAAGCAGTAAATTCCACTAATGAAGCAAAAGGAAATGTGCTGACAATCGAGTTTTTTCAGCAGAAGGGCGAAGAGGGACCACAGAAGGGGTATCAGGCCATTATTGACAAATTTAACGCAGAAAATTCTGATATTAAAATTGAAATGAATACCGTTCCCGATCCCGGCACAGTATTGACGTCCAGAATTTCATCAGGTGATATACCGGTTGTATTTTCCGATTATCCCACACAACAGCAGTTCAGGCAGAAGGTAGCCAATGGATACGTGCAGGATATCTCCGACAAGGAGTTTTTGAAGAATGTGAATACATCATCACTTGAAATGACAAAGCAGGACAACGGAGGCTACTATGCATTGCCTTACAGCCGGAATTATATAGGCGTATACTATAATATAGATATATTTGAAAAAAACGGACTACAGGTACCGACAACCTGGGCTGAATTCATAAAGGTATGCGACAGTCTAAAAGCAGCGGGCATCACACCTATGGGTCTTCATGGAAAAGATCCCGGCCGTGTGGGTCACATGTTCCAGAGTGCAACAGTCGCATGGGCACCCAATGGAATCGAAACCATTGCGAAAGCTGCGGAAGGAGAGGCCAAGCTTGAAGGCAATGCCGAGTTTACAGAAGAATTCAACAAAATGGCGACGCTGTTTAAATATGCAAATGCAGATGCCCTGGCACTTTCTGATACGGCATGCTATGAAAATTTTGTAAATGGACAGTATGCAATGTGTATTACAGGCTCCTATGCAAGAGGTACACTAAAGTCCAGCAATCCGGACATGAAGCTGGGTGTATTCCCTCTGCCAAACGAGACAAAAGAAACAACCCGTACCCTTTCGGGCATAGATGCCGCCATATGTGTATCTGCAAAAGCATCTGACAGTGAAAAAGAGGCTGCATACAAATTCCTGGAATATCTGGCCAAAACGGAAAATGCACAGACCTTCTGCAACTATGACGGAGCACCTTCCTGTATCAATGGGGTTGTTAACGACGACAAAGGAATTGCACCTATGATTGAATTGATTAATAACGGACAGACACATGACTGGATGGCATCTACGATTAACAACAACGTTATATCCGACCTGTATAATGTAGTACAGGGCTTCTGGGATAACAAAAATGTAGAGGCGGTACTTAAGAATATGGATTCATCCATTGCGGCAACATCTGCCAAATAACAGCAGGAAAATTCCTTATAAAATGGTTCCGGATAGTGATAAAAAATGGCGGAAGTGTACACGATACTTCCGCTATTTTAATAATAAATATTTGCGGACATACAGAGTTTTCTTCAGAGAAAGGAAGGATAGAATGAAGGAATTAAAACCTAAAGGGTTGATAACATCTTCAAAAGTAACCTACTTTGGTTTTACAATAATACCGGTCCTGCTGTATACGTACTTCTATGTGTTTTCTGTCATTAATGGCATTCGATACAGTTTTACCAACTGGGATGGCATGTCCAAAAATTTTGATTTCATAGGATTTAAAAATTATATTTTATTAATGAAAAATCCAAATTTCTGGAACTCTATGAAGACGACCTTATTATACAGTATTATGCTTGTAGTTTGTGTTACTGTTGTCTCTCTATTACTGGCAATTTCATTGAACTCATTGAAAATGTTCAGAGTATTTACAAAGTCTGTATTTTTTGTGCCGGCTATGATCGGTGGTGTGACAATTGCATTGATATGGGATCAACTGTATTATAGGGTGGTTCCGGTAATCGGTCAGCTGCTGGGAATCGAATGGCTTTCCCAAAGTCTTTTAATGACCGGAAAAACGGCTCTGCCTGCGGTTGTATTTGTTCATGCATGGCAGGCAGTGG
>JAFABO010000163.1 GCA_023426005.1 Bacillota bacterium | reverse complement strand
GTGTGAAGAAATAGATGTAAGGGATTTTATCATTAACAACTATACACCCTATGAAGGAGATTCATCTTTTCTGGAGGGTCCTACCGGGGATACAACCAGACTGTGGGGGCAGGTCAGTGACTTGCTGGCAAAGGAAAGGGAAAGCGGAGGAGTTCTGGATGTTGATACAAAAATAATCTCCACTATGACCTCCCATGACCCGGGATATATAAATAAAGAGCTTGAAAAAATAGTCGGCCTTCAGACAGATCAGCCGTTAAAGAGGGGCATCATGCCTTTTGGCGGGATCAGAATGGTAATTAAGGGCAGCGAAGCATACGGCAAGAAAATAGATGACAATGTGGTAAAGACGTTTACCGAATACAGAAAGACTCACAATGACGGTGTTTATGATGCTTATACTCCCGAGATGATGAGAGCTAAAAAGGCCGGGATTATTACAGGACTTCCCGATGCATACGGCAGGGGCAGGATTATAGGTGACTACAGACGAACTGCGCTGTATGGTGTTGACAGGCTGATTGAAGAAAAGGAAAAGCAGTTGAAAAGTCTTGAGCTGGACTATATGGATGGTGAGACAATCCAGGAAAGGGAAGAGACCAGAAGCCAGATAAGGGCGCTGGAATATCTTAAACAGATGGCTCTGCAATACGGCTTTGATATTTCGAGACCTGCCGGAAATGCCCGGGAAGCTTTCCAATGGCTTTACTTTGCATTCCTTGGAGCTGTAAAGGAACAAAACGGGGCGGCCATGAGCCTGGGCAGAGTGTCAACCTTCCTGGACATTTATATTGAAAGAGACCTGAAGGAGGGAATACTCACAGAGCAAAAAGCCCAGGAGTTAATGGACCATTTTGTTATGAAACTCAGGATGGTACGTTTCTTAAGAACTCCTGAATATGAAAAATTGTTCTCGGGTGATCCTACGTGGGTAACCGAAAGCATTGGAGGAATGGGTCTGGACGGAAGGACCCTGGTGACAAGGAATTCCTTCAGAATGCTCCATACCCTGCATAACCTCGGACACGCCCCTGAACCAAATATGACGGTTTTATGGTCGGTGCATTTACCGGAAGGCTTTAAGAAATTCTGTGCCGACGCTTCTATAAAAACTAGTTCAATCCAGTATGAGAGCGACGATATAATGAGATATTACTGGGGTGATGATTATGGCATAGCCTGCTGCGTATCGGCTATGAGAATCGGAAAGCAGATGCAGTTCTTCGGTGCCCGATGCAATATGGCAAAAGCGCTGCTTTATTCCATAAACGGGGGCCGCGATGAAAAATCTGGCGTACAGGTCGGACCGGCATTGACTCCTGTTGAAACCGAATACCTGGATTACGATGATGTTATGAAACGTTTCGATGCCGTACTTACATGGGTGGCTAAGCTATATATCAATACCTTGAATATTATTCACTACATGCACGATAAATACGCGTATGAAAGGCTTCAGATGGCCCTGCACGACAAGGACATACTCAGGACAATGGCCTGCGGTATTGCCGGATTGTCGGTTGTGGCAGATTCTCTCAGTGCAATAAAGTATGCCAAAGTTAAGGTAATTAGAAATGAAGAGGGCCTTGCTGTTGATTATGATATTGAAGGGGATTACCCGAAATTCGGCAATAATGACGACCGTGTTGACAATATAGCTGTTATGCTGGTTAAGAGGTTCATGGAAAAGCTTGAAAAGCAAAGGACATACAGGCATTCAGTTCCTACGCTTTCAATTCTCACCATTACCTCAAACGTTGTTTACGGCGCCAAAACAGGGAATACCCCTGATGGAAGAAAAGCCGGAGAACCTTTCGGGCCGGGTGCCAACCCAATGCATGGCAGAGATTTGAACGGAGCGCTTGCCGTCCTCAAATCCATATCAAAGCTTCCTTACCAGTTTGCCCAGGACGGTATTTCATATACCTTCTCCATTATTCCGAAAGCTTTGGGAAGGGATGAAGCATCAAGGATTGACAATTTATCGGCTCTTCTTGATTCATATTTCAAGGAAGGCGGACATCATATCAATATCAATGTTTTTGAAAGAGAGATGCTGCTGGATGCCATGGAACATCCTGAAAAGTATCCGCAACTCACAATCAGGGTATCGGGGTATGCGGTTAACTTTATCAAGCTGACAAGGGAGCAGCAGCTGGATGTTATCAGCAGAACTATCCACGAGAATGTTTAACATGCGGGTTTGAATGGTGGAGAGTGACAGACCTTCACCATCCAAACCCGGCACTCATAACGGCAAAAGGGGGTAATATTATGGAAATAAAGGGAAGAGTCCATTCTTTTGAAACATTCGGCACAGTTGACGGACCAGGCATCAGGTTTATAGTTTTTCTCAAGGGCTGTCCTTTACGCTGTAAATATTGCCACAACAGGGATGCCTGGAGTTCGGAGGGTGCAAAGCTCTATACTGCGGAGGAGATTGTAAGCGAAGTCAAAAAGTACAGGAATTTTATCGATTCTTCCGGGGGAGGAATAACCGTAAGCGGCGGTGAGCCGTTGATCCAGCCTGAATTTGTAGGCGAGCTGTTTAAAAAGTGCAGGGAGCAGGGTATTCATACAGCTGTTGACACTTCCGGGTATGTTAATCTGGAGGATGTAAAGGAAGCACTTGAATACACCGATCTGGTGCTGCTGGATCTGAAGCAGGCAAATGCAGAAAAGCACAGAGAACTGACAGGAGTTGAAAACGGGAGGATAAGGCAATTTACGCAATACCTGGCCGATATCAACAAGCCTGTGTGGATCAGGTATGTTCTGGTTCCCGGTTATACTGACGCTGAAGAAGACCTTATGGCAGCTTATAATTATCTCAGGAATTTTAAAAATATTGAAAAAATAGAAGTGCTGCCATACCACACCCTGGGAAAGGAAAAGTGGGGAAAGCTCTGCCTTGATTACCCGCTGGAAGGGGTCCCCACACCTTCAAAGGAAGAGGTGGAGAAGGCGAAAAATATTTTGACCACCGGCAGGAAGGGATAATTTTTTCTGAAGGCAAAGGTCATCGTCAGCAATATTGATCACCATAAATAAAAATATTAACAAATAGTACTAAAGATTCGGAATTTGGGGCAATATATCTAAGGAATCTAATTAGTACTATTTTTTAAAAAATTTTTATAAATGGTGATATACATATATGAATATATGGATTTTTCTCATTATAATCTTATTGACAGCAATATTGGCGGCATTAATCATATGGATAAACAAACATTCCTCTTTTGAGTTTCAGATAGAGGATGTTGCTCTGTGCAATGATGAGCTTGAAAGACATGCGGAAGCCCTTGCGAAATCTCAAACGACATTGATAAAAAAATATAGCATAGGCAGGGTCTCAAAACGGATTGAAGCAAAATTCCAAAACATATTGGACACTTTTGAAAATCTGAACAGGGATGCTTCGTCTTCATTTCCCATTCCGCCTGCGGCAGAATGGCTGCTGGATAATTTTTATATTATCGAGGAACAGAAAAGCATTATCATTAAAGAGCTGAATGAAATAAGAAAAGCGGTGCCTGTGATCGCTGAAGGTACTTACAGAGGCTTTCCCAGAATATATTCCATAGCTGTTGAGATTGTTTCCCATGTAGACGGAAATGCAAATGAAAAAACAATCAGAGACTTTATAACGGCATACCAGAGATATACTTTTCTTTCCATTGAGGAGCTGTGGATGCTTACACTTATGGTAAAAGCCGCATTAATGGAGAAGCTTTGGGTTGTGTGCGACAAGATGAATTCCACCCGCAGGGATTGGTACAAGGCTCAGGAGATTGCCGGCCTGGTTAAAAAGTTTGAACGTGACTGTGATGCATTCAAAGAGCAAATTACAGGAATTGAGGAATTATCTCCGGCATTTGTGGAATTTCTGATCAAAAAACTCAGGAAAGAGGGTTCCAAGACCCTTTGGATGATTGATTGCATTGACAGTATACTGGTTCAGAAAAGTGCGAATACCGATAGTTATATCTCTATTGATCACCATAATCAGGCTGTTATCCAGGTTTCTATCGGAAATGTCATCAACAGCCTCAGGTCACTTGCAGGCTATGACAGTACGGCATTATTTGAGAGTCTCAGTGAGGTGGAGAGGATTTTAAAGCAAGACCCTTCAGGGATTTACGACAGGATGGATTTTAAATCCAGGAACTATTACAGAAATGTTATTGTAAAGCTTGCTGAAAAATATAAAACCACAGAGATAAATATTGCAAGGTTGAGCTGTGAGTTTGCGGCCGGGGCCCATGACCGTGAAAATACCGGTGTTCCCCATAATCATGTAGGCTATTATCTGATTGGCAAGGGTCAAAACAGATTATACCGTGAATTCAATAAAAAGAGCGGCCATGAAAACGAATATACACCCTTTGTAAAGAAATATTCCGTTAAGATTTTTATTACAGCCGTTATTGTGTTGTCTTTAGCTTTTACGGCAATACCTGTGGTTTCCGGAATAAACCGTGAAGCCCGCTATTCTTATTTGTTTGTATTTGTCATGGGCATTTTGGGGCTGATTCCCGCAGGTGAAATTGCCACTGCCCTGGTTAACAGCTTTCTCAGCAGAATAATTATTCCTGCGCGGTTTCCCAAACTGGAGCTCAAGGAAGGAATTCCCGGGGAAATGTCCACAATGGTTATTGTTCCTACCCTGGTTCCAAATGTAAAAAGGACTCTTGCTTTAATTGACAATCTGGAGGTATTTTACCTGGCCAATAAAGGAAGCAATATTTATTTTGCTCTGGTTGGGGATTTTAAAGATACAGGTGAAGAGACAATGCCTGAGGATGCGGAGATAATCAGCAGCGCTGTCGACAGGATAAAACTGCTTAACAGCAAGTACGGCAGCCAGGACAAACCTGTGTTTTACTTCCTGTGCAGAAAAAGACAATTCAATGAAAAACAGCAGAAGTGGATGGGCTGGGAGAGAAAAAGAGGGGCCATCATAGAGTTTAACAGAGTACTGCGCGGAAACAGAGATACAAGCTATGTATTTAACAGCTGCAGACTTGAAGAAATTCCCCGGGTGAAATATGTCATAACTCTGGATGCCGACACTCAACTGCCTCTGGAGGCTGCCCGGCAACTTGTGGGAACAATTGCACATCCTATGAACAGAGCTGTTTTTGACCCTGAAAGGGGTATAGTAGCAGAGGGCTATGGTATTCTCCAGCCCCGTATTGACGTCAATATAGAAAGCGCCGGTTCATCGGCTTTTACCAGAATATTTGCCGGACAGGGAGGTATTGACCCGTACACCACAACAGTTTCCGATGTATATCAGGATGCCTTCGGAGAGGGTATTTTTACCGGTAAGGGTATATATGATGTGGATATTTTTCAGCAGGCACTGGATGGAGTTATTCCGGAGAATACCGTACTAAGCCATGATCTTTTGGAGGGCAGCTACCTGAGGACCGGACTTGTCACGGATATTGAGCTGATAGACGGATACCCTGCAAAGTACAATTCCTTCATGATGAGGCTCCACCGGTGGACAAGAGGAGATTGGCAGCTGCTGCCCTGGATATTCGGCAAGAACCAGCTGTCGCTGCTCTCAAAGTGGAAGATGTTTGATAACCTGAGAAGAAGCCTTGTATATCCTGTAATGGCGGTTATAATACTTCTAAGCCTGCTTTTACTGCCCAAAAGCTGCAGCGGCTGGATCTGGCTGAGCATATTTTCCTTATGTGCGCCAATATTGAGCTATTTTGTGTATCTGATTTTTGTGGGTGACTACAGGATTTATGTGGCTAAAAGAAGTGCTACAATAATCACAGGCTTAAACGCCATACTGCTGCAGGTTGGACTGATGCTGACCTTTGCCCCGTACCAGGCTTTTTTAATGGCTAATGCCATAATTAAAACCCTTGTCAGGGTTCTTGCTACAAAGAAAAATCTGCTGGAATGGGTAACCGCCGCCGATATGGAGCTGGCATTAAAGAATGACTTGCCGGGCTACTACAGAAGGATGTGGTTTGCACCTCTGTACGGCGCTGCAGTACTGGCAGTCGTCAGATACATGTATCAAGGGTACTTCCCCCTGGCTTTCGCAGCATTTATACTATGGCTGCTTTCGCCCTGGGCGGCGTTTTATATAAGCAGACCGTCGGGTAAGGAGAGGGAAAGCCTTTCCGAGGAATGTTTGGATCAGCTCAGGTTACTGGCGAGAAAAACCTGGTGCTATTTCGATGAATTTGCAGGCCCCGAGGAAAATTTCCTTCCGGCTGATAATTATCAGGAGGAGCCGTATAAAGGAGCCGCACACCGCACTTCTCCCACAAACATCGGGCTGCTGATGGTTTCCCACCTTGCTGCAAGAGATCTGGGATATATTAACTCTATTGACTTACTGCAAAGGATTGGCAATACTGTTAACACGATTGAAAAAATGCAGAAGTGGAACGGCCATCTCTATAATTGGTATAATACTGCCAACCTTGAGATTCTGCGCCCAAAATTCATCTCAACCGTAGACAGCGGAAATTTTGCCGGATATTTAATGGTACTTGATGAGGGGCTGGGGCAGTATGGACAAAAACCAATTTATCAAACAGTGCATCTGGAGGCTTTCCTGGATTTACTTGAGCTTTGCAACAGTGAAATCCACAGGGATAAGCCGTATTTTGAAACAGAAGTCCTGAGAAAATTGGTGTTTGATGAAAAAACACCCGATGAAGCCCGGGCAGAGGAAAGAAAAAGCCTTGAAAAAGGTTTTGGACAGTTGTGCGAAACGCTTGCGAAATACCTTTCGGAGCTTGATGAAGGAAGCAAAAGAGGATATTGGGTCAGGAAGCTGACTGCAGCTCTTGACGTATACCAGGCTCTGCATCTGGAATTCGGAGAAGAGCTTTTTGATAAATTCAATAATATAGGAGAACTGAAGATTCAGCTGGAGCAATTGAGGAAAAGAATCCGGTCTTTAATAGACGGAATGCATTTTAAAAGCCTGTATGACCCCAGGCGGAATTTATTTGCAATAGGTTTTGATGTTGAAGAAGGACACCCCAGCAAATCCTATTACGACTTATTTGCATCCGAGGCAAGGCAGACCAGCCTGATTGCAATAGCAAAAGGAGAGGTGGAAAAACAGCACTGGTTCAAGCTGGGCAGAAAATTGACCCGGATTGACCGGGACAGGGGGCTTGTATCCTGGACGGGCACCATGTTTGAGTATCTGATGCCAAGGCTGGTCGTAAAGAGCTATCCAAATACGCTGATCGAGAAGACCTATCGCTTTGTAGTAAACGCCCAGATCAAATACGGCCGGAGTAAAAATGTTCCGTGGGGAATTTCAGAATCCTGCTATCATGCCTTTGATATAGCTTTAAACTACCAATACAGGGCTTTCGGGGTTCCCCATCTGGGGCTGAAGCGGGGGCTGGTCAATGATCTCGTTATAGCGCCCTATGCTACCGTAATGGCAATTGATATAGCACCCAGGCAATGCTGGGAGAATATAGAAAGGCTCAGAGAATTTGGCGCAGAGGGACGGTTTGGACTTTATGAGGCCCTGGATTTTACTGATTCAAGGCTGGAGGAGGGACAAAAATGTGCAATCGTTAAGAGTTACATGGTTCATCATCAGGGAATGAGCCTGCTGGCCCTGGTTAACTTTTTCAAGCAGGATATAATGCAGCAAAGATTTCATGCAAATCCCCAGATAAAAGCGGTGGATTCATTGATTCAGGAGAAATTCCCGGCTCATGTGGTGATTTCGAAGGAGTATAGGGAAAAACCCCTGTTCACTTACAGAAAACATGCAAATCCGGAGGAAACCGTAATCCGCAGCTTTACCAGACTTGAGCCTGTGCCAAACCTGCATCTTCTGACCAACGGCAGTTATAATGTGATGCTCACAGACAGGGGCAGCGGGTTTGCGCGATGCCATTCCCTTGCTGTATACAGATGGTCCGGTGACTATATGGCCAGCAGCGGCGCGTTCATTTATCTGAGGAATGTAAACTCCAACGATTTCTGGTCAACAACCTTTAATCCTACCAACACTGTACCTGAAATATACAAGGTCATATTCTCGCCTCATAAGGCGGAGTATATCAGGAAAGAGGGGAATATTGAAACAAATACCGAGGTGCTGGTAAGTGCCGAGGACGATACCGAAATCAGAAGGGTAAGCATCCATAACCACAGCGGAGCAAAAAGGATTGTGGAACTGACAAGCTATATGGAGGTGGTATTGATCCATCCTGAATCGGATACTGCCCATCCCGCTTTCAGCAAACTATTTGTCAAGACTGAATATATAAGTGAGTATGATGGTCTCTTAGCCATGAGAAGGAAGAGGGATGATGTAAAACAAACCGTTTGGGGTTATCACATAGTATCAACAAACGGTGTTAAGGAAGGGAATATAGAGTTTGAAACCGACCGTTCACAGTTTATAGGAAGAAACAGAAGTCTTGCATTTCCAAGGGCTATGGATCCTGACCAGCCCCTTACAAATTCTGTCGGTCCGGTAATTGACCCGGTTTTCAGCCTCAGAATAAGAGTTCGCATTGACCCGGGTGAATCCGCCGTCGTCAACTTTGCAATGGGCACCTGTGATACCAGACGTGCTGCTCTGGACATGCTTGAAAAGTACAGTGATGTCGGCGCTGCCGACAGGGTGATTGAAATGGCCTGGACACGGAGCGTTGTTGAAGCCGGCTTCATAAATATCGGAGGCAATGATGAACGGGCTTACTTTAAACTGCTTCCAAAACTTTTATACGGTATGGGCAGGAGAAGCCAGGCTCAATATATTATCAGAAATAACCTCAGCCAGTCTGACCTGTGGCCCTTCGGCATTTCGGGGGATTTGCCCATACTGCTTGTGACAGTGCAAAACCTGGACAGTTTCGAAGAGATCCGCTGGGCTCTGAAATTACATGACTTTATGAGATTGAAGGGAATAAGCTTCGACCTTGTGGTGCTTATTACAGATAAAGATGCATATATACAGCCGCTTTTGGAAATGATCAGGGATCTGGCTGTTTCAGGCCGTTCCTGTGATCTGATGGATAAAAGGGGCGGAATCTTCATCAGAAATACAAGGCAGATGACACCCGGACAGAGAAATTTGCTCTTTGCCTGTGCCAAGTTGATAATCAATGCTGATGACGGAGTGGCGGATTATATAGATGAAGCTCTGGATTCGGATGAAATAATACAGGCAGTAAATGCAAACAGTCGCGGTGAAATCGCAAAATATGCTGTAAAATCGGCTGAAAGTGAGTTTGCTCAGGAGATTGCACATGTGGAAGTCAAGGCCGATGACACCCATGCCGGCGAACACGAGCTGGCCGGCATAATAGAGAAGTTGAACTTTTTCAATGGAATCGGAGGTTTTACTGAAGATGGTGAGGAATATGTGATTTGTCTCAGGGCGGGAGAGACAACACCCGCACCCTGGTCAAACGTCATAGCCAACGACAGCTTCGGTTTCATCTGTACAGAAGCCGGCGGGGGCTATACCTGGAATCAGAACAGCAGCCAGAACAAGCTGACGACCTGGGCCAATGATCCTGTCCTGGACCCGCCTTCAGAAATCATATATCTGCACAAGGCTGGGAATGATGCTGTTTGGAGCTGTACACCGCTGCCTGTAAGGCAAAAAAATGCATATATAATACGTCATGGTTTTGGGTATACGGTCTATTCCCAGAAAAGCCACGGCCTGGAGCAGGAGCTGATACAATTTACAGCTGCTGAAGCTCCTGTGAAAATAAGCATATTAAAGCTGAAAAATATTTCTGAAGCAGAGACGGTATTGGATGCGGCCTACTATTTAAAGCCGGTGCTTGGAACTCAGCCGGGCCAAACAGATCCTTATATAGTCACCGGATTTAAAGAGGAGCTGGCTTCGTTATTGATAGATAATGTGTATAGTTCCGACTTCAGAGGCTTAAGTGCTTTTTTGAGCTGCTCTGAAAGCCAGCTCAGCTATACGGGGAACAGACTGGAATTCACAGGCGAAAATATGGATTTATCGAAACCGGAAGGAATGAGAAGGGATTTAAAGGGTACGGTGGGAGCAGGACTTGATTCCTGTGCGGTTATTAAGACCAGAATTCATATCTTGCCCGGGGAGACCAGGCATATTGTTTTCCTTTTCGGGCAGGACAGGCTGGAACAGTTAAAGGGGCTGATTGAAAATTTCAGATCTGAAAAGCAGGCTTTTGCCGAGCTTGACAGGGTTAAGAAAACCTGGATAAGCAGACTTAAGCAAATTCAGGTTGACACTCCCGACAAAACAGTAAATATTATGCTTAACGGCTGGCTCCAGTATCAGGTGATCTCCTGCAGGCTATGGGCAAGATCGGGCTATTATCAGGCAGGCGGAGCCTTTGGATTCCGAGATCAGCTTCAGGATGTAATGGCTGTGGTATACACCATGCCCAATATCACTAAAAATCAGATTCTGCTCCATTGCAGGCATCAGTTTATTGAAGGGGATGTCCAGCACTGGTGGCATGAACAAAAAATCAACGGTATCAGGACCAGGTATTCGGATGATTTGCTCTGGCTGCCATACGTAACCTGTGACTACATTAATACCACAGGTGATTACTCAATATTAAATATGATTGAACCATATTTAAGTTCTCCTCTTCTGGGAGAGAATGAGCACGAGAGATATGAAATCCCGTCTTTGGCAGGGGAACGCGGAACCGTATACCAGCACTGTATCAAAGCCATTGAAAAGGGGCTGGCTTTTGGTCCCCATGGCATTCCGCTGATTGGAGGCGGAGACTGGAATGACGGTATGAATTTAATCGGTGTAAACGGCAGGGGGGAGAGCGTGTGGCTTGGATGGTTCCTGTATTGTGTTTTGCAGCGTATGATACCCGTATGCAGGTATATGGGAGAGGAAGAACGGGCAGAAGAATACCGGGAAAAAGCCGGTAAAATAATTGAAGCACTGGAGGGGGAGGCCTGGGACGGAAGCTGGTACAGGAGGGCTTATTTTGACGACGGTTCACCCCTGGGTTCTATTCGGAACGATGAGGGCAAGATCGACTCCCTTTCACAATCCTGGGCTGCCATCTCGGCAGCCGCCAGGGAGAGCAGGGTCGAAGAGGCCATGAGCGCCGTAGAGAAGTATTTGATAGACAGGAAAAATGGCCTGATCAGGCTGCTCACCCCGCCTTTTTATGACAGTGAGCTAAACCCGGGATATATAAAAGGTTATCTGCCGGGAGTCAGGGAAAACGGGGGACAGTACACTCATGCTGCCACCTGGGTCATATATGCGTTCTCAAAACTTGGCAACGGAGAGCAAGCCTGGGAATTATTTGATATGATCAATCCCATCAACCATTCCAGAACGGGTATGGAACGTATGATATACAAGGTAGAGCCCTATGTCATGGCGGCCGACGTATATGCCGTTTATCCAAATGAGGGGAGGGGCGGCTGGAGCTGGTATACCGGTGCCGCAGGCTGGATGTACCGCATTGGCATTGAGCATATTTTAGGAATCAAGAAGCAGGGTAATTATCTGACGCTCGATCCGTGCATTCCCAAAAAAATGAACGGATATACCGTTAAATACACTTTTGGTACAGCTGTATACGAAATAACCGTAAAAAATGAAAGTCATCAAAATAAAAATATCAGGAAAATGGTTTCCGACGGAGAGACCATCGAAGGAAACAGATTTGAATTAATTGATGACGGAAAAGTTCATAAAATAGAAGCAATAATTTAACGTGGTGTGCTAATTAGTTTAATGTTTGCTTTACCTTTGTAATTTTTTTATATCAAATGGTAACTTCCGTACTAACTTCATGAAATAAGTATGCCCCCAAAACAATTACGGAAATTGTATCGCCTCATTTAAAGCGGTTTTGCCGTCGCTCAAACTCGACCTCCTGTCTCGGTTTGAAGCTCAAAGCAGCGTCCTGCTGCTTTGCCGGCAAAACCACTTTACCTTCGGCGACAATTACCGCAATTGTTTTTAACTGTGCAACTTATTTCATGAAGTTGTACTCGCGTACCATTTGATACTGATTAAATCTATCTGTAAAGCAAAACAAAACTTCAATCAGCACAACGGGTTAACTTAATGGAATAGGACTTACCCAAAACAATTACGGAAATTGTATCGCCTCATTTAAAGCGGTTCTGCCGTCGCTCAAACTCGACCTCCTGTCTCGGTTTGAAGCTCAAAGCAGCGTCCTGCTGCTTTGCCGGCAAAACCACTTTACCATCGTCGGCAATTTACCGCAATTGTTTTTAACTGTGCAACTTATTTCATGAAGTTGTACTCGCGTAACATTTGATACTGATTAAATCTATCTGTAAAGCAAAACAAAATTTCAATCAGCACTACAGGTTAATACAGGCAAAAAATATTATAATAGTACTCCAGTAATCATAGCAAGTCGTTTTTACCAAAGTCAATTACGGTTCAAAGCCTTTGCCTTCCAGGCGAATTATGCTTTCAATATGTTTAAAATATATTTTTCAACTCCACTTTAAGACCTTCAAATATATATGATGAAACAGTTTCATTATTTTTATAAGTTGTGTTTTTGAGAACATCACTATTTTCAAATAGGAAAAGCGTTACTTCTCTGTTGAAAGGATTTACAATCCAGTACTCTTTTACGCCTGTGGACATATACAAATCCAGTTTTTTTACTGCATCCTTCCCTCTGCTGCTTTCCGATATAATTTCCACAAGGAGGGATGGAGTGCCCGTGTAGCGGTCTTTTTCATTGAGCTTGTCCTCCAGGTCACATATAACCATGAGATCAGGCTGAACTACATTTACATTCTCAGCATTTCTTCTGAGGGTTATATCGTAGGGGGCCAGCAAGGGTCTGCACTTCTTGCCGTTGAACCAATTGTAAAAAATTCCGAATAACTCTCCCAGGACTTGTTGATGGGTTGTTTTGGGTGTGGCCAGAAAGTATATGACACCATCGATATACTCATACCGGTCCTCGCCGTTCTCCGACAGCTGCAGGAACTCTTCGAAGGTGGCTTCCCGGGGGAACAGGGAATAAGCTTCTGCTTTTTCCTTTACAGTTTCAGCTGAGGGGATGCGGCCGGCGGCATATTCTTCGGTATAGGCGGTCAGTCTGGCAATCTTTCTGCCGTTGCTGGTAATGATGACATCCTCTCTTTCAATTGCTCTCAGGTATTTCCCCAGATTGTTTTTAAGATCTGTAGCATTGATAATCATAAAGTCAATCCTCCCATAAAAAACATTAGCTAAAGTGACTAACAAGAATTAACATATAAATAGCTAAATTAGCTATTTATATTATACTGGATTTTACTGGAAATGTCAATCGGTTTTTCGGAGAGTGCCGGCTCTGCCGATAAATTTTGCTTGTGCATTTACATTCGGCCCTTAAAATGCTATATTAATGAATAACCAGACAATAAAATTCCTATGTGTGAAAAATATAACAATAATGCTTGATAAATAGTATTAAAATATAAAATTAATTGAGAAGGAGCATGTTTTATGGCAAAAATTATTATGAAAACTCCACTGGTCGAAATGGATGGAGATGAAATGACCAGAGTGATCTGGAAAATGATAAAGGATATTTTACTGCTGCCTTATATCGATCTTAAGACCGAATACTATGACTTGGGGCTGGAATACAGAGAAAAGACAGGTGACCGGGTAACCATAGATTCTGCAACTGCAACCAGAAAATATGGGGTTGCGGTCAAATGTGCCACTATTACTCCAAATGCCGAAAGAGTCAGAGAATATGACCTCACAGAAATGTGGAAAAGTCCCAATGGAACAATAAGAGCTATCCTGGACGGGACTGTATTCCGCGCTCCTATTCTTCTGAGCAGCATAAAGCCGTTTGTCAAGACCTGGGTGAAGCCCATAACCATTGCGAGACATGCGTACGGCGACGTATACAGAGATGTGGAATACCGCGTGCCCGGTGCGGGAAAGGCCGAACTTGTATTTACAAATGAAAACGGTGAAGAGACCCGTCAGACCATACATGATTTTGACGGAGCCGGAGTCATCCTTGGAATGCACAACATTGACAAATCAATTGAAAGTTTTGCCAGATCCTGCTTTAACTATGCGCTGGATCTGAAACAGGATATCTGGTTTGCCACCAAGGATACCATTTCAAAGAAGTATGACCATACCTTTAAAGATATCTTCCAGGAGATATATGAAAAGGAATATGACGAAAAGTTTAAAGCTGCCGGAATAGAATACTTCTATACACTGATTGATGATGCGGTTGCCCGCGTGGTGAGATCGGAAGGCGGATTTATATGGGCATGTAAAAATTATGACGGGGACGTTATGTCGGATATGGTGGCAACCGCTTTCGGAAGCCTTGCCATGATGACGTCGGTACTGGTTTCACCTGAGGGCTATTATGAATATGAGGCGGCGCACGGAACTGTACAGCGCCATTACTACCAGCATCTGAGGGGAGAGGAAACCTCCACCAACTCAATGGCAACATTATTTGCCTGGACCGGCGCCCTGCGAAAAAGAGGAGAACTTGACGGCATAGCAGAACTCGTTGAGTTTGCTGATAAAATGGACGAAGCATCCATACTGACAATTGAAAACGGAATGATGACAAAAGACCTTGCGGCCCTTTCGGATTTAGAAGAAATCAAGATTGTTAATACCGAGGATTTCTTAAAGGAAGTTAAAAAGACTTTTGACGCCATGTAATATTGAATGATTGTATTAAATTAAAAGTAAATAGTTTGCCCGTAAACCACAGACACAGGTAAAAAATCAGATATTTTTATTTTACCGGTGTCTGTTTTATTATTTTGCAGTCGTGATTTGTTTATTGTTGTTTTATTTATGTTTAAATATGTGATAAAATGATTTTTATAATTTGGCTTCTTGCAATTATTTTTAATTTATAAAATAATTTATT
>JAFABO010000051.1 GCA_023426005.1 Bacillota bacterium | reverse complement strand
TCCTTGTTATATCCGAGCAGTAATGATTGTACAGGGCTCCAAAATCTATTGTGATTGTATCACCCAGTTCAAGTTTTTTCTCAGACGCCACACCATGGGGCATCGAGGATCTCAATCCGGAGGCTACAATTGTTTCAAAGGATGGAGCTGTTGCTCCCAGTTTCTTCATTCTGTATTCCAGCTCGGCAGCAACATCCAGTTCGGTGATCCCCGGCTTTATCAGCGGCAGCACCTGCATTAGTGCATCATCAGCTATCTTGACAGCTTTGCTGATTATTTCTATTTCCTGCTCATCTTTTATGCTCCTCATTTCATCAACCACCGGACCCATGCCCTTAAGTACGATGCCCTTGAGTTTACCAGCCAGTACTTCATATGCCGAAAAACTTACCGCCAGATCTTCGAAGCCAAGGGTTTTTACATTTTCCGAATGGATTACCTGGATTATTGATTCATTTATATCCGGTTTATGCTGGATTATCTCAAATAAGGGGGCCTGCTTTGAAGATTGCTCCGCATATCTGAAATCCGTGAGCAAATATGCCTTATTTGCTGTTATAACCAGATTTGCCGATGTACCTGTAAAACCAGAAAGATACATGTAGCTTTCCCTTTTGGTTATCAATGCAGCATCCAGCTGCATACCGGCCAGTTTTATTCTGAATTTTTCAAGCCTGTTTTCCATATTATTAATACTAAACATTCTAACTCCAATCTGCGTCATAAGCGCTCACTCTGCTATTTTTTTAATTAACCTTAAAAACCCGGTTCAATCTTATATCAATTCCCTTTCTTTTCAGCCGTATATATAGCCGTTCAGGTTTGCTGCAGCATGCAAAGCCAGAATATAACTCATTTTTCCAAAGCCGCATATCTGTCCTGCACAAACAGGCGCTATTACAGATGTATGTCTGAATTCTTCCCTGCTATGTATATTTGAGAGATGTATCTCTATTGTAGGTATCTCAATTGACTTTATGGCATCCCTGATAGCTATACTGTAATGGGTATACGCTCCTGCATTGATTATCACAGTTTCATAAACTCCCCTTGCAGCATGCAGCTTGTCAATAATCTCTCCCTCATGGTTGCTCTGGACAAAGTCAGTTTCAAGCCCCAGTTGTTCTGAGGTGATATTAACTGCCTTTGCTATGTCCAGAAGTGTTTCATTTCCATAAACTCCTTTTTCCCGGACCCCCAACAGATTGAGATTTGGACCGTTTATAACCAATACTTTTTTCATTGTCAACCTCCTTTATATTTTCTGTAGTCACAGCCAAAAGCCTATAATACGTGTTTCGAGCCTTCGGCCTGTGATTATTCATATTTTTCTCTGGCCTGCAAATAAAGCCTTTTCATTTCAAGGGCATCCTCCGCCATCATTCCTCTTGATTCACAAATAATTACGGGCTCCATTTTTCTTTTGACAAGTATTGGAGCCAGGTGTTCAAATTCCGGTCCGAACTGCCTGTCGGAAAAATTCCAGTGTCTTTTTTCTCCTCCTTTTGAAAACTCGATCCTGCTGAAATGGCAGTGAATATTTCTCGTCCTTTCCTTTCCGATTGAGTTTTCGATTATGTCTATCACAGCTGCAAAATCCTCTTCAGAATTAAGCCTTCCAAGACCTCTGGCGTGCACATGTCCAAAATCGATTGTGGGAATGATCCTTTCATCTGCCTTGCACATTTCCATTATTTCTTCTATGGTACCCAGCTGATTTTGTTTTCCCAACACCTCCGGGCAGATGTGCACGTCTCCGTAACCTGCAGCATCAGAGAGCTCCAGTGTTTCCTCCAGTATCTGCAGGGCATACTTAAGCGCAGTTTCCCTCCCCACCTTGCTGCAGGAGCCGGTATGCACGACTATTCTTTTTGCATTCATCCATTTTGCTACTCTGAGTGTTTCCAGAATATATCTTTTGGAATTTTCTCTTTTTTCCTCTTCCTCACTGGACATGTTTATATAATATGGGGCGTGTATACTTAAAAATATGTTGTTATCCTGTGCCTGCCGGCCGATTTCGGTTGCAGTTGCCTCTCCTACATTCACCCCCTTGGTACAGGAGTATTCGTATGCGTCCAGGCCCATTCCGGCCAGCCACGCAGGCATTTGTGAAGATGACTTGTATCCTTGTTCATAAAAGCTGTCAGAATTTCCGGAAGGTCCAAATTTTATCATGTTTTTCTCCTTAGAATAAAGTTTAGCTTCTGTAGTCGGTACCGGTGGTTAAATTCCCCATTAAAAGCATCAGCCCAGATTGCTTTCAAGGAAGACCTTCATAGCCTTGTAGCACATGTAAATATCTATTTTACTGGTCACCTCTACAGGTGAATGCATTGAAAGCAGCGGCACTCCGCAGTCAAGTACTTCAACGCCAAGGTTTGCAACATACTGTGCTATGGTACCTCCTCCGCCCTGGTCAACCTTTCCCATTTCGGAAGTATGCCATATTATCCCTTTCTCGTTGAAAAGCTTCCTTATTAGTCCAACTGCCTCGGCATTTGCATCACTGGCATCATATTTACCCCTTGAACCAGTATATTTCTGTATTAAAACTCCATTGCCCATGTAGGAGGCATTTCTCTTTTCCTGAACCTCCTGATATGCCGGATCAACGGCAGGGTTGACATCAGCCGATAACATTATGGAATTTTCCAGGCATTGATTGAGCAAAATATCCGAATAATTAATATTTGTCAAATAAATCAATTTTGAAATGAAACTCCTGAGAAAATTGGATTTAGCCCCTGTGTTTCCTGTACTTCCAATTTCCTCCTTGTCGGTCAATATACACAGTGCGGTCTTATCTGCCGGCTTTGTCTCCAGCATGGCCTTCAAGCATGTATAAGCACACACCCGGTCATCCTGTCCATATGCCCCCACCATACTTCTGTCAAGTCCGATGTCCTTTGCCTTAAACGCCGGAACTGCCTCCAGCTCGGCAGAAAGAAAATCCTCTTCAACTATGCTGTATTTTTCATTGAGGATTTTTAATATGTTCAGCTTAATTTTGTCCTTAACCTTCTTATCATTATATGGCCTGGAGCCTATCAATACATTTAAGCTCTCTCCGGCCACCACTTCGGTCGCCTTCTTCTGCATCTGATCCTGTGCCAGATGAGGAAGCAGGTCGGTTATTGTAAATACAGGATCAGATTCGTCTTCTCCGATACATATTTCGACTTTTGTTCCGTCTGCCTTGACAACAACTCCATGAAGAGAGTATGGGATTGCAACCCATTGATATTTCTTTATTCCTCCGTAGTAATGTGTTTTAAGCAGAACAAGGCCTGAATCCTCATAAAGAGGATTCTGTTTGATATCAAGCCTTGGGGAATCAATATGAGCCCCTACCATGTTAATACCATCAATAACCGGTTTATCCCCAAGTATTGCGAATGCAACCGCCTTATGCCTATTTATGTAATAGACCCTGGCTCCCTTACTTAATTTTTTGCCCTGCTTGAACAGAGTTTGCAGATTTTGATAACCGTTTTTAATTAATTCCTTTTCTACGATCGCTGCAAACTCTCTTTCTGTTTTACCTTTATCTAAATATTCCTTGTAATTTTCGCAAAGATCAAAGGCATCTCTAATTTCTTTTTCACCGTGTTCCCAAGCATTTCTGGGCTGGTAGGAAAGCTTTTCCTTCAGCTGCTCTCCCTGTGATTTTTCTTCACTCATGACAATCTCCCATCCGCATACCCTGTATGCTTAATCCCATTATTTTGACTTAAATTAAAAAAATTGTTAATATTATTTAAGATATTCATATAAGATATTTAATAATATTATCTGTATCTATATTTAAGATATCCAAATCAATGTATAATAACACAAGCAGGATAACTTATTCAGTTTTATTATACTTACCAAAGGAGAAAGTTACAATGTTTGACAATCATATTCATTCAAAATTTTCTACAGATTCCAAAATGGACGCGGAGGAAGCCTGTAAAAGAGCTGTTGAAATAGGCTTGACCGGAGTTGTATTTACCGATCACGTTGATTATGATTACCCGGACTTTGATAATAGCTTTTTAATAAATTTAGATGAATATTTTGAAGTCTTCACCGCCCTTAAAGATAAATGGAAAGAAAAACTGGATGTACTGATAGGCGTTGAAATGGGTTTTCAGCCTCATGCCCTGAACCAGATAAACAGGGTACTGCCGCAATACCCCTTTGACTTTGTCATAAATTCCGTCCATATTATAGACCATATGGATCCATATACAGGTGTGTTTTTCAGAGGGCGTACCCAGCAGCAGTCCTATGAGCGCTATCTGCAGGAAATTCTGCTGTCGGCAGTCGCTTATGAAAACTATGATGTCATCGGCCATATCGGATATGCCGCACGCTATGGTGACTTTGAGGACAAGCCGTTAAGATATGCCGATTACAGTGATTTGCTGGATCAGATACTAAAAGCCGTGATTGCCAGAGGCAAGGGTATTGAAATAAACACCTCCGGCCTGCGTTCCGATCTGAAGCAGCCCCTTCCCGGTTATGATGTTTTCAAAAGATATTTTGAACTTGGCGGAGAAATAGTAACCGTAGGTTCCGACTCTCACTTAACCGAGCATATGGGCCATAGTTTCAAAGAAGCTATTGTACATCTGAAAGAGATAGGCTTTAGACATGTTGCCCATTTTGAGAAAAGAAAACCGGTGTTTGAAAAGTTAGTAATATAAATTTAACATTTTATCCCATTGCAATTTAATGCTAATGGGTATATATTAAATATTGTAGTAGAAAGAAGGTGATAAAATTGAATAAGGATAACGTATTTATTGATCCCGACGTTATTGAGGATTGCCTCAGCGAATGCTTTGATGTTTTTGAAAAACAATCTCACGCAAACACCTCCGCCAATGCCTCAGAAGCAGTTGAAACAGCCTAGTGAAAAGGGCTTTTTTACTTTCTAAAGCTTTTTCATTCTAAAGCTTTTTTCCCTGAAGTTCCTTCATCATCAAGAATTCCGCAACCCCGTTTTTATATAAATCAGGAATACGCCCCACTTCCTTAAATCCATTTTTTATATAGAACCTTTTGGCACCAGGATTAAAATCCGCAACAACAAGAAACATTTTAGAGGAATTATACAGTCATTCAAATGCTTGTTTTCAGCTTTTATTATACTTACATCCATATTTTAGTATCCTCCTGTCTCTTAACTGTATTTCCAGGCTTTTTCATATTGTACAATTTTATTTCACCGGACCGAGTAAGTGACATATTCCCTGTCGAAATGATATCCTAATTTTTCGGACAAAGCCACGGATTCCCTGTTTGCTGCATCCCAGCTGGGATAAAGATTTCTGTCGAGACACTCCAGTATCAATTTTGCTGCACAGGCAAGAGCTAGGCCTCTTCTGCGGTATTCCGGCTTTGTATCTATTTCAATTTCTATTCCGCCGTTATATACCGTGTACGAAGATGCACCCGATACCAGCTCGCCGCCGTGGAGGATTACCGTTCCCAGACCATATCTTTCAAATTCTTTGTAGCCGGAAAATTGGGAACACAAGTCTTTTGACCAGCCTTCTGAACCTGCCTTTTGGAAAACTTCCTCATCGATCATTTTTATTGTATATTCTGGTGAGAGTTTTTCAATATAAGCATTTAACTTTTGCCGGTCAAATACCTCGGGTTCCTTCTTTATAGCATATCTCATAAATTTATTAAATCTGTTTTTGTATACTGTTTCAATCAGACCGGCCCATTCATCGTCCCGGGGAACCATTAAAATATATTGTGATGAAAAGCCGTCAGGTATATTTTTTACCAGTTCAATATCCGGAACACCTGCAAAAAAGCAAAAATCCCCTGTTATTATCTGAGCAGAATCCGGCTGTTCTGCGTTATCCGCCCAGGCATTCCCCATTAAGCCATGCAGACATGACCATATTAAGGTTTCCTTCCAGCCTTCAAAGAACGGAGCTATTTTATCCATTTCGTGTTTTTTCAAATGATACATTGTTATCCCCCACTTTTTCAATAATTGCAATATGTATCTATTGTTATGGCAAAAGATAACACTTACCGTTCCATATCCAAATAATATATCTTACATGGGTAATTTTTCGTACCGTCAAAACTCGTATAAACACCGTCCTTTGCGCAGACAAAGCCCACATGGGTCAAAACCGCACCTGAAGCAATAATTCCCCAGTCATAGAAGGTCAAATTTTCAGCATTTGCCTCACACTCTTTGAGCCAATTTATTGTGGCATCAATACTGGTGTGTGTATTCCACCTCATAAATTTGGCTACCTCATGGTCACTTGTCCAGTTGTCGAATACCTTACGGGCATCTCTTACGGTCAACCGTCGCAATATCAATCGGTCCGTCTCCAACTGCACTGTTCCCCTGTGGTTTAAAATGTTTTCCATACCTTCATCCTTCAAATCACAAATCATTTTTTTCCGGCTCCCTCCTGTACTCAATAATATCTCCGGGCTGGCAATCCAGAACGTCACATATGGCATCCAGTGAAGAAAAACGGATGGCCCTTACTTTTCCTGTTTTTAAATTTGATAAATTGACATATGAAATTCCGACTTTCTGAGCAAGCTCATTCAATGTTATTTTTCTGTCTGCCATAACCCTATCCAGTCTTAATATAATAGCCATAATATCTCCCTGCATGCTTGCAATATTATAGTCCTGCTGATTTTATCAAATGATAGAATCCCAACGTTTCTGGTATATGAAGCCGTATTTTATTACCATTGAAAATAAAATGCCAAGGAGTCCAATCATAAAAAGTATTCCATCGGCTAAAATAAAACTTCCTTTACTATAAAGTGTAAAGTTGCAGTTATATCCTTTGAAACGAGGGAATATAAACGCTGATAATACAAAAAGGATACTGATTATCATAGTACACCAAACTAATATTTGGGGAAACGGTTTTTTTATAACGGCTATACCAATTAACGAAATAAAACAACAAAATGTACTTATAAAAAATAAAGAATTATATAATAATATGGTTATCTCATCAGTTGACCACATTTTGTAAGTAACTCCGGATATAAAAAATACAATTCCAATTAAAGTTACTAATCCCGTCAAACATATTGATATCGCCAAAATCAATTTAAAAAGTACGCTGAATTTTATCTCCGGCTCCTTTTCACATTCAATCAAAGTATCTTTAATTTCTTCACTCATTTAATTTTCCTCCATACTTGGGTATTATTACTATTTAATTGTAATAATACCCATAATGAAAGTCAATATATTTTTAATGTTTATCATTAAAGAGTAAAATGAATTAACTGGTATGGAAATTCATTTTACAATTGAGGCTATGAAAGGCATAAGTACTCAGAACAACCAAAGATATGGGAAAAGGGTGCTTTTGCACCCTTTGATTTATTTCTGAATAAGGTCTTAGAACCTGATTTTCTTTAATCTATTGTTCCTCCGCCCACCACTATATCTCCATTATAGAAAACCACCGACTGACCGGGTGTGATAGCTCTTTGCGGAGTATCAAAAACCACACGGATTTTCTGCCCGTCAATAATATGAATTGTAGCAGGAGCCTCCTTCGCAGAGTATCGGATTTTAGCATTGACTCGCATACCGTCAATAGGTTTCTCGATTGAAATAAAATTTAAATCCCAGGCTGTAAGTGTATCTGAAAATACTTCATTGTCATCCCCAAGAATAACCCTGTTGTTTTCTGCATCCAGTGCTATCACAAACATAGGTTTTCCAAAGGCTATGCCAAGTCCCTTCCTCTGACCTACCGTGTAATGCACTATTCCCTTATGTGTTCCCAGTACATTTCCCTTTGTATCAATAAACTTTCCGGGAACTATTTTTTTATCGCTGTTTTCACTCAGGAATCTTCCATAATCATTATCGTTTATAAAACAGATTTCCTGGCTGTCAGGCTTTGTCGCCACAGAAAGTCCTATTTCCTTTGCTATCTCCCTTATCCGTTCCTTTGAATAGTCTCCTACCGGCATCAGAGTCCTTCCCAGCTGCT
>JAFABO010000011.1 GCA_023426005.1 Bacillota bacterium | reverse complement strand
ACAGTTTATACAAAAGGTTGGTGTAGAAGGGTTTGGATAAGTTCTTAATAAACGGGCCATGTCCCCTGAACGGAGAAGTTACCATTAGCGGAGCAAAGAATGCTGCAGTTGCGGTTTTACCCGCGGCATTGATAATAAATGGGATCAGTAGAATAGAAAATGTTCCTGATATAAAAGATGTCAAAGTTTTATTGGATATCCTCACAAAATTGGGCGCTAAGATAACTAAAGAAGACAGCAATACCGTAATTTGTGACACACGAGAGGTAAACTGCTGGCAAGCACCTTACGAACTTGTGAAAAGCATGAGAGCTTCGTATTATTTATTAGGAGCATTGATTGCCAGATTTGGAAAGGCGGAAGTATCACTTCCCGGTGGATGTGATTTTGGATTCAGACCTATAGATCAGCATATTAAAGGCTTTGAGGCTATGGGGGCCCATGTTGTTATTGAACATGGTATAGTAAAAATTGATGCATCACAGATGAAAGGCGCACAGATTTACCTGGATGTTGTCAGTGTCGGCGCCACCATCAATCTTATGCTGGCAGCAGTAAAGGCCAATGGGCAGACTGTGATAGAAAATGCGGCAAAGGAGCCCCATGTTGTTGATGTGGCAAACTTTTTGAATGCCATGGGCGCTAATATCAGAGGTGCTGGAACAGACGTTATCAAGATCAGGGGCGTAGAACACCTGAAGGGTGGCGGAATTCACACAATAATTCCCGATATGATAGAGGCGGGAACCTTTATGATTGCTGCTGCAATTTCAAGGGGAGATGTAACCGTTAGGAATGTCATTCCAAAGCATATGGAATCTCTCACTGCAAAGCTGATTGAAATGGGCGTTACCATTAAAGAAGACGAGGATTTTATCAGGGTTATAGGCGGCAATAAAGTTAAGAATGTTAATATAATGACTTTGCCTTATCCCGGTTTTCCTACCGACCTGCAGCCGCAGATTACTGTTCTGCTGAATATGGCTGAAGGCGTCAGTACAATAACAGAGGGTATCTGGGATTCGAGATTTCAGTACGTGGATGAATTTAAACGCATGGGTGCCAGGATAAAAGTAGAAGGCAGAATTGCGGTTATTGACGGAGGGGCCTTGCTGACAGGCGCACCTGTCAAGGCTACAGATCTGAGGGCTGGAGCTGCTATGGTTCTGGCAGGCTTGGCTGCAAAGGGAACAACGGAAATTACTAATATCAAATATATAGACAGAGGCTATGAGAATTTTGTTCACAAGCTTCATTTGCTTGGAGCAGATATAAAAAGGATATCAACAGATGATTAACCATTGAAATTTTTTGGTTCTGCTTTGGGCAAATTCACTTTGCATGAAGAAGAAATGGAGCTTAGATGGTAAAATTTTGCAGTTTGTTTAGCGGAAGCAGCGGAAACGCTCTATTTATAGGCACTGAGAGCACAAAACTTCTTATAGACGCAGGTTTAAGCGGAAAGAGGATATTGGAGGCGCTCTGCTCCATTGGAGAAAATCCGGCGGAGTTAAGCGCTATATTAATTTCACATGAACATATTGATCATGTGCGTGGAGCAGGTATAATATCCAGAAAGCAGAATATTCCCATATATGCCAATGAGGCTACCTGGTGCGCAATGGAATGCGGGCTGGGGCCGGTCAAGCTGGAAAACAGGGTATGCTTCTGTACCGGAGATGAATTTGAGATCGGAGACATATGTGTGCGGCCGTTTTCAATTCCCCATGATGCGGCTGAGCCGGTGGGATACAATTTTTTTGCAGAGGGGAAGCGCATAACAACAGCTACCGATATAGGCCATATGAACAAGGAGCTGCTTTCATACATAGAGGGCAATGACCTGCTGCTGCTTGAATCCAATCATGACATTGAGATGCTGAGGGTCGGGCCTTACCCATGGCCACTGAAGAAGAGGATCATGGGTGACCAGGGTCATCTGTCAAACGAGATGGCCGCAAAAGTTATTGCCTATCTGGCTGAAAAGGGCTGCAGGAACTTCATACTGGGGCATCTAAGTCATGAGAACAACTTTCCTGAGCTGGCATACCAGACTACATATAATGCTCTTACCGAGAAGCAGATCGCAGTTGGCGGAGACGTGCTGCTTGAGGTGGCGAGCAGGGATAGGGTCGGGAAGGCAAAAATATTATAAGTAAAAATATTTATTGGAGTTATAATTTGATTAATAAATTTAAGGGGCCGGATACAGGGTTCCTTTTTTATGGAGAAAAAGATGAAAATAACAATTGCTGCGGTTGGAAAACTGAAAGAGAGGTACCTCAAAGAAGGTATTTCGGAGTACGCTAAAAGGCTTTCACGCTTTGCGGATATGGAGCTGATCGAGGTGGAGGATGAGCACGCCCCCGAAACTCTTAGTCCTGCGCAGGAGGCCCAGGTGAAACAGCGTGAAGCCGGGAGGCTGCTCAAAAGAGTTAAGGAAGGCAGCTACATCATACTGCTGGATCTGGCGGGGGAACAGACAACTTCGGAAGGCTTTGCCTCCAAACTGGAGAGTGTCATGCTCTCAGGAAATTCCCATATAACCTTTATCATAGGGGGCTCATTAGGTCTGGACCAAAGCCTGGTCAGCGCTGCCAGCTACAGGATATGCCTGTCGAAGATGACCTTCCCGCATCAGCTGGCAAGGCTCATTCTCCTTGAACAGACGTACAGGGCATTTAAGATAATGAAGAATGAAACCTACCACAAATGAGGTTTACATGTGAACATTATAGGTAGTAGATATATACAGAATTTATTGTATAATCTATGATAAGACAAATATTTGTGAGACGGAGATATTCTAATGAATACTGACATAATGGAAAGGATATATGAAGATATATCGCGTATATTGAATGACTTAATGCCGGATGACTGGAGTGAGATATACTTATATACTCAATTATCAGATTATATGTATACTATGTACTTTTTTTACTATACAAATGATAAAAAGAAATTAGTATATAGTTTTGATATTCCGAAGAATTATGAAATCGATGAAGACAAATTTGATGATTTAAGGGATGAGTTAAAAAATATATTTAAAGAGTTAAGAAATGAATTTATAAAAAATAAACAAGAACCATGGACAAACCTCACTTTATTCATGAAAGACAATGGAGAATTTAAAATTGATTATAGTTATAGTGATATATCTAAAATTGATCCATTTGAGCAACAGATTATTTGGAGATATGAAGTTTTGGGTATTGACTCATCAAACCAAAGTAATTTAGCAAAGAAGGTAATAGAAAAACATTTACAAAGCAAAAAATGAAGTTTTTATATTAGGTCTTAATGGAGATATATTTTTTCTGTTAGGATCTTTTTGTTTTCTCGTGAAAGATTACCGTAATATTGTATACAATGTTTAAACATTTAGAGATACCTGTATGTGTCCCTAAAGTTAACAAGCTATTCTGATTTCAAAAACTTTTTGGTTTAGTTGTAAAGTAATAAGTTGGGACTTACCACAAATGAGTTTACATGTGAACATTATAGATATATAGTCTATTCTTTAGAATTACATTGACAATAATACAATTAAATAATATATTGATTCCCATAAGGATTTGTTTGAAATCGGAGGAGTTTATGTTATTCTGGAGAAGAACATCTCTTATAATTGGATCGAAAAATAGTGTGTCTGAACTTAAAAAAGTAAAAATTGGTGGAATTGACCAGTGGCTTTTAATTAGGAGTAAAAATAAGAATAATCCAATCTTACTAATTTTACATGGAGGTCCTGGATCAGCTCAAATTGCCGTTGCGACGAAATATCAAGCTCTATTGGAAGAACATTTTATTGTAGTCAACTGGGATCAAAGAGGAGCGGGATTGTCATATTCTAAAGATGTATCTAAAGGGACAATGGTCGTCGATAAATTTGTTAAAGATACAAAAGAGTTAATTGATTACCTCATAAAGATATACAATAAACAAAAAATTTTCCTGGTGGGGCATTCTTGGGGAAGCATATTAGGTGTATTAGTTTCTCATAAATTTCCTGAACTGATTGAGGGGTATGTAGGGATAGGGCAAGCTGTTGATATGAAAGAAAATGAAAGATTAGCATACGACTATGTGGACAAATATGCTGGGAAAACCAGTAATAAGAGAGCTAAAAAGGAGCTTAAGGAGATTGGAAAACCTCCATATAAAGACATTATTGGCGATACAAAGGTAAGAAGCCGATGGACCAGCAAGTTTAATGCAAGATTTCATAATACAAGTATGATAAGGTTCATGCTTAAATTCCTGATATCACAAGAATATAATTTGATGGATGTAATTAAGTTTTTAAAAGGAAGTACTTTTTCATTTAATACGATGTGGCAAGAAATTATGGGATTAAATCTTTTCGAGCTTGTACCAAGATTAAATATGCCTATTTATTTTATGCTTGGAAGGTATGACTTTACTACACCATACGATATAGCGATGAAGTATAGTGAAAAATTGATCGCTCCTTACAAGGAGATAATTTGGTTTGAGAACTCGGCACATTGCATACCATTTGAAGAACCCGAGGAATTCCAAAGAATTTTAATTGAAAAATTAAAGGTACATGAAGCCTAATAAAAAATGGAAGTTGAGTTATATTTTCAAGTAGGGCTTATGTATTGTTGTCCATTAAAATAAATGTCAATAGTATCAGTACGGTATCCTTATTCCATATATAGAAAGGAATAGTTGTAACGTAATACGGTGAGACGTATCATAAGTAGCTGATAGTGATACTCTTTTGAAGTATTAATTGTTTGGAATAATTTATTTTAGGGCATGATTTAAATTCAAGCTGAAATATTGATAAAAAGGCAGTAAAAGTAAATATAAAAACGACATGTTGACAATAGTTTGATATAAAACTATGATGGATCAGGAGGATAACCAACATGGAAAAAGTCAGGATATATAGAAACATCGCTAAGTTAAAGAATATTGACATGTTTTATTTTGATACAAAAACTCAAGGACTTACTATCCTTTGTCTCCATGGTAGATGGGGAAGAGCAGAAACATGGGCTGATTTTATACAACACTATGGAAAACAATACAGAATTATCGCACCCGACCAAAGAGGACACGGGCTTAGCAGTAAACCTGTGGCGGAATATACGACGGAAGAAATGGCTGGGGACGTCATTGAATTACTAAATTTTTTAAAGATAGATTCAGTCATGTTAGTGGGTCATTCTATGGGCGGAGCAGTAGCTGGGTATTTAGCAGCGGTATATCCTAAGTACATAAAAGCAGTAGCTATACTTGACAAATCGGCGGCAGGGCCCACAGAGCAAAACAATTTAGTGCTGGAAAAAAGTCAACTTATTGACCCTTTAACAAAAGATTGGCCCTTACCATTTGCTACACTAAATGAAGCAATAAATTTTATTAAGCAAGCTACAGATTCAGATTTAGAATATCAATATTTTATGAATAGTTTAGTAGAAACAGTTGAAGGATATCAGATGATGTTCAGTTCTGAAGCTATGGCTGTTGGCATGGCGCATAATGAAGATTGGTTTTATTTATTACCAGACATTAAATGTTTAACATTGTTAATCAGGGCAAGTGGCCATAAAGCAGTAACAGATAAAGATTTAATTAAAATGCAATTATTAATTCCAAATTGCATTACCCGTGAAATGTCACATCCTGACCACAATGTTCATTTAGGAAACAAAGAAGAGTTCTATGAATATTTTGATGAGTTTTTGAAAAAGGTATAGACTTTACAATGAGCTAATTTTATATAAATGTCTTGAATTAGCGGTATGTTATCCCATATATTAATGTAACTGCCTAATACGGCAAATCCAATATTAACTAAATAATTACTTAAAACAGTTCTTTTATTGTGCAGAACAATATAGATATAAGTAGAGCTTTTTTAAAAATTGTGAAGGAAAGAATAATGCTTTATAATTTTATTGAAGGTGCAAATGTTCCTGTCACGACTATCAGCGGTAAAATAACCAAAAGAATATATTTTAACAATGCTGCAACGGCATTAGCTCTAAGACCGGTGGTGAATAAGGCAAACGCAAATATCCCCTTTCTTACTTATCTGGATGCTCCGGGTCCTTTAGGTGAGAGAAATACTATAAAGTATGAAGGTGTAAGAAATATTATCCTTGACTATATGGGAGCGGATCCGGGCAAAGATACGGTTATCTATGCAAAAAATTCGACAGAAGCAATAAATTTATTAAGTGATTTATTTTATCAGGAAAATCCCGAACAAGTGATTATAACAACGGCTATGGAGCATATGGCAAATTATTTGCCTTACAAATGCAAATTTAATACGGCTTTAGTAGATGTAACAAAAGAGGGAGATATTGATTTAAACGATCTTGAAAATAAGCTTAATGTTTACATGAATAAAGTAAAATTGGTAGCAGTAACGGGGGCAAGTAATGTATCAGGAATTACACCTCCAATTTATGAAATTGCAAGATTAACACATAAATATGGGGCAAAAATATTGGTTGATGCCGTCCAATTGATTCAACATCTTCCTTTTAGCATGAAGCCCCATGATAATGATGAACATATAGATTTTATAGTTTTTAGTGCGCATAAATGCTATACACCATTTGACGGAGGTGCTTTAATTGGGCCCAAGGATTTTTTTAATAAATATTTGCCCTATTTGGATGGTGCGGGAACTACGAAATTTATTAGCCGTGAAAAAATCATATTTTTGAATCCTCCAAGACGGTTTGAAGCGGGATATCCTGATCTCTTCGGAGTTTTGGCAATGGGTGAGGCACTTAAATTCTTAAAAAATACAGGTCTGGAGAATATCGCAGAATATGAAAGAAAACTGTACTATTACGCAGCAGACCAAATGAAAACTATTCCCGGGGTAAGAATGTATGCGCAGAACTCAAATTATATAAACATACCGGTTATTGCTTTTAATGTTGAAGGAGTATATCATACGAATGTTGCCCAATATTTAAGTTTTGAACATGGAATAGAAGTGGGGGCAGGTACATTAGGCTCAGACATATATGTCCAGGCTTTATTAGGTGTCAGTCCGCAGGAGGCATATAAAAGATACACGAATGGAAAGCCTGTAGGAATCGTAAGAATCAGCCTGGGGATGTATAATACTTTCAGTGAGATAGATGCTTTTGCATATGCTCTCAGATATTTATAAAAAGCCATATTAAATATTTATTTGGCTATAAAAAAATACGCACATACTGATTTTGACATGGTGCAACAAATATGGTATCATATTACATATGGTGCTTTGCCTTTTTGGGCAAAGTGCCATATGTTTTTTTTTAGGAGGGGTACCATTTAATTACTTGTTGAAATGGAGGAGATTTTGTGACAGAAAAGCTTAAGCTAAATACGCCTGCATATGAAAAATTGCTCGCTCATTTAGTAGATTTTGAGGAAAGGAGAACGCAAATTGTTGATCTATACTTTCCTGAGTTCAACAAACAAAGGAAAGAATTTGAGGAACTCTTAGACGATTATTTAAGTGCTGTAGATACAGTTGTTAAAAATGTAGCACTAACAGACGAAACAAACAATGACTTTCCGTTTGTATGCTTGAACAGTGAAGTGGAGATAGAAGATATTGAGGAACAAGAAACCTATAGTTATAAGATTGTTATCCCGGAGTCCGGCCGCACCGAGGGTAATTGTATAACTATACTATCTCCTATGGGAAAAGCCTTGTTATGCAGAAAAGAAGGGGCTGTTGTTTCCGTTAATACACCTTCAGGTGTATATCGATATAGAATTAAATCAATAAAATTGAGATAAGCCGGTATCAGAATACAGAAAAACACTTCCTGTAAGACCCTTTAAACGATTTAAATATTTGTTAAAGGGTCTTATAAATTATTAAGGAGGATAGCCTCCATCCCATAACTTTAGTATAATATATATTTGTGAAAAGAATGCTGGCTGCAGAGGGAGAGGATAGTATAATGGATAAAAGTGTTTCCTGGTTTATGGAAAAGAAAGTGGAAAGAACGCTGGAAGGTTTGGCAAAACACAATATCGGCGGTTCTTATGTGGAAGATGAAACAAGGCTGATTGAAACGCTTCAGGATCTTATACCGCTGAATTCCACAGTTGGTGTAGGAGATTCGATGACACTGTTCGAAACGGGTGTAATAGAGTTCCTGAGAAGCGGGAAGTACAATTTTTTAGATAAATACAGAGCCGGTATGACAGGTGAAGAAAAGAAAGAGCTGTACAGGAAAAATTTTTCTGCAGACGTATTTATGTGCAGCACCAATGCTGTCACTGAAAAGGGTGAATTGTACAATATTGACGGAAACGGCAGCAGAGTGGCAGCCATGCTGTACGGTCCCGAACGGGTTATAATTGTTGCTGGCATAAATAAGATAGTGAATAACCTGGAAGAGGCAGAAAAGCGGGTACGCAATTATTCTGCCCCTATAGATGCCAGGAGGCTGGACAAGGATACACCCTGCACAAGCCTGGGATACTGTACTGACTGTAATAGTAAGGATAGAATCTGCAACGATTTTGTAGTTATAAGAAGGCAGTTCAACAGAGACAGAATCAAGGTTATCATAGTGGGCAAGCATCTAGGGTATTAAATGGCCTTAAGGACTGCAGCAGATGTTCATTGTACATTTGAGAGGAATATTTTATGAATAAGAAGGTTTTATATAGAAAGGCATACAGGATGCTGGAGGACTCAACTCCTTTAAAGTTTGATTGTGGCCTCCTTTGCGGCAGCAAGTGCTGTTCCGGGGACAACGATGAGGGAATGTATCTGTTTCCGGGTGAGGAGCTTATGTTTGACAGGCACGGAGGCTTTTTGACAATACGGGAGGAAAAGCTTTTACATACCAATGTTCTTTTTGCTGTTTGCGACGGAACCTGCAACCGCAAGCTCAGACCCCTGGCGTGCAGGATTTTTCCGTATATACCGTATCAGGATAAAAACGGCAGGTTGACTGTAATAGAAGACCCCAGAGCAAGATATATATGTCCTCTTTTAATGGGATTCCCTGAGGTTAAAATAGATTTAATGTTTAAAAGGAATATTAGCAAGGTTTTTCATCTCCTTATGAAGGATAATGATATAAAGAGCTATTTATGTCTGCTATCTGGTGTTTTGGAGGAATATAAAAGGTTTTTACGGTCAAAATAGGCTTGAAACTGGTATTTCGTGACCCGGAGGGTATAAAATATGAAGCAGAATAAATACGATGACAATACTTTTTTTGAAAAATACAGTAATATGGAGCGTTCCAGGAATGGACTCGAATCTGCAGGAGAATGGCATGAGCTGAAAAAAATGCTGCCTGACTTCCAAGGCAAGAGAGTTCTGGATTTGGGCTGCGGTTTTGGATGGCATTGCCGATTTGCTGTTGAGCATGGAGCAAAATCAGCAGTAGGTATTGATATTTCACAAAAGATGCTGGAGGAAGCAAGGAACAAAACAAAATCCGGAGATATCAGGTATATCTGTATGCCCATTGAGGATATTGACTTTGCTGACAATTCCTTTGATGCTGTTATAAGCTCGCTGGCATTACATTATGTCCAGTCGTTTGAAGATATTTCCGCCAGAATAAACAAATGCCTTGTAAATGGCGGAAAGTTTGTATTCTCTGTGGAACATCCCATATTTACCGCAGAGGGGAAACAGGACTGGTATTATGACAATCAAGGCAGCCGTCTTCACTGGCCTGTAGACCAATACTTCACCGAAGGGAGCCGAAATGCTGACTTTTTGGGAGAGGAAGTAATAAAGTATCATAAAACCCTGGCCACATATTTAAACGGCCTTATCCGGACAGGTTTTGAAATAACAGGGGTGATTGAGCCAAAACCTGCGGAGCACCTGCTTTATTCGGTTCCCGGAATGGCGGATGAACTGCGTCGGCCCATGATGCTGCTCATATCGGCGGTAAAAGGGTACTAGCGGTTTGCAACATCTAAAGCGTATATTGTCCGATGTAAACATCGACAACCCTGGCCACATAGTCATCATAACCTGATTGGGCCATTACAATCAAAGGCTGACCCTTATCTGCAATTCCAACTTTATAAGCCTGGGCCTCACCGGTATCCAGAATTTTTTCCCGGTCAATATTGATTTGGGTTCTGCCGGCGACCCCATATTCCACAAGTATTCCGGCAAGCCTGTTTTCCAATTCGCCTGTCGGGCACTCCAGCGACCTGATGCTCTTGATAGCTTTATTAATTTTATTCATTGCAATGTCCTCCGTTTGCGTATTCAAACAAATATATTAAATAATTATATATTTTAGTATGTCCCTTTAGGTTTATATAAAACATGATTTACTTATTTATAAAATGAAAATATTATAAATTTGCTATAATTGAATAACAGTGTGCTACAAGGGAACTATAGATAAGAAATTATTTCGGCCTGAAAGAAAACACCTTATCTGGAGGAAAGTTATGTCTTTAAAACCCGGCGTTTCTGTTTATAGTGAAATAGGAAAATTAAAATCTGTTCTGCTCCACCGTCCCGGATTTGAAGTGGAAAATATGGTGCCGGATTATTTGACAAAACTTCTGTTTGATGAAATTGTATACCTGGATCAGGCACAGAGAGAACATGATCAGTTTGTCCAAATTCTCAGGAATGAGGGCGTGGAAGTAATCTATCTTACTGACCTAATGATTGATATTTTTGAGGATCCTCTTATAAGAGAAGAGTTTCTGAAGGAATTTATGATCGAGGGAAAAGTTGTTACAGATGGGCTCCAAGAAGCGGTAAAAGAATATTTCAGTTCATTAACACCCCGGGATTTTATAAATAAATGTATATCAGGAATAAGGCATAGTGATTTGAAAGATATCAAACATAAAACATTGGGAGATATGGTTAAAAATGCTTACCCCTTCTACCTTGACCCTATTCCGAACATGTATTTCCAAAGGGATCCCTTTGCGTCCATCGGCAAGGGAATATCTCTGAATGTTATGGCCAATGAAACAAGAAACAGAGAGACTATCTTTGCCAAATATATATTTAACCACCACCCGAGATTCAAAGAGGTTCCCAGATGGTACAACAGGGATAAGACCCATCCCATTGAGGGCGGAGACATACTGGTGCTCTCGGATAAGGTGGTGGCTATCGGTATCAGTGACAGAACAAGCCCCATAGCAGTCGAGAGAATGGCTCAGAAGCTTTTGGATTCAGAGGAACCCTTCAGTACGGTCCTCGTCTTTGATATTCCCAAGAAGAGAGCATATATGCATTTGGACACCGTATTTACCATGGTTGATTATGACCAGTTTACAATATTTCCAGGTATAGAAGCCCCCCTGGACGTTTATAGCATAAGCAGGGCAGCAAATAACCGGATGGATATTAAATATGAGCATAGTGACCTGTCTGAGATATTAAAGGAGCACCTTAAGCTGCCGGCAGTGAACCTGATTAGATGCGGTGACGGAGACAGTATAGCTGCCAGCAGGGAACAGTGGAGTGACGGCAGTAACACACTTGCGGTTTCCCCCGGGAAAGTTGTATGTTACAACAGAAACCGTGTCACTAATAACGCACTGAGAAAAAACAAAATAGAAGTACTGGAGTTTGACTCCTATGAGCTTTCCAGGGGCAGAGGAGGACCAAGGTGCATGAGTATGCCCATTTACAGAGAGAATCCTTAACCGCAGCAACCGTATATAATAATTTATAACTCAACAGTGCTAACTTAACACGTATCAGTCATTACCGGCAGTATAATATCAACAAATATAACTAGCTGCCGCTCTTAAGATACTTGTTGCCAAAGAGCAGATCGTACTGTATCAGACGATAATCCTTTACCAGCTCATCGTCAGGATCTACCAGTCCCATGTTCTTCAAATGCATTATTGGATATTTCTCTTCCAGCCTGGGCATTATGTTGAAGTAATTGGGGTGGTCCACACCTGCATCCTTCAATATCTCATAGGAAAGGTGCGATGGGGAGATTATACTTGAAAAACTCCTCATTTCCTGGAAATTTGACCACATAACCAAAGGTGTGGTATAGTACTTCAGCTCACCGAGGCCCTGCTTGAGCTCAGCATCCTGCTTTGCTCCAAGTTTGTCGTAAACACTGTAGTAATCATCAAGGGTACCCAGACGGGGTGCGTGATCCCCAAAAAAGTATAGCAGAGTAGGTTTGTCACTTTTCTTGAGTTCTTCAATAAGCTTTCCAAGGGATTGATCCGCATCATACAGTCCCTGAGCATATCCGCTGACAATACTTTTCTGTGAGGAATTCAGCTGGTCCGACTCTACATTAACGTCAAAACTGCTGTATTTGTTATCAAAAGGATCATGATTTTCCATTGAAACTGCAAAGATAAAAGCAGGCTTGTCTGAAGAATTCAAGGTTTCAAGTATCTTATCCACCAGAGCGTAGTCGGAAATATGCGGCCCCTTTGTTTGAGTATTCATATCGAAGCTGGACACATCATAGAATTTTTCAAAGCCAAAATAGTTGTATACCTTATCCCTGTTATAAAACCAGCCGCCATTGGGATGAATGGCCGTTGTGCTGTAGCCGTTATCTCTGAATACTGAAGCAATGCTTGGAGTTTCGGTTCTAAGGTAGGCATTGTATGCTATGATTCCCGGGCTCATAAAGTATAGAGACATACCTGTAAGGGCTTCAAATTCAGTATTTGCGGTACCGCCTCCTATTGCCGGCGGAGCCAGCATGCCCTTCTGATATTTGTGAACATTTTCGGCAATATCCTCGCTGAACTTTAATCCGTTTAATTTTGTCAAATCCCAGTAGCTTTCACTCATAATGGCTATAACGTTGGGCTTTTCCGCCGCTTTCACAGTTCCTCCGACGGTGGAGACCGTAACAGAATTATCTGCGGAGGCCGGATATTTATCAGAAATAGCCTGCATGGTTTCTTCACTGTAGTCATCGGGTTTAGGATTCAGATATTTTTCCAGGTCGGTCAGATAGTAATAATTTTGAGCATACATACCATTTGCAAGTATTTCAGCTTTACCGATATACCAGGATCTTTGCACGCCCACCTGGACAGATAGTCTGTAATCGGCCAATACGTTGGCATTAAGAAGAAACAGGATCAGTGCGAAGGGCATTATAACAAAGTTGAATCTTGGCTTGAGACAGCTGAGCACATTTTTCCTGTATTTAACCAGTAAAAAGATTAAAGCTGCCAGAATTGTCAGCACCGCAATTACAATAGGTATATTAAGATAATCTTTACAAATACCTATAAGGTTTTTAAACATGTACATATCCCAGGGGTAAAAAGGTTCATCGAAGTAGGTGAACTTGATAAAATTAGCTATTGTAAGGAAGATAGCAACTATTGAGATCAATACATTTGAAAGCCCTTTTCCGAACAGCGAAATGAGGCACAGATATAAGCCGCATAAAACCAGTATGTTGAACATTATATTAGGATGCAGCATGTCGGTAATTGTCGCTTTTATTTCCTGCCTTATCGAATATTCACATAAGAATGTAATGATGGTAGCAAATGCAAAAAATGAAATAAAGCTGAAGACAGGTTTAAAATAATCAGACAAATCAAAGGTAGTATTACCCTTTTCAAAACCCGATGTAAGCATGTGGAAAATCAAGTTGCCAGATGCGGCAAACCATGCCATAAACAGTCCTATAAAAGGCAGGTATACGGCAGTAACGGTTCCGAGTTTCGTGATATTTGTAAAAAGAATGCTGCTCAGGACCGATTGTCCCAGGGCTTTGTACATGAATAAAACAAGAAGTATTGCAGCCCCTGCCAGATTTAAAAATGCAAACAGCCATATTTTTGGAGTCTTAATTATGTTTTTCTGATGTGTTAAAGCCCCCAATGCATATATGGGATAAAAAACAAATATGAACAGTGGTATGCTGAAGCCTAGAAAAGAAGCGGCATATACAGCTATAAAACAGATCAGGAACGTTACGGGCAAAAATGCTCTGAACTTTTGAAACAACGGTGTTACCGCACTCCATATTAAATATGACAACAAAAGCATATTTACCAATAGCACTTTATGCTTTAAGGTAAATACCAACAGTACAATATTTGCTATAAATAAAACAAGCTTTGAGTAGGGTAATGTTTTTAGTTTATCAGGTATGGCAGGCATGTTGAAAACTGCAAACGAGGCAGCCAAAGCCAGCAGTAGTTGAGAATACCCGTTCCCGTTGTAAAAAATATCAATTGCACTAATTGCCGCAGTCACAATCAATGCAAGAATTCCTTTGTTTATTTTTTTCATTTTTCTTCCCAGCTTCCATTGATTTATTAATCAATAGATTATACCAAAGTAATAATTATTGTTAAAGTATTGTTAAAAATAAATTAATAATTGTAACAGAAAAGTAAAAAGCATACTATATGCTAATTAGTATTATGAACTAAAAAGAAAAATATTTAAAGGGGTAAAATAATCCGCCGGTTGTATTGGTTCGTATGAACAATACAAATTGACAAATGATTTTACCCCGTATTATAGTACAATATGCAGAATATTGTACTAGGCAAGCTCCAAAGCTATTTCCATCATGTGGGTAAAGGAAGTCTGGCGTTCCTCTGCCGTGGTGACTTCATGGGATACCAGAGAATCCGAAACCGTCAGAACACACAAGGCATTGACTCCTGCCCTTGCGGCGTTCAAATATAATGCCGCAGCCTCCATTTCAATAGCTAAGACACCCATTTTGGCCCACTTTCTCCAGGTGTCAGGGTCGTCATCGTAGAATATGTCGGAAGAGAGGACATTGCCAACTCTTGTAGGTATTCCCTTACTTTCCGCAATATCCACAGCTTTCTTAACGAGAGACCAGGAGGCAGTGGGTGCATAAGTACCGGGCAAATCATACTGGGCTGCGTAGTTTGAATTTGTAGAAGCTGAAATTCCTATAATAATGTCCCTGATCTTAATGTCCTTTTGAATAGCTCCGCAGGACCCTATTCGGATTATGTTCTTAACTCCATAAAAATGTATCAGTTCATAAGAGTAAATTCCGATTGACGGCATGCCCATCCCGGACCCCATTACGGATATTTTCTTCCCCTTGTATGTTCCTGTATATCCAAACATATTTCTGACTGTGTTAAACTGAACAGGATTTTCAAGGTAAGTCTCTGCAATAAATTTGGCGCGGAGAGGATCTCCCGGCATTAATACCGTTTCAGCTATTATACCTTGTTCGCTGACATTAATATGCGGTGTTGGTGTCGACATACATTTTACCTCCATTAATATAGTAATTATCAAGTCTGCAGCAAACCAACCTTATTTTATCCAGATTGTAAAACTTTATAAATGCCGCAGCCATATTTTAAATTATACAATTTTTCCATTAAAAATACAGGGGAAAATTTATTTGATAATTAATAATTGCTCAAATCTGAACCAACAAGCGTTATTACTATACAGAGTTTTGAAGCGCTTTGGTCAATGCCGGCCCCATCAATTTTATGCTTGTAACGCATTCAACGACATTATGTGCCAATAAAAATGATATTGACTTGTCAAAAACAATTGTGCTATAATACCTCTTGCAGGAAAAGACAGATGCCCTAACTCTTATAAATGGTTGGGTTTGAAGTCAAAACTTGCATTGATGGGAGCTTAGCTCAGCTGGGAGAGCATCTGCCTTACAAGCAGAGGGTCATAGGTTCGAGCCCTATAGTTCCCACCATTTTGCTGGTGTAGCTCAGCAGGTAGAGCAGCTGACTTGTAATCAGCAGGTCGGGGGTTCAATTCCGTCCGCCAGCTCCAAGGAGACTTTGATGAAAATCAAAGTCTCTTTACTTTTTTATCCGGAATTGAACCCGAAAGGGCACGAGCCGTTGGAAAATGTGCTGAATGCACATTTTTAGGCGAGTGTAGGAGCCCGGCACCTGAGCGAAGAGAAGGTGGGCGACGTCATAAGCACGGCGAAGCCGGGCGATTCCGTCCGCCAGCCTTACGGGAGAGGCCAGTCTCCCCGTAGTCCCCACTGGCCTCCCGGCGGGGATAAAAGCAAATGAAGGAATTGAACCCGAAAGGGCCGCTCAATATTCTATGTGCTATGCTTATACTCGAAGCTAACCTTTAAATGCAATGGCATCGAGTTGGAATTGAAGCCCATCTTGTCCGCCATGGTGAGCAAACTCTGTTTGTATTGATTTTCGTGCTGGATATTTACCTTTAAATCTTTCTTTGATTACCTTTTCCATAATGGGTATATTCCAAACATCTCTAAACAAGCAATCAATTTTTACGACTGATTCCAAAGTTAAGCCGATTGATCCCAATCGTTTAATCAAATGGTCAAATGCACCATTAATTTGATTTTCAATGGGCTGCCCAATATTGCCAACGCAATAATTTATAAAAGCAAAATCACCAGCCTCGACAATTCCGGAATGAGCCCATTCTTCACTTACATCGCTTCTTACAATTTCTCTCATATAATTCTCCCCTTATTAATTATTCAATCTTCCAACGAAACAGAACAAATGTTCCTTCTTATTGTAGCAGATAGTGGTATGGGCTGTAAAGATTTCTTACAAGACTGCATTGAGCATCATTGAGCTTATATATTTTGCCTTGAACGCAAACGGTTTAAGAAACTGATTAATAGTCCGATTAGCCCCGGAGATGGGGCTTAGCACTAAAAGCTTTACTACCTTATGTAAATTTTTAAAAGACTCAAAACCTTAACAGGTATCAAAGAAACAGGAGACCGCCCGTTTGGAATAGCCTTGCAGCAAATCACATTAATAATTTAAAAAATCAAGCCTTCCTGCTTGATTTTTTGCATTCATGGACCACAGTGAAAGGTAAAAAGTACCGGCATTGCGAGTCCTTTTTATTTTTTCATAATAATACAAAAAATTTTTATACAAAATAACTATTCTCAAGGTTATGTCAATTAATATATAATAAAAAGCGTTTTTCTTTTTAGGTAGGGTTGAAATGTTTGAAAGCCGCTAATGCAGCACGACAGAGTGTTAAAACAACATAACGGTTTATAATTTTCTTAAATCATGGGGGTATAAGTGAGGTATTTAGCAATTAATCTCGTACAGGAAGGTATGAGGTTAGGTAAAACCATTTTTAATGAGCAGGGCGTTGTATTGATAAATGCAAATACGGAATTGACAAGAGCAGCTATTGACAGACTTGAAATTTTGGGATATAAGGGATTATTAATAGAAGATGAATTTTCGGAGGGCATAGAATATCAGGAAAACTTTGTTTCCAATGAGGTAAGATTTTCTCTGGCAAAGAAATTAAATAATACACTTACTCTGAAAAGTGACAAAAAAGCCCTGAGTAATGAAATAGACAATCTGCAGGCAATGATTTCAGATCTGGTGGATGATATACTTTCAAAGAGAGAGCTGAATCTGAATCTTCTGGAATTAAAAATGTTTGACAACTATACCTATTTTCATTCGGTGAACGCAGCGATAATTGCGCTGGCAATAGCATACCATTTGAAGCTGAACAAAACGGATATGCTGACAGTGGGTACTGCTGCACTATTTCATGACATCGGGAAATTATTTATCGGAACGAAGATATTGAATAAACCCGGTAAATTAACCGATGAGGAGTTTGAAGTAATGAAAACCCACAGTAAAAAGGGATATGATGTGCTGTCAGGCGGCAATAATCTATCCTCAAAGATAACGGTATCCGTTCTGTCGCACCATGAGCATTATGACGGCTCCGGCTACCCCAACGGATTGTCGGGAGAGAATATCATTCTTTTCGGACGTATAATATGTATTGCCGACGTATACGATGCTTTGACATCCGACAGAGCATACCGCAAAGGCTGCTCTGTGCTGGAAGCAATAGAATATATCATGGCAAACAGCGGAACCTTGTTTGATCCGGAGCTGGTTAAAATATTTACCTCCAGGGTGTATCCATATCCTGTTGGAGCATCTGTATTACTCAGCAATGGGGAAACGGGACTGGTAATAGGCAATAGTGATGAAGTTTGCTTAAGGCCCACGCTTAAAATAATATCCGGGGAAGAAAACAGGATAGTAGATCTGATTAATAACAGTGAATACCGCTCGGTGGTAATAACTAAGCTGATACAATAACTGCTTGTTAAAATAAGATTTACATAATGCCAGGGAAAAGGAATTTTTTTATTTTTATAGAATATATTATATCAGCAGGCAGATTTCACAACCAGTTTGCCTGATTTGCTGTTGTGAAACCGGCGCACATGTTTGCCAAAGAGTTCTTGAATAGTGAGGTGAGAGAGATGCTGATAGATATGGATATAACAATAGCATATAAATGCTTTTCTTGTGGGACTTTTGATTTTGCTAAAGTCAACCTTTTCAAACTTTTTTTGAACGGAAATATAACTTCAGGCTGCAAATGCGGTAAGGCCCGTCTGGAGATAGAGAAATTAAGCAAAAACGAATACAGGCTAACGGTTCCGTGTATTGGCTGCGGCTCGGAGCATAGGCATATTGTCAGCAGAGAAGCCCTGCTGGCAAATAACATAATTATTTATACATGTCAGATAACCGGTATAAAGAATTGTTTTATTGGCAAAGATGATTCTGTAAGAAAATTCATTGACAAATTTGAAAAAGAATTGGACGGAATTATTGACGGATTCGGTTATGACAGTTATTTTGAGAATACTCAGGTCATGTTTGATACATTGAACAAAATTCACGACATTGCCGAAAAAGGCAATTTACGGTGTGAGTGCGGAAGCGGCGGCATTACTGTTTCAATGCTCAGAAAAGGAATCGCTCTTAAATGCAATAAATGTTCAAGAACCAAATTCATACCTGCATCTACCAACAACGACCTGAAAAAGATACTTCAAAGAAATAAAATAATTTTATTCGCCAGAAAACCCAAATTAAAATGTCAAATAAAAATGTAATTGATTAAGTTTGGAAATTATAACAGAGCTGTGGGAAAATAACACTAAGATTGACATGTATTTACACATTTGATATAATGCTCTTTGTGGAATATTCAAAAATTCTCCTCTAGAAAAAGGAATTAAATAAAAAGGTTTTTCTAAAGATTTTTTCGAATCAAATTTCCTATTTAATGTTCAATAAATGATTTTATAAGGTGGTGAACTATGGATCAGATTGATTTACAGTCAAAAACACTAGAAGATTTGCGTTACATTGCAAAAATGATGGGTGTAAAAAACATATCCAAGTTAAAAAAGAATGAATTATTGGATATATTGAAAAATTCTGATGAAGCAAATAAAGGTAGTGATTCCAAAACAGCTGAAAAGGCTGATTCCGGGAAAATAGTACCTGACCGGAGCAAAAACGGCAGTAAAGATGAAAAAGAGGCCGGGACTTCAGGTGAAGGTACTACAACTGAGACTATAGGCGGGGAGAAAGCTGAAGCTACTAAAAGTAAAGCAAGTAAAAGTAAACCGGAAGATGCCGGCAAAACTGAAAATCTAGACAGCCCGGAAAATAAACCTGCTCAAACCGGCAAAACCAGGAAAAGCGCTAAAACTGAAAAAGGTACTGATTCAAGTAAGGAAAAGGATTTTCCTGTCGTTAAACAAGAAATCCAGGAACCAGTGGCTGAGAATGTTTCTTCGGAAAAAAAAGACACAGATGAACCCAAAGCGACTGAAGAAAACAAACGGGTTGATGCCGAGACCCCTGTTTTGAGAAAATCCAAAAGAGGCAGACCAAGCAAGGCATCAAAAGATGCAGCAGCGGAGCCGGAGACAGAAGAGGCCAAAAAAACCTTACCGGAAGCACCTGAAAAAAAGGATGAAACAGTTAATCTGGAGCCCAAACCGGGGAGATTATCGGAGAAACTGATACATCCTGTTAAAGCCGGAGAAAATAAAAAGCCTGCTTCCACAAAAGTTCCTCCAGTAAAAGATGATCAAAAAATAGAAGATACGGCAGTTCAAAAGAAGCCTTTAATTGCTGCAAGGCATGCCCCAAGGCAAATAAAAGTCAATGCTCCTGCTGTAAATACGGACAAACCTGCTTTGCCGCAGCCTCAGTTACAGAAGTCAGTCAATCAACTGTCAAGACCGCAGCAAAGGCAGTATCAGAATAATGCACAGCATCAAAATAATATACAGCAGCAGACTCAGGTGCAGCAGCCCCAGACATCAGAGCATGCGACCGTACAGCGGCAAAACCAGCCGGTTTCCCAGCCGCCGCAGGTACCTGCACCCAATGCTCAGGCAGCTCTGCAAGTATCACAGCAAACAACCCAGCAAATACAGACGGCTCCGGTGCCGCAGGCTGTTCAAACTGTCCAGCCCCAGCAGCAGTCAAATGAGAAAATAGAAGCTGACGATCCTGTGGAAGGCGTTCTGGAGGTATTGCCTGATGGCTATGGGTTCCTCAGAAGCGAAAACTATCTGTCGGGACCAAGAGACATTTATGTATCTCCTTCTCAGATAAGGCGGTTTGGCCTTAAAACGGGAGACAAGCTAAGAGGAAAAGGCAGGATTCCAAAGGAAGGAGAAAAATTCCAGGCATTACTCTATGTTCAGTCAATAAACGGTGATACACCTGATGTTGCCTCCAAGAGAATACCTTTTGAGTACCTGACGCCTATTTATCCTGACAGCAGAATAACATTGGAAACTTCTCCGAGAGAATTCTCCACAAGATTAATAGATTTAATAGCCCCAATAGGTAAAGGCCAGAGAGGAATGATAGTATCACCTCCAAAAGCCGGTAAAACCATTTTACTTAAAAAAATAGCCAACGCTATCACAATAAATTATCCTGAAGTGGAACTTATTGTCCTATTAATAGATGAGCGTCCGGAAGAAGTAACCGATATGCAGCGTTCCATAAAGGGAGAGGTAATCTACTCTACTTTTGATGAAGTCCCCGAACACCATATCAAGGTTGCGGAAATGGTTCTGGAGAGAGCTCAAAGGCTGGTTGAACAGAAGAAGGATGTGGTAATACTTCTTGACAGTATCACAAGATTAGCAAGAGCTTATAACCTTACCATTCCGCCTACTGGAAGAACTTTGTCGGGAGGTTTGGATCCCGGTGCACTGCACAAGCCCAAGAGATTTTTCGGTGCCGCCAGGAATATTGAAAACGGCGGAAGCCTGACCATTATGGCTACTGCTCTCATTGAAACAGGCAGCAGGATGGACGATGTTATTTTTGAAGAATTCAAGGGCACGGGTAACATGGAGCTTCACCTTGACCGGAAGCTGTCTGAAAAGAGAATCTTCCCTGCTATTGACATTAACAAGTCGGGCACGCGCAGAGAGGAATTGCTGCTCAGTCAGAAGGAACTCGAAAGTGTTTATGCTGTCAGGAAAGCAATGAGCAACATGGGTACCGCAGAGGTGACGGAGATACTGATAAACAGGCTATTGCAGACTAAGACCAACGACGACTTTGTAAAGAGTATTAATATTTCGTTTCTTGATAAAAACCAATAATAACCGGTTGAAATTACCGTCAAATTGGAATAAATCGGATTGAGTTAATAATCAAAAAAAGTATTGCGGTAAGCGGGTTTTTATGTTAAAATATCACTTGCCTCTTTAATACGCAACTTAGTACAATCTGTACGTTGAATATATAAAAATTGAGGACGTTTCAATTTTGTTTGAAAGAAGGTGAAAAGCAATGAAAGAAGGAATACATCCGGATTATTCGGAAGCAGTTGTTAAGTGCGCATGTGGTGAAACTTTTACCACTGGTTCTACAAAAAAATCCCTTCACGTTGAAATTTGTTCAAAGTGTCATCCTTTCTTCACAGGAAGGCAAAAGCTCATTGATACCGGTGGACGTGTTGATAGGTTTAAAAAGAAATATGGTATCGTTGATAACGCATAATATGAAAACATTAAAGGACTGGGAGCAAGTTTCCCAGTCTTTTGTTCACGTATTAGGAATTTATTGTTGTAGATGATACACAAATACCTGGTATATGTGATTTACAAACTGCACGCTAAAATCTGTAGATTACTATATGTGGAAGTCCTTAATTACTTTGAAAAAGGTGATTTTGGACTTTTTATTATAATTTTTTGCTCTTGTAAAGAATCCGGCGGGAAGGATTCTTTCAAGAATATTATTATTTTAAAATAATTGACTTGCTTTGATAATTGCTTTAATATGAGCCTTATAGGGATTATTTATAGATAGAGAAACAATATTAAAAAATTTATTATAGACAGGACAATATATTTAAGGAGGTTACGATGAAGAAGACAACTATTGGCGGACAGGCTTTGCTTGAAGGGTTATTAATGATTGGACCCGAATTCAGAGCTACAGCTATAAGAAAACCTGACGGTGAAATAGTGATCGATAGAAAACCGCAAAAGCCCAAAGGTAAACTTTCCAGGATCCCTATCGTCAGGGGAGCTGTCAACCTCTTTTCCCAGATGGTTATCGGAGTGAAAGCATTGATGTATTCGGCAGATTTTGTTGACCTTGAAGACGGAGACAAATATGAACCGTCAAAGCTTGAAAAATGGCTGGATGAGAAGTTTGGAGATAAAATAGCCGACATTGCCATTTATTTCTCTGTTGTAATATCTATCTTATTCAGCGTCGGTCTTTTCATATTACTTCCGAATTTCATAGCAAATTTTATACCAATAAATAGAGATTCATCATCAGGTGTGGTTATACTCAACCTGATTGAGGGGGCAATAAGAGTAGGACTATTTATAGGATATCTTGCATTGGTTTCACTTCTCAAGGAGATGAAACGAGTGTGGGAATATCATGGTGCCGAGCACAAAACCATTCACTGCTATGAACATAATGATGAGCTTACGGTGGAGAATGTCAGAAAATACACTACAAAGCACCCACGCTGCGGTACTTCTTTATTCTTTACCATTATGATTATCAGTATATTGATATTTTCCTTTACAGGCTGGCACAATGTCTTTTTGAATGCGCTTATCAGAATACTGCTGGTGCCCGTTGTCGCCGGTGTTTCTCTTGAAGCCATAAAGTTTGCGGTGAAACATGACAATTGGCTGTTTAAAATTTTCAGTGCTCCCGGTCTCATGTTTCAGGCTTTTACAACCAGAGAGCCCGACGACAGCCAGATTGAGGTGGCAATTGCTGCTTTTAAGGAGGTAATTCCCGCCGAAGACGGAAGTGACGAATGGGGAAAGTAAGTGAGAAGTAAGCGAGTGTGTGACTATATGAAAACTATCAAGCAGTTTTTGCAGTATGCAGCAGAAACCTTAAAAAATGCTGAAATTGAGACCCCGGTTTTGGAAGCCGGGGTTATACTTTGCCATGTATTGAAGTGCAACAGGGCTTATTTGTACACACACGGTGACAGGGTGCTTGAAGCCGGAGAGCTTGGAGAACTGGAGGCCTTCCTCCATAGGAGGTCGGAAAAGGTTCCCTTGCAGTATCTTCTGGGTGAGGCGGAATTTATGTCTTTAAGCTTTAAGGTTAGCCCTGCCGTATTGATTCCGAGACAGGATACCGAAATTCTGGTTGAAAAGTGTATTGAACTGATAACCGGAATTGAGATCAATGGAGAGACAGGTGAATGTTTTCAGGAAAAAGCCTGCCATGCTCCCGGAACAAAGGTTTTGGACATGTGTACCGGATCGGGCTGCATAGCTGTGAGCATTGCATACCACTGCCCCGGCAGCAGAGCGGTAGCATGTGATATATCACAGGACGCTCTTGAGATAGCCAGAGTAAATTCGGTGCGGGCCGGAGTGGAGAAACGGGTGGAATTCCGCTGCGGAGATCTGTTTGAGGTACTTGACGCCCGGGAGAAGTTCCATATTATAGCCAGTAATCCCCCGTATATTGAAACAGGAACAATAAAAACCCTTCAGATACAGGTCCGGGATCACGAGCCGTGCATCGCCCTGGATGGCGGCGCAGACGGCCTTGATTTCTATAGAAAAATAATTTATACCGCCCCCGGGTTTCTTTATGAGAATGGCTACCTGGTGCTGGAAATAGGCTATAACCAGGGTGAAAGTGTCAGCAGGCTCATGATGGAGAACAGCTTTGAAAGTGTTACTGTTCTGAAAGATCTGGGAGGTAACGATAGAGTTGTTTTGGGACAATTTAAAAAATAGGAGAAACGATGCTGTTGTGTCTGGAAGGCTAAATTAGCTTGTTGTGCTGCTAGTAGGATTTATTGCAGGTAACCAGCTATACGGACCATACCGGTACGCGAGTACAACTTCAAGTAATGGATGGCATGGTAAAAGTGCTTGCTGAAATTTGTAGGTGAAAAACAAGTATTTCAGCCGGCAAAGTGACAGGATGTCACTTTGAGCAGCACGCGAGACCCGGATGGTCGAGTTGCTGCGACGGCAAGAAAATACTTGTTTTGAACCGTACTATTTCAAGCAAGTGCTTTGTGTGCCATCCATTGCTTGAAGTTGGTATGGAAGTACCGGTATAGCCTGTACATTTTTACTTGAAATATTGATTATGATTAACCAACTGGCATAATGTGTTAAATCCAAACACAACCCTGAGTTTCTAGTCGTTCCACAGCTTCAAAGCACCTGCGTCCTGCAGGTTTTTTACTATAATCATACTGATGGGCCCGATAAACATCCCGAGAATGCTGAAAAACTGCAGGCCTATATACATGGCAAACAGTGTTACCAGCGGGTGAAGGCCTATCTGGCTCCCTATGATCTTTGGTTCCATGATCTGCCTTATCAGTATCCCAAGGATATATATTATTGCCAGGCCGAAAGCCAGGGGCATATTTCCGGTGAATACGTTCCACAGTATCCAGGGGAGCATGACCACTCCTGTCCCTACAATTGGAATGGCATCGGATAATGCCACTATTAAAGCCAATAAAAAAGCATATTTTACATCCAGTATAAACAGGCCCACACTCACTTCGATAAAGGTAAAGCTCATGAGTATTAAAATTGCCTTGAAGTATCCCAGCAAAGCTTTGATGGTGTCCTTTTTAATCCCTGCCATACGCTTTCTCCAGGAGAAGGGCAGCTGTCTGTAAAAGAAAGAGGAGATGGCTTTCCGGTCGCTGCTGATGAAATAGGTTGCCAGTATGGTGACTATGGCAAACACCGTTAATTTGGGGATGGAGGATACTGTGCTGATGGCTGTTTGTATAATGGCTGTTATAAAATCAGTGATTTTTGTGGTAACGGATGAAAGGTTTGTTGTGACGGTGCCCGTTACTTCAACTGGGAGAGCGTTATAAAAGCTGGTAAACTTAAACAGCAGCCTGTTCAATTTGTCAGATATGTCTGCAGAATAAGAATTTATATTATCCTGAAGGGCTATCAGCTCATTATAGACTTTAATAACCCCCAGGGTGATTACAAAAGCCAGCACCGACATTGTAAACAGCAGAGAAATACAGGCTGCAACCTTCCTGGATATTTTAATTTTTTGCAAAAGCCTGATTACAGGCTCATTTATGTAGGAAACGATAAGTGCGATTACGAAAGGTGCAAAAAAAGGCAATAAATATTTGATTGAAACATATATGGAAGCGAATATTAATACTATTAAAACTATTTTCTTAACCGTACCCTTATATTTGTCCCAAAAATCCATAGTTCCTCCAATAGTAAATGTAGTTCATCATCAGAAAACTGCTATTACTATTATATTATAAATTTATACCGTTGAGTGTCTGCCAATATAACCAAATTTTATATTAATATACTTCATATATTAGCCAAATGGGACAGCGGAAATATTACCAAAGTCAATTATGGTTCAAAGCTTTTGTCTTCCGGCCGATAGAAATTGACTTTTTATACCTTTATTATACAGCTGTCAGCTTTAAAAAAACTATAACTGTTAATAATGGTGTAATCATTTCATATTCTGGGAGCATATAGTAGTAAGTGTATACAATATTCAAATTTTTTATTTAAATCCCTTATAAATATAGGCTTTTTGCTTTCAATTTACTAAAATATATTGTAAAATGATAAACGGAAGACATTGTGAGAGTATGGCAGATTAAAG
>JAFABO010000227.1 GCA_023426005.1 Bacillota bacterium | reverse complement strand
TCAGCATATCCCTGCACAGTTTCGAGGCAAACCGTGAAAGGATTGCTTTAGAGGAATACCTTGGAGACGCTGTAAGTTTTGTAAAGGAAGCAAGTGCCCGGGGAATAATTTGTGAATTCCGGCTCTGGAATGCGGAAGGAGCGGGTATAACCACTGAAAACAGCTTGAACGGAGACATATTAAAGGCACTGAATATGGCTTTTAGTTCCGGGGAAGAAAGCTGTGGAGCCGACCTGGAACCTGCCATGTATAAAGGGTTAGTGCTGCGCCAAAACACAAAACTGGCCGAAAGGGTATTCCTGCATTTGGCGCGAAGGTTTGAGTGGCCTGATCTGGAACGTGCCGATCCAACGGAGGCTGTGTTTTGCTATGGCCTGAGGGATCAGTTCGGCATTCTGGCCGACGGCACTGTGGTTCCCTGCTGCCTGGACAGTGAGGGCAATATACCCTTAGGCAATATATTTGAGCAGCCTCTAAAGGATATACTTGCCTCCCCGAGGGCTTGCAGAATGTATGACGGATTTACTGCCCGCACTGCGGTTGAGGATTTGTGCAGGAGATGCGGATATGCAGAACGCCATAAACGGTAAGACTGTGTAGGCAATAAACGGGAAAACTGAACGTAGCAAATACCTCCGTATCAATGGTATAATAATATTTTAGAAAGTATTTCTCAAAGAATGAAGGAGATCTGCAATTGAACATTTTATCGGCGGAAGGCGTATCCAAAAGCTATAGTGAAAAAATCCTTTTTAATGATATATGGCTGGGAATAGAAGAAGGAGACAAAATCGGTCTCATAGGCATAAACGGAACCGGTAAAAGTACACTGCTCAAAGTGGTAGCCGGCCTGGAACAGACTGATGCAGGCCGGGTAATCAAAGCAAATAATGTACGGGTGGGTTATCTTGAGCAGGCTCCAAACTTCGAAACAGGTACAACCGTCCTTCAACAGGTATTTACGGGACACTCTCCCGTAATGGAATTGCTGAGGGAATATGAGTATGTAATTAAGAAATGCCAGGAAGCCCCCGAAGACAAACAGCTGGAAAAAAGGCTGCTGGAGCTGATGCAGAAAATGGACACCATGAATGCCTGGACCATGGAAAGTGAGGCCAAAACAATTCTCAGCAGGCTTGGAATAAGCAATTATGATATCGATGTTGCAGAGCTTTCGGGCGGGCAGAGAAAACGGATTGCCATGGCGGGGGCCCTGATAAATCCAACAGAACTGCTGATAATGGATGAGCCTACAAATCATATAGACAATGACTCTGTTGACTGGCTTGAAAAATATTTAAATTCAAGAAAAGGTGCACTGTTGATGGTGACCCATGACAGATATTTTCTTGAAAGGGTGGCAAATAGAATTATAGAGCTTGATAATGGGAAACTCTATAGTTATCAGGCAAATTACAGCAAGTTTCTTGAAATGAAGGTTGAACGGGAGGAGCTGGAACAGGCCTCGGAGAGGAAACGCCAGAGTCTGCTGCGGAGCGAACTGGAATGGATCAGAAGGGGTGCGCAGGCCAGATCAACAAAACAAAAAGCCAGAATAGGGAGATTTGAGAAGCTCCAGGAAAAAGAGGCACCAAAGCAGGAGGACAATGTTGAGATACAGGTTGGTTCCTCAAGGCTGGGAAGGAAAATAATTGAGCTGGAAAATGTAGATAAATCATATGGGGATAAAGTACTCATAAGGGATTTCAGCTATATCCTGCTCCGGGATGACAGGATAGGGATTATAGGCCCCAATGGCATCGGAAAATCAACACTTCTCCGGATTATTTCTGGGGAAATCAAGCCTGATAAAGGAAATGTGGAAATTGGCGAAACCGTTAAGATCGGTTTTTTTACGCAGGAAAATGCAGGTATGGATCAGAACCTGCGCGTTATAGAATATATCAGGCAGATAGCGGAGCATATCGAAACTAAAAAAGGCAGCCTCAGTGCTTCACAGATGCTGGAACGCTTTCTGTTCCCGCCGGGTGTCCAGTGGACACCCATAGCAAAACTGTCGGGCGGAGAAAAGAGGAGGCTTTACCTGCTCGGTATCTTAATGGGGGCGCCAAACATACTGTTATTGGACGAGCCCACCAATGATCTGGACATACAGACTCTGACCATACTGGAAAGCTACCTGGATGAGTTCCCGGGGGCGGTGATTACCGTATCCCATGACAGATATTTTCTTGACCGGATTGCCGAGCGTATTTTTTCCTTTGAGGGAGATGGATTTATCAATAAATATGCAGGAAACTATACTGCCTATAGAGAAGCATATTATGAGAAAGCAGCACTTAAGGAAGAGGCTGATCGGAATTCAGGAAAGCCGGAAAATAACAAACAATCGGGTCAGGCAGGAGAAAAAAATAATCAGGCCGCGGGAAGCGGCAGAGACGGACAGAAGGAACGGCCTTTGAAATTTACTTTCAAGGAGCAGAAGGAATTTGAGGAAATTGATGATAAAATAGCTGATAAGGAAAGCGAAATTGAGAAGAATAAAATGGAGATAGATCGGGCTTCGAGCGATTATGCACTGCTCCAGGAGCTCCTGGAAAAACAGCGGAAGCTGGAGGAGGAGCTGGAGTATCTTATGGAGCGCTGGACATATTTATACGAGCTGGCTGAAAAGATTGAAAAGAGCAAAAATAAAGATTAATTAATAAAATTTTTAATTATAAATATATGAACTTTATAAAGGAGAACAAATGGAACAAACATTTGAAGGCATGCACCTGAACAGGTCACTCGTTGAGGCACTTAAACTGGCGGATATCACAGTGCCGACCGAAATACAGCAAAAGGTAATACCCGAGGCGCAGAAAAGCAGTGACCTGATTTTTCAGTCTGAGACCGGAACAGGTAAAACTCTTGCTTATCTGCTCCCGCTTTTTGAAAAGCTGGATACTGAAAAAAAGGAAATGCAGGCGCTCATTCTTGTCCCCACCCACGAACTTGCCATACAGGTCATAAGGGTCATAGAAATGCTGTCCCTCAATTCCGAGCTGAAAGCATCTTCAACACCGGTAATCGGTGATGTAAATATAACAAGGCAGGTTGACAAGCTTAGAACCAAGCCGCATATTATAGTCGGTACTGCCGGAAGAATACTTGAACTGATCCAGAAAAAGAAGATTTCGGCGCATACCATAAAAACCGTAATCATCGATGAGGCCGACCGGCTTCTGGATGACAGCAATATAGAGGGCATAAAGGCTGTTATCAAGACCACGCTTAAGGAAAGGCAGATCATGATGTGCTCTGCCTCCATGTCGGCGCGTACAATTGAAAGAGCAAGGCTGTTGATGAAGGAACCCAGGGTTATTAAGAGCAAGAACGTCATTGAAGTTCCGGACACAATTGACCATATATATTTTGTGGCAGAGCAGAGAGATAAAATCGATGTGCTCCGCAAGCTGGTCAGGATAATCAATCCGCCAAAGGCTATTGCCTTCTTTGGTAATGCCGAAGACATAGCCGAAGCTGCTGAAAAACTTAAATACCACAAATTACGGGCTGACGGTCTTCATGGTTCAAATGTGAAAAGCGACAGAAAAAAGACAATGGATGATTTCAAATCGGGCAGACTGCAGCTGCTGATAGCTTCGGATATTGCTGCCAGGGGACTGGATATAGAAGGTGTTACACATATTTTTAATGTAAACATTCCCGAGAGATCCATGGAGTATTTGCACAGAGCGGGCAGAACAGGCAGGAACGGCAATGAAGGTGTGGCAATTTCCATTGTTACTGAAAAAGAGAAACCCGTTATAAAGCAATATGAAAATGAATTGAGAATTTCCATTATTCCCAAATCAATGTACAATGGGGCAATAGTGGAATACAGGAAGGAAAGGAAGAAATTCGATACTACCAGTGAATATGGTCAGAGGTTAAGCAGGCATAACGGCCGCAAGAGTGAAACTGAGGCCGGCGGCACAGGTGAAAAAAATACTTTTGAACATGGAAAGAGTGACAGACCTGGTAAGAAGTTCGATAAGGACCGGCCTGAAAGAAAATACAAGCTGCCCGGTAAGGACAAAGCCGGGGATGGCTATAAAAAGGGCGGCAGGGATGAAAAATGGTCCGGCAAGGGTGGTACAAAGTTTAAGATTGGCGGAAAGTCCGATAATAAATTTAACCGGGATGAAAGGCAGGGCTCAAAGCCCAAGCGTGAAGGCGATAAGCCCGGATCGAAGTTTAGTCGCGATGACAGACCGGCCGCAAGGTTCAAAAAAGGCAGCGATAAACCGGCTGCCGGGCACAACCGCGATGACAGAGGAGAAAAAAGGTTTGGCAAGGACAGCAAGCCGGGTGACCAAAAGAAATTTGGCAATGATAAGTCTGGTAAGAAATTCAGGTGTGATGACAAAAAGGAAGGCGGTACGGGCAAAGACAGAAAGCAGACCGGCATTAAGTTCGTAGGAAAGCCTCCCAAGAATCTCAAACCATGGGATCGTAAGCCTCAGAAGGCCCAGAAGAGGGAAAATAAGTAGGAAAGAAGTGGGAAAAGGGAAGAAAAGAAGCAGAGAAGAAATAGAAAGATAGTATAAAGTGTAATAAAAGTCTAAAGGGGGCGGGGTAATATGCAGTCTATGTCAATACCAAAAGCATGGGAAGGTGTTCTGGGTGCGGCAAGTTTTATACCTGTAACCAGTATAAAGGCCATAGAGCGGTATCGGAATGCTGAATGGTCGAAAGGGCTTAGTATCCACGAAACCTTTGAAATGGTATACATTAAATCAGGCGGAGGTCTGTTTGAAATAGGAGACCAGACGGTAACTGTGGGATCAAACGACATAGTTATCATAAAGCCGCATCAGCACCACAAGCTGGAGGTTACCTCAGACGGAGGGTGTGACTTCATAGTCCTGTATTTTAAGTTTATGAACCAGTCAAACCTGGCTATGTCGGAGGCTTCACTCGAAGACTTTATAAACTTTGTCAGCGGAAGGGGATCCGGTGCTTTTATAAAACTTAAGGTGAGTCAGAAAAATGACATAATAATACTTCTGAACAGAATACTTAAGGAAAAAGCAAGTGACCAGCTGGGAAGTGAACTGCTGGACTATCTTATGCTGATGGAACTGTTTGTTCTCATATCCAGGGCGCTGAAGGCCGAATGGGAAAACAGCATAAAGAATAAGAGCCCAAAAATAAAGGAACTTATGCATTCGGCAATTCAGTTTGTACACAATAACTTTGAAAGAGAGATTTCAATAACCGATATAGCAAGATATGTCTTCCTCAGCCCCAGCTACTTTACGAGGGCATTTAAGGAGGTTACCGGTTTGAGCCCCATGCAGTATCTTTTGAATATCAGGATAAAACGTGCCTGTGAGCTCTTGGAGGAGACTGATATGAAGGTCGGCGAAATTGCTCACAGCGTGGGCTTTTCCAATCAGCAGCGGTTTAATGATATGTTTAAAAAACAGATAAATATGACACCTATGCAGTACCGTAATTCGTCAAAAAACATTCATAATTATTAAAGATAACGGTAAATATCATGAAGAACACTTATTAGCCTTATTGTATAATGAATTTAAGCCAAGGTTAAAAAGTGCTCTTATTTTTTAGCCGTTTGTAATCATAGAAAGTATCCGATATAAAAATTAGAGTTAATTAAAGTTAATTAGTAATTGCTGATTTATATTTTGCAAAGTCAATGTAATTTACCAAAGTCAATTACGGTTGAAAGCCTTCGTCTTTCTGTCGAATATTGCTTTTAAGCTGGCTTTCAACGCAGTTTGGGTTTGTATGATTTTTTATACTTCAGGAGGCTTCAGCTTCAAACCCAAACTATCGGCTTTCAGCCGATAGTAATTGACTTTAGACATTTATGAATATGGGGAGGTTTGTTAGTATGGGTATGACAATGACACAGAAAATTCTTGCAGCTCACGCCGGCTTGGATTCGGTAACGGCAGGACAGCTGATAAAAGCTAAACTGGATATGGTGTTGGGAAATGATATAACATCACCTGTTGCTATAAAGGAATTTGAAAAGGTTGGCCTGGACAGGGTATTTGACGGGAACAAAATTGCTATAGTTCCGGATCACTTTACTCCTAACAAGGATATCAAATCAGCCGAGCAGGTTAAGGTTTGCAGAGAGTTTTCAAAAAAAATGGGCATAGTGAATTTCTTTGAGGTGGGCCAGATGGGAGTTGAACACGCACTTCTTCCTGAGAAGGGTCTGGTAGTTCCGGGTGACGTGGTGATAGGGGCCGATTCGCATACCTGTACCTACGGTGCACTGGGAGCTTTCTCCACAGGTATCGGAAGCACGGATATGGCAGCGGGCATGGCCACAGGTGAAGCCTGGTTCAAGGTGCCTGAAGCAATAAAATTTGTACTCAGTGGAAAACCTCAGAAGTGGGTTGGAGGTAAGGATGTAATTCTGCACATTATCGGCATGATTGGTGTGGACGGAGCACTGT